>CAZVLT010000019.1:3433-16622 GCA_964628105.1 uncultured Woeseiaceae bacterium | reverse complement strand
CGTGCGGTGCCTGCGCATAGGCGCGGCGGCCCGAACGTGACTTGTCAAAAATCAAGTTACTCATCAATAGTTATTCCGAGCGCACGAAACGCCGCCCCGTAGTCGGGCTCCGTACTAATGTCCTCGATGTGCTCGCGATGCACGATAGTGTTGTTCTCATCGAGTACGACGACGGCTCGTGAAAACATACCTGCGAGCGGTCCTTCAACGATTTGCACGCCGTAGTTCTCGCCGAAGCCGGCATGACGAATTGCGGAAAGCCCGACGACAGTCGTTAACTCGTGCTCTTCCTGGAATCGCCTGTGCGCAAACGGCAAGTCATACGAAACCATGAGCAGGGCGATGTCATCGACGTCGGCGCCGAGTCGGTCGAATTCGATCACCGACTTGGCACACACCGGGGTGTCGACACTGACGAATATGTTCAAGACCTTGCGCTTGCCCATCCAATTGGCGAACGACACGTTTCGCAATTTCATATCGACCAGCGATACGTCGGGAGCACGGCTGCCAATCGCCGGCAACTCCCCGTGTGTCCTGTAGCTCGCATTTTCGTGTTGAATTCTTGGCACATTCTGTCCTTTTGTTAGGCGCTCTTTACGTTGCAGGCAGCCATTACGTCGGCGAACGCCGCAACGCAGGCCTCAATATCGCTGTCCGTCTTTGTTTCTGTCGCGCAGACCAGCAACGCGTCAGTGCCAACAGTCGACGTCAAGTCGAACCCCGCGAGTATATTTCTCTCAGCAAGCGCATCGAGTATGGGCGCAACCGGGCAGTCCAGACGCAACGCAGCTTCGTGAAAGAATGCTCCCTCATACAGTCGCCTGACGCCATCAATTGTGCACAGGCCGAGAACGAGCTTGGTCGTGTTGGCGTGCGATGCCCGCGCCACTTGTGCCAGACCATCAAAGCCGAGCAGCGACATGTAAATTGTTGCTGCCGTGACCATCAGCCCCTGGTTGGTGCAGATGTTTGACGTCGCCTTCGAGCGACGAATGTGTTGCTCGCGCGCCTGTAGCGTCAGGGCGAAGCCCGAATTGCCGTCGAGATCGGTCGTCCGACCGACGATACGACCGGGCATCTGACGCACATGGTTTTGTTTACAGGTCATGAAGCCAAAGTAAGGCCCGCCGGAAGACAGCGGCACGCCCAACGGCTGGCCTTCGCCACAGGCGATGTCGACGCCATCTTCTCCCCAGTGTCCCGGCGCCTTGAGAAGCGCGAGCGACGTTGGATTAACGATAGCGATGACGAGCGCCCCTTGTGCTTTTGCCCAGGTTGTCAGGCGATCCACGTCCTCCAGGGTGCCCGGAAACGAAGGTTGTTGAATAACAACGGCGACCGGCTCCCTATCGTCCGGCAACTTGTCGAAATCGACGTTGCCTGACGTGACGTCCTGCGCCAGTCGCTCAAAGGTCAGGCCTTGCGCGCCCGAAATAGCGGACGCGACCTGCTGATAAACGGGATTGACGCCCGGCGCAAGCAAGATGCGACCGGACTTTACACGACGATTTACTCTTACTGCCATCAACGCGGCTTCGGCCAACGACGACGCACCGTCATACAACGAGGCGTTACTGACGTCGAGCGCTGTAAGCTCAGTGATCATCGTCTGGTATTCATAAATCGTCTGCAGCGTGCCCTGACTGGCCTCCGCCTGATACGGCGTGTAGGCGCTATAGAATTCGCCGCGCGTTGCAATATCCCAGACCGCGGTCGGTATGTGATGCTCGTAGGCGCCTGCGCCGATGAAGCTCATCGGCGTCCCATCCATATCGGCGCGTTCGCGCATCAGCCGCGTGACCTCCATCTCGGTCAGCGCCTCCGGCACGTTTTTCAAGTCGTCGATCAGTAGCTCCGCGGGAATTTCGTCGAATAAATCCGCGATCGAGTCAACGCCGATCGCCTCGAGCATTTCCCGCGTGTCTTTCTCAGTGTGGGGTATGAATGGCATTGCTTATCTCAACAGAAAAAGCTTAGTCGTCTAGTTCATCGACAAATTGTTGATAGGCATCGGGTGACATCAGTGCGCCTTCGTCGATAGCGTCGGAGGGCTGAAGCCGGACGATCCAACCGCCTCCATACGGATCAGAATTGATTTTTTCGGGATCGTCGGCGAGATCCTCATTCACCGCAATGATATTGCCCGCCAGCGGCGCATAGACGTCTGACGCCGCCTTAACGGACTCGACGACCGCCATTTCGTCGCCATCCTCAAGGTCCTGGCCGACTTCCGGTAGTTCAACGTACACGAGGTCGCCAAGAGCACTCTGTGCATGATCCGTAATGCCGATGGTAACGCTGTTATTTTCTTCGCGGCGCAACCACTCGTGCTCCTTTGTGTACAGGAGATCTCCAGGCAATTCACTCATCGTACTTCTCCCTCTACTTCGATACGTATTTGTCCATTGCGAACGAACGGCGTCTTGACGATGCGTACGTTCAACAGTTTCCCCCTGACTTCGACTTTCGCGCGGTCATAGTCCCCGGCTGGCACACGCGCCAGCGCAATTGATCTGCCAATCGTCGGCGAAAAGCCGCCGCTCGTAATCTCACCTTCGCCAATGCCATCGACAACGATTTTCTGGTGATTTCTCAATACACCGCGATCCTCGAGCAACAACCCGACGAAGCGCTGATTGTCCACGGAATCACGCTGTGTCTGCAGCGCGGCGCGGCCGATGAAGTCGCGATCGACTGGGTCCCAGGCGATGGTCCAGCTGAGGCCGGCCTCCAGCGGCGACGTCGTGTCGTCCATATCGGTGCCGTACAGGTTCATCGCAGCTTCAAGTCGTAGTGTATCCCGAGCGCCCAATCCACAGGGCGCTACGCCCGCAGCGAGCAGCCGATCCCAGACCGCTGGTGCAGCTGCCGCTGGCAGACAGATTTCCCAGCCGTCTTCGCCCGTGTATCCGGTGCGAGCGACGAAAAAGTCGCCTGCTCGCACGCCGTTGAACGGTTTCAGAGCCATTGTCGATTCTCGATGCTCCGCGGTGATGCACGGGGCAGCCAACTCCCTGGCGTTTGGGCCTTGCACCGCAATCATCGCAAGTTCGGCACGTTCGGCCACGGCTACATCGTATGCAGCGGCCTGCTCACGAATCCACGCAAGGTCCTTGTCGCGAGTCGCAGCATTAACAATCAGGCGATACTCTGTTGCGGCGATGAAATAGACGATCAGATCATCGATCACGCCAGCGGCGCTGTTGAGCATGCAGGTATACAGCGCCTTGCCGTAATCCTTGAGCTTTGCAACATCGTTTGCCAGGAGGTATCGCAGGAAGTCGCGCACCTTCTCGCCGGATAAATCGACGATCGTCATGTGAGAGACGTCGAATACGCCCGCGTTCTGGCGCACCGCATGATGTTCCTCTTTCTGCGAACCGTAGTGCAGCGGCATATCCCAACCACCGAAATCGACGATGCGCGCGCCGGCAGCAACGTGTCGATCATAAAGTGGAGTTTTTGATCCCATCAGCTCATCTCTGTCGCAAAACGAAGGGCGGCAGACACTATTCGTCTGCCGCCCCTCTGTCCTTTGCTACCTGAGAGATCGATAGCAACTGCCTTTCGGCGGTTACCACTTTCCCCTTCGGTGGGCCGTCACGGCCGCTCTCCAGAGCTAATCAGCGAACTCAGTCCTTCTGCCTGAGCGTTTCCGGGCGTGTTGCGCCTTCGGCGCCCCGATTGAACGGGGTCTCTTCTGAGCACGCTATTGATCAGTGCGCGCAATCATAGCCAACTGCGGCTGCGGTTGCCAGCAGCCCGACAGACGGTAACAATGCCCGACAAACAACTCGGTGACCTCAAAATGAAAATCAGCAAATTCGCGATGGTTGCGCTGCTCTTATCCGTCTCTACTGCGTCCTACGGCGACGCAAGTTCAGACTTTGCGGCGCTGCTCGATGAGCACTGGGAATGGCGCCTCGCAGCGTCTCCGGTGCAGGCCTCGGCCATCGGCGATCGACGCTACAATGATCAATGGTCGGATCAGGGTCTCGATGCCATCGAACGCCGCTATGACGAAACCCGCGCGTTTCTTCGTCGCATTTACGCGATCGAGCGCGGTGATCTGTCTGCCGCCGATCAACTCAACTACGAACTTTTCCGCCGCCAATTGCAGGACGATGTCGATGAACATCAATTTCGCGATTACCTGTTGCCGTTCTTCCATCGTGGCGGCGTACAAAACCTGGAGAACACAACGAACCGGCTGCGAATGACGACTGTTAAGGATTTCGAAGACTGGCTTTCGCGCATGGGTAAGGTTGACATGGTAGTCGATCAGAAAATTGCGCTCGCCGAGGCAGGTCGCAAGGCCGGTATCATGGCGCCCAGGGTATTGATGCAGCGCATCGTTGCTCAACTGGCGCTGCAAATTGTTGACAGCGCAGAGGAAAGTCCGTTCTACCGAGTGTTCGCTACCCTGCCCGAGTCGATTCCTGCAGGAGAACAGGAGCGATTTCGCGCGACGGCGATCGCTTTGATCGAAAAGACCGTATTACCTGCCTATAAAAAGCTCGACCGTTACTTCAACCAGAAGTATTTGCCTGCGTCTCGCAAGAGTATTGGACTGTCAGCGTTGCCGAATGGCAGCGCCTGGTATGAACACCTGGCAAAGTCGTTCACGACCACGCACAAGACACCGGATGAAATCCATCGGCTCGGCCTTGAAGAGGTGAAGCGCATTCGCGATGAGATGGAGGAGGTCATCGCCGAGGTCGAATTCGAGGGCAGCTTTCAGGACTTCCTCGTGTTTTTGCGTACAGACCCGCAGTTTTATTACGACGATCCCGACGATCTATTCCAGGCCTACCTCGCAACCAGCAAGCGCATCGATCCGGAACTCGTGAATCTGTTCGGACTGCTTCCCCGCATGCCCTACGGAGTGAAGCCGATTCCGGATTCGATTGCACCGGATACTACGACGGCGTATTACTCGCGACCGGCAGCTGACGGCAGTCGCGCGGGAATCTACTGGGTAAATCTGTACCGCCCCGAGGTGCGCCCAAAGTATGAGATTGAGGTACTCAGCGTGCATGAGGCCATGCCCGGTCATCACCTGCAGATCTCCCTGCAACAGGAGCTCGGCGACCTGCCGATGTTCCGTCGCTTCCTCGGCTTCACAGCGTTTGTAGAAGGATGGGGACTGTACAGCGAGCGGCTCGGATATGACCTGGGACTGTACAAAGATCCGTACTCACGCTTCGGCCAGCTCACATACGACATGTGGCGTGCCGTGCGCCTCGTCGTCGATACCGGAATTCACTACAAGGGCTGGACACGACAACAGGCTATCGACTTTTTCAAAGACAACGCTGCGAAGACGGAACACGACATCGTCAATGAAATCGACCGCTATATCGCGATGCCTGGCCAGGCACTAGCGTACAAAATTGGACAACTCAAAATATTAACTCTGCGAGAACGTGCGGAACGCCAGTTGGGTGATGATTTCGACGTCCGCGCATTCCATGACGAATTACTTGGCGGTGGCGCATTGCCGCTCGACCTCCTCGAACAACGCATGGATGCCTGGCTCGCAACTGCAGGGCCCCACTCTGCAGACGATTAGCCCTGGTCCTCTAGCTCATAGTCATTGCGCTCTTTCGGGTCGTCGGAGTAATACTGCACGAACTCCCAGTCGTTGCCGTCGTCATCATGAAAGTAAACGCGCTTGCGATACGGATGATTGTTCGGGTAGGTCGAGTCTTTGAATCCTGCGTCGGCAAGTCTCTGCTGCAGCGTTCCGACGTCATCAACTTCAAAACCAAGATGATTGATACCCGGCTTGCCGTCATAAGGCACCCATCGTTCAACCGGTTCTTCGGTTGCTTCGGCCAGTGCGATGTACGTGTCGTCCGTGCCGAAATGCATCCAGCGCGTACCGTCATTAAGGCCTTCACGGCGCACGCGAAACTCCGGAAACGCGGCGCCAAGAAAATTGACCGCGGCATCAATATCGCGAACCACCATGTTTGCGTGTTCAAGTCGAATTGCCATGTTGTGCTCCTGATGTCTTGGTACAGTGTGTGGGCCGTTTGCTATCAAAGCAACGGAATTGCTATTAAACTAGCAAATTGATACTTTGACAACATGACAGACATCAGACGAAACCTGGCCAGAAACATTCGCCGACTGCGCGAGTCTCGCAACATGTCACAGCAACAGGTCGCAGACTTGTCCGGAATCCCCCGCCCTACCTGGGCAAGCCTGGAAACCGGCACCGCCAACCCAACCCTGACGGTTCTCAACAAAGCGGCGAGTGGATTGAACGTCTCCATTGAGGAGTTGGTCGGCCCGCCACGCAGTGAATTCGTTTTTGTACCTGCAGACAAGGTCCGCCAGCGCAAACGTCAGGACGCCGTCCTGCGGCCGCTCGTGCCTGAAGCGCTGCCGGGTCTTGAGATATCACGCACAGAGTTGGCCCCAGGCGGCCGTATGGTCGGTGTTCCGCATACCGCTGGAACCCGTGAATACTTAACGTGCGAAAGGGGCAAAGTCGTGTTGATCGCCGGCGGCGAACATCACGCGCTAAATGAAGGCGATATGCTGGTTTTTCGTGGCGACCAACGGCACTCCTATCTCAATCCGGACAAACGCCGTGAAAGCGTTTCTATCTCGGTCGTTTGCTTCGCAGGCTGATGGCCTCTAGTAGCGGGAAATTCTCGCCTGGCTACGGCCGCACGCTCTTCCGGCGTTGCGTCACCGTTGTAGATCTCCTCGATTCGAGCGATGCGGTTTGCAAGCCCCGTACAATTTGCTATTTGAATACTCAGTCCGGGCCGTGCATTCATTTCCAGGATCAGCGGGCCGCGATCACGATCAATCACCATGTCGACGCCGAGGTAACCCAACCCTGTCACATCGTAGCCCTTCGCTGCTGACTGCAAAATAAAATCCCACTCCGGAATCTTGAGCCCTCCAACCAGGGCACCTGTATCCGGATGTTCCTCAACCACGACATCGTTGAGCACACCAGTTAGAGTTTCTCCTGTGCTCAAGTCCACGCCGGCGCCAACTGCGCCTTGATGAAGATTCGCTTTGCCATCTGATGCCCGGGTCGGCAGCCGCACCATGGCCATCGCCGGGTAGCCACGATAAACCACCACACGAATGTCGGGCACTCCCTGGTAGCTGACCTCGGCAAACGTGGGATCGAAACGTACGCAGTACTCAATCAGCGCCTTGTCGCGGTTGCCGCTCAGGCTGTACTGCCCACCGACGATATTCGAGATGTGATGAAATATTTCGTCTGCGGATATCAGTATGCCGCTGCTGAGTCGAAAACTGTCGCGCTTGCGTTGACTCCGGCTGGTCACAACGAGAATACCGTCGCCACCACTACCTTGAGCAGGCTTGATCACGAAACTGTCATGTTCACGTACTATGTCGGCAAATTCGCGCACTCTTGCCTGATGCGCGATGACACCATACAGATCCGGCACGGCCATCCCCGCACTTAGGGCGAGTTCCTTGGTTATCGTTTTGTCATCAACCCGCGGAAACAGCCTGCGTGGATTCAGGCGCTGAATGAAATCGGCGTTGCGCTCATTGAGGCCAAGCACTCCCGCGTTGCGCAGACTCTTGGCGACGCTAAACATTATTCCGCCGACAGTTCCTTGAAGCGCCTGAGCTCTGTCAGCCGATACCCGGTGTAACGCCCGGAGAGCAGGACAATGGCCAGGATGACCAGCAGCATTTCAGGGAAAGTAAAAATCAGATGCTCAAGCCAGGCCATACCCATGAAAATGTATGCCGCGATAGCAACAAACAAACTGCCAAGACCCGCACGCATGGCATCCGCCGCCCCGCGCTCCTCCCACATTACCGACATGCGTTCGATGGTCATTGCGATGATAACCATCGGAAACAGTGCAACGGACAGACCCGTCTCCAGCCCCAGCCGGTGAGACATCAGGCTGATAAAAAGCATCAGGATGACAACCACTATCAGAACTGCACTGAGCCTGGGCACCAGCAACAGTCGCAATCGATCCAGCATGAAGCGAATCGTCAAACCAAGAGCGACCAGCGTTGTAAAAAGAATGACGCCCCAGAATAGTTTCGTCTCACGAAATGCAAGTGCGATCAGAACGGGCATGAACGTGCCGAACGCGTCGATGCCGACCATGTTTCGCATGATGACCATGACCAGTGCGCCGATGGGAATCATGAGAAGCACGCTGTATACGGCCTGCGTCCGAATCGGCAGGCTATAGAGGGACAAATCCACAGCGAGGGTGCCACGTTGCGCAGCTTGTGTCTCGGCGATGGCCATCGCGTCCAGGTGATTCTCCTGGATCGCGAAGCCGACCTCAACGTTGCTGCCGCCTTCAACATTGACCAGGCGCTCATTGCCACGCCACCAGACCAGATAGCGCTCGGGCAGATTCTCCTCTCCCGTCGCCGGATTGAAATACAACCATCGATCGCCGTCATAAACCTCGAGCCAGGGAACCAGCTCAGCACTGCGTTGCCGGCCGGCAAGCAGGAAGCCACGAACTATGCGTGCCGGAATACGCGCCGATGCCAGTAGCGTCGTAACAATCTCTACAAAGCCCGCACTGCTTTCGACGCCTGACAGCAACAATTCGACATTCGGGTCGGGAGACGGATCATTCATGCGCCGCAGTAATTCTGTCGTGAAGGATGCTGTATCGGCAGAATGATCATTGACATCATCGACGAGAACGTCAACTGCCGTCTTTAACGGCTCATTGATAACAGGCAGCGGCGGAAACGGCGGCGTCGTGTCCGACTGGTCGACTAGGTCATCCTCATAGACCGAAATACGGTAGTAAATCGTCTGCTCGCCGTCGGCACGACGAATGGCCCATTGTGCTTCACGACCGCCACTGCCGTAATTCAAATTGAAGCCATAACCGCGCGACACAGAATTTTCATTGAGCATGCGGAAACCGGGCGTCAGGGTTGGCACTTGCAGCTGGACTTTGATGGTGCCCGGGCCGCTCTCAAAGCTCACCGCAGACTCGATCGTCCATACCGGCGTTTCCTGGTCCTCGGTCAGGGGGAACCCGAGCACCTGCCATTTATAGTAAAAGACAGATAGACCGATGACTGTCAGCAATGCCGCCAGCACGTATACGTAACGGTGCTTCATTGTTCCCCTGGGGCTTAGTTGACCCCTAGTGCGACCTTCACGGCGCGTTCTCTTATCGGGCCGCTGCGATTAAATAATCGCATGCCGGCCATTCTTATTTCTCCTGCCAACGTGGAGTCTGTCGCAAACAAGCGATTGAGGCCAGTCATGAGATGCAACATTGTCAAATTGGCGCCCTTGCGAGCCCGTTCATAACGACGCAGCACAGGCTTGTCGCCGGGATGCAGCCCCTGCCC
Organism: uncultured Woeseiaceae bacterium; assembly: GCA_964628105.1. Classification (GTDB taxonomy): domain Bacteria; phylum Pseudomonadota; class Gammaproteobacteria; order Steroidobacterales; family Woeseiaceae; genus UBA1847. The sequence goes on along the minus strand of CAZVLT010000019.1, from coordinate 7,262 downwards.
GATCGCCTCATCGATCACGCGCGCAAGCTCAGCGGCATCCTGCAAGCCGAGATTTGCGCCCTGTCCTGCCAACGGGTGGATCGCATGTGCCGCATCACCAATTAAGGCAACGCCCGTACGTACATATTCATCGGCGTGTTGGGCACTCAGTGGAAACGCACCCTTCGGGCCTGCGACCGTGAGCTCACCCAGGGTGTAATCGGTGGCCTCGGTCAGCATACAACCGACGTCCGCATCCGACGCAGCCAGCGCTACTTTGGCTCTCTCAGGGCTCGTCGACCAGACCACCGAAATGCGTCCGTCAGCGAGTGGCAACATACCAAGCGGACCATCACGCAAGAATCGCTGCCAGGCCGTGCTGCGATGAGCGATTTCGGGAGTCAGGTGTGTCACAAACGCAGTCTGCTCATACGACCGCCTATTGCTGGCAATACCGGCCAGCTCGCGAACAAGAGATCGCGCGCCGTCTGCGCCGACAACAAGATCGGCGTCAGGCAGCGACTCGATGCTGCTTTCAAAACGCAACGAGACATTCGTTCGGTCGAGCACCCTGAGCAGCGCGTCCTGTAAGAGCACGTTCTCTACAATGAATCCCAATTGTGGTACGGCGAACTCCGCAGCATCGAAGCGCAATGCCGAGCCGCTATCCGCGGTATCGTTTTCATCCCACACGCGCATGCTTTCATAGGGCGACAATCGAGCCGCGACAACGTGCGGCCAGGCACCGACGGAGTCGAGAATCGTTGCCGAACCGCTGGCAATAGCCGACACCCGCAACGCAACCTGGTCAGCGCTTGAATAAACAGGTCGTGGCGCGGCATCGATAAGCGTGATGTCAAGCACGTCGGCATGGCCGCACTTGCCAAGCAACGCTGCAAGGGTAAGTCCCGTAACGCCGCCACCAACGATTACTATTTCGAAGCGTGCCTTCATCGTAGCGGCACTCCGCGTGACAGGCGTGGCAGGTGCCCGGCCAAACCCATCGTATGTTTCGCGAACAACGAGCGCACGCCCGGCACCAAATCGAAAGCGAGCATCCCAATATTTCGCAGTATCCTTGTTGGCGGACGAGAACTGCCGAAAATTCGTACCAGGTTATCGGTGAAATTCACGAGTTTGTTCTGGTCACTACGGCGCCACGTAGCGTAGCGTTCCAGCAGCTGCCCGTTGCCGGGATCGACGCCGCCTGACGCCGATCGCGCGTCCGCGACGCAATCGCAAAGTGCGGCGACATCACGCATGCCGAGATTGAATCCTTGCGCCGAAACTGGATGCAAACCATGCGCCGAGTTGCCGACCAATACGCTACGTGTTGCGGTGAGACGCACGGCTTTGGTCAGGACCAGCGGATACGCAGCGCGTTTGCCTACGCGCGAAAACCTACCCAGGCGATAACCGAATTCTGCCTGAATCTCAGCCAGAAATTCCTGGTCATCCAGGGCGAGCACACGTTCGGCATCATGTTCGGATACTGTCCATACGAAAGCGGCACGATCATCCGCGACAGGCAGAATAGCCAGCGGCCCCTGCGCCGTAAAGCGCTCGTAGGCGCGATTGTTGGGCTGCTTTTCGGGCGACAGGTTGCCGATAACTGCGCGTTGTCCATACTGGCTTTTTTGCGCGGAGATTCCGAGCATCGTGCGAACGTTGGAATTCGCACCGTCAGCGGCGACAAGCAGGCTGCAAGACAGGTTCTGTCGCTTCTCGTCCTCCAACTCCAGCGTCGTGATAGCGGAGTCCGGACCAAGCTCGACGGCGACTACGCGCGCGGGACATATAACATCAACTCCGTCTTGCTCGGTGAGCTTTGACTGCAACACGGCGCCAAGCACGCGATTGATGACAACGTACCCCAATGCTTCGACACCCTGTTCCTCGGCGTCGATGTGCGAAAAGCCGAACCGACCTTTGTCGGAAACGTGAATACTTCGAATAGGAGTCGAGGCTGCAACGATGTCGGGCCATATTCCCATCGCCTCGTACATGCGTTGCGAACTGCGCGACAGCGTGGTGGACCGGTCATCAAAACTCGGTTGCTGAGCCCCCTTACGAGCGACGGCCTCCACCATCGCTATGCGCAGTCCCAGTGGCGCGAGTGCAAGCGCCATGCTTGTACCAATCATGCCGCCACCGGCAATAACGATGTCGTAGTGGCCGTTTTTTGCGGAGCCGCTCATGCGCTGTGCATCAACGCCTCAATTTCGTCAGGATCTGTTGCCAGGCCTTTGCTCAAAACATCCGGACCCTTGCCCGTGACGGCGACGTCATCTTCAATGCGAATTCCAATATTGCGGAATCGCTTCGGAATCTTGCGGCTGTTTGAGATGTAAATGCCTGGCTCCACAGTGGTCACCATGCCAGCCTCCAGCATGCGCCACTCGTCGCCAACCTTGTAATCACCAACGTCGTGTACATCCATTCCGATCCAGTGACCGGTGCGGTGCATGAAAAACTGCTGGTACGCGCAATCGCGAATCAACTTCGGTAACGAACCATTCAGCAAGCCAAGTTTTTTTAAACCCTTAGTGATGACCTTGACGGCTGCGTCGTGCGGCTCGTTCCAATGATTTCCGACAACGGTCTTTTCGATCGCCGCGCGTTGCGCCTCCAGAACGACTTCGTAGACGGCGCGTTGTTCCGAATTGAATCGACCATTTACTGGAAAAGTTCGAGTGATATCCGACGCGTAGTAATCTAGCTCGCAACCGGCATCAATCAACAACAGGTCACCGTCTTTTAGTACTGCGTTGTTCTCAACGTAGTGCAGTATGCAAGCGTTCGCGCCGCCGCCAACGATTGGACTGTACGATACCCAGGCGGCATTACGTCGAAACTCGTGACGAAATTCAGCCTCGACTTCGTACTCGAACATCCCCGGGCGCGTAATTTGCATCGCCCTCCGGTGTGCTCCTACCGCGACCTTCGCGGACCCTCGCATCGCCGCAATCTCACCGCGGCTTTTATACAAACGCATGTCGTGCAAAATATGATCAAGCGCGACGAATTCCTGTGGCGAATGCACGCCGCGTGACAGTTTCGAGCGCAGTGCATTAACCCAGTCAGCAATGCGTAAATCGAATTCGGAGTACATGCCCATGGTGTAGTAAACGCGAGAGCAAGATTCCATGATGCCGGGCAAGATGTCATCGAGATCCTCAATGGGAAACGCGTCATCTGCGCCGTAGTCACTGATGGCGCCATCCTGGCCTGCGCGTAGTCCATCCCAGAGTTCTCTTTTGGGGTCACGTTCGCGACAAAACAGCAGGTACTCGCCATTGTCACGACCGGGTACCAGTACCGCGACCGCCTCAGGTTCGGCGAATCCGGTCAAGTAGTAGAAATCACTGTCCTGTCTAAATCGATACTCCACGTCCCGGCTACGAGTTCGCACCGGCGCAGATGGCAGAATAACGATGCCGCCCGGGCCTACCATGCGCATCAGTTGCCTGCGTCGCTTCTCAAATTCCTTGCTATTCATTCGTTTTCACTGTTCTCTCGTTGCGAAACTCCGCCAGTTCCTCGTAGCTAAGTTGTGCCGCTACACGTAGATATTCCACTAGCTCAGCGTACGCGGCATCATCGGATTCGTCGTCGCATTCTTCGTCAAGGCCCGCGCGGGTCATCTGCAACATGTCTTTGATGATATCTGCCAGTGGCTCGGCTGCGAGACGCTCTTTTAACGCGTCGGCGTGTTTTACAGAAACCAGGCCATGCAGAAATCCTTCGCACCAATGTGCCAGAGCTGCTGTACGCAGACCAACATCCTCGGTACCTTTCCAATACCTGTAGTAACCAATCCGGTCCCGCAGGCACCCCCACGACTGCCAGG
>CAZVLT010000019.1:1263-3333 GCA_964628105.1 uncultured Woeseiaceae bacterium | reverse complement strand
TTCCAATACCTGTAGTAACCAATCCGGTCCCGCAGGCACCCCCACGACTGCCAGGCGGCCGGTGAGCAAGCCGTGCGTTTGCGCAGCATCCCAGCTCGCACCGCAACGATTGAGTGCTTCTTCGAGGTTATTGAACTCGACATTCTCATCCATCCGAACGCCAACCTTGTCAATTCTGCCAATCCCTTATGATCCCACGGACTGCCTTTTCAGGCCACGTTGGCGTAAGTCCCGACCAAGCGGCGATTGATTCTCGCCATGGGCCTGACTATATTGACGGTATGGCTGAGAGCAAGAATTCGACCTTCGAACACGAACTCAAGCGACTTGAGAAACGTGTCGACGCGCTCGTGCGAGTTTGCGACCAATTGCAGGACGAAAATCGGTCTCTGAAGCAACGCCAGGACGTGTTGACATCCGAGCGTGCGGGATTGCTGCAAAAAAACGAGCAGGTGCGCGCGCGCGTAGAGGCGATGATCGGCCGACTCAAAGCAATGGAGCAAGGCTCCTGATACCAGGGAGCATGGCTCTTTGGATCTAGGCCAACGGGGTAAGCGGCATGACCGAACAAAACGCGCAGGTAAGTGTAAGAATTCTGGATAAGGAATATCAGGTTGCCTGTCCCGCCAACGAGCGTACTGATTTGCTCGATTCTGCCGAAATTCTGAACGCGAAGATGCGCGAAATTCGCGACGGCGGTAGGATAGTCGGACTGGACCGCATTGCTGTAATGGCTGCACTGAACATGGCGAATGACCTGATCCATGCCCAAGCGCGAGATCAGGCATTGGATGGCGATTTCAGTGATCGCCTCAAACATATTTCGGATCGCGTTGACAACGTATTGAGCGATACGCATCAACACGATCTTTAGAAGTGGATCGATTTTTGGATTTGGCGTCTCCTGCAGTGTTCGGTGCCGACCTGGATACCTTTCGACCCTAACTTTTTACCTCGGGGTCGCGGTCTGTCGGCAGCATTTGCGCAGGGCCGTTTCGACGGTAAGCCTGTTGCGGCCACGGCTGACCCCACCTGTTGCTCCGGTTCGAGAGCGATGGTTTGTAACGGCACAGGCGGGAGGCGCCTCCTTGAGATCCGTGTGTGGACAAGTTGCGTGAAAAATCACTGCGTGCCAGGCGCGAACTAGACTTCGAAAATCGCGCAACGGCATCGAGGATTATTTGCGATCGCGTGACGCACTCGCGTGAGTTTCGATCCGCAACGAACATCGCCTGCTACATACCCATGCATGATGAGGTCGACACTCGGGCGATCATTGCGCGCGCATGGCGCGCAAACAAGCGCGTTTTCGTGCCTGTTACACTCCGCTCTGGCGAAATGTTTTTTCGTGAAATACGAACAGATACCACGTTACAGAAAAATCAATTGTCGATCTGGGAACCCGATGCGGGCAAAATCGTACGGCCTCACATCTTGCAACTCGTCATTACTCCTACCGTTGCGTTCGATCGAAATTGCAATCGAATTGGTATGGGCGGCGGCTACTACGATCGCTGTTTCGCGTTCCTACGACATCGAAAACACTGGTTTCGCCCCAAACTGATGGGCGTCGCCTTCGAGTGTCAGGAAGTCGAGAAAATATCGCCAAACGCTTGGGATATACGGCTTTATCGGATTGTTACCGAAGCAATCTGACGCCGCTTTCGCACAAGAACCCGCTGTCGCAGAATTGCGACAGGCTGTTTTGCAAAATTGCAAATTCTTTGTTGCACAATCGTCGATTTTTGCTGTTTTATTGTTACTACCGCACCATGTTGTTCGATGAAACGCGCCAAAAAAGTCACAATTTTTTTTGCGCGTCATAAATCTTCATCGAGCTGAAATAATTTTGGCTTTTGCGTTTCCCCCGTCACGAAATTTTTCTCGGTTTTCGCATGCCAGTATGCGCCAGCAAGTTGCTGGATTTTTCACTCTTGTTGTATATACTCAACGCCGGGTACCCGACACGGAGAAAAGCATGGCTACCAAAAAGAAGTCTCGTAAAAAAGCTTCTAAGCGAAAGGTCGCGAAGAAGCGGAAAGTAACAGCGAAGAAAAGAGCTGCGCCTAA
>CAZVLT010000019.1:0-1163 GCA_964628105.1 uncultured Woeseiaceae bacterium | reverse complement strand
AAAGCCAAGAAAAAAGCCAAGCGTAAGGTGAAGAAGAAGGCGAAGCGTAAAGCCAGAAAAAAGGCGACCCGCAGAAGAAGACGGTAGCTGATGGATCGCTTGGGAAGAGCCTTCTTCCAAAGCAAAGCAAAAGAGCCCGCTAGTGCGGGCTCTTTTCGTTCGCGCATTTGCGCTGAAATGTCTATAGTACGCACCTATGGACGCAGCTGAGAAAAAGCGCAATGTCGCCAAAGCGGCGCTGGAATTCATCGAATCGGGTACCGTACTTGGTGTCGGAACCGGTTCTACCGTCAATTTTCTAATTGAGATGTTGCCGTCAATTCGCGACCGTATTCACGGCATTGCGTCCAGCTCCAAGTCAACGACCGCTTTACTTGAAGAGCAGGGGTTCACGGTCTCAACATTGAATGAGCTCGGCGGCATTGATCTCTATATCGACGGTGCTGACGAAAGTAATAAGCGCCTGCAACTCATCAAAGGCGGTGGCGGCGCGTTGACTCGTGAAAAAGTTCTGGCTGGGGCTGCACGTCGGTTTGTATGCATTGTCGATGAAACCAAGCTGGTCGGCGTACTGGGCGATTTTCCGTTGCCCATCGAGGTGCTGCCGATGGCGCAAGAATATGTTTCCCATCGATTGCTGCAAATGCGAGGCCACCCCATCTGGCGCGAAGGCTTTATCACTGACAATGGCAATCACATTCTCGATATTCACGACCTGCAGATTTCGATCCCGCTCGATATGGAAACCAGGATCAATGGTATCCCCGGAGTTGTCACCGTCGGCATTTTTGCGGATAGACCAGCCGACATACTCCTTATCGGCGATGTTTCGGGAGTTCGGGAAATGCGCGCGTAATTGTGTGAGCCAGTTCACGCGGTAGTTCAACAAATCTTGAAATGTATCGGCCTAATCACTTTCAAAGGTTATAATGTTCACTGACCTCTACCCTGTAAGGAGCCTATTGTGGCGGAATTAAAAGGACTCAAGAAACCAGTAAAACTCAATGCTGATATGGCTGAATTTTGTGGGGCAAGCGAACTACCCCGCACTGAGATCACAAAGAAACTTTGGGATTATATAAAAGCCAACGGATTGCAAACGAAGACTGAGAACGGCAAACCGGAAAACGCCGGAAAATATATCGTTGCCGATGCAAAACTGC
>CAZVLT010000018.1:20935-22407 GCA_964628105.1 uncultured Woeseiaceae bacterium | reverse complement strand
TACCACGCCGTTGCCAATCAGGCAGCTGACACCGTCGCGAAGAATACCCGATGGAATCAGGTGCAGGACCGTTTTCTCGCCGTTGATGACCAGCGTATGCCCGGCATTGTGGCCGCCCTGGAAGCGCACAACTGCTGCCGCGCGATCCGTTAACAGGTCCACAATCTTTCCTTTGCCTTCGTCACCCCACTGGGTGCCGATGACAACTACGTTTTTTCCCATGGTATTCCTGTGCTTCTGCGTCTCTTTGCGGGCCGGCTAACTGCGGACGAGGAACAGCGTCAGCAACCCGGCGACCATGACGACCAGGCCGATCGTCCGGATATGATTGTCACCCAGTTGCGCGATTTCCGCCACCAGCTCGCGATACTTTCGTGGCGACATGAACGGCAGCATGCCCTCAATAATGAGGACCAGCGCCAGCGCTGTCAGAACCTCAGTAGCTATCGCACGCCGTCCGATTGGTTAAGGTAACGAAAAAATTCGTTATTCGGATCCAGCACCAGGATGTCGCCAGCCTTGCCCATCGATGTACGGTAGGCATCGATACTGCGGTAGAACGCGTAGAACTCCGGATCCTTGGTGTACGCGCTGGCGTAAATCTCGGCTGCGCGCGCGTCACCCGCGCCGCGAATAATCTGGCCGTCGCGATATGCATTCGCGAGTATGACCGTGCGATCCTTGTCAGCTGTTGATCGAATAAGCTCAGCGGCCTCACGCCCTTCAGCTCGGGTCTCCGCCGCGATACGGGCGCGTTCCTCGCGCATCTGGTTGTAAACGGAATTGCGCACAACGTCGACGAACTCGACCTGCTTGACCCGGAAATCAACTAGCTGGACGCCGAGGCCCTCTGCTGTCGCCGACGCCGTTGACAACATGACCTCCATCAATTCAACTCGCTCCAGGGATATGGCTTCCTGAATAGAACGCTTGCCAAACTCGGTTACGATCGAGTTCTTGATGATTTCGCGCAGACGCTCCATCGCGACGATTTGCGACCCACCGGTTGACGTATAGAATTTTACCTCGTCCTCAATGCGCCACTTGACGAAGTAGTCCACGGTCATCGCTGTACGATCGAGCGTAAAAACGCGCTGCGGCGCGTCATCGATATTCAAAATCCGGCTTGGAAATTTTCGCACCGTTTGAATGACCGGAATCTTGAAATGCAGGCCCGGATCGTAATGGGCTTGCACGACCTCACCAACCTGAAGTTTGATCGCCAGTTCGCGCTCGTTCACCGTAAATGCCGAGAGTCCGAGGACAACCAGTGTCAAACCGATGATAACGACGGCTGTAAATTTTCCGCTATTCATTCGCGAGTCCTCCTTTCGCGACCTTCGACTCGCGTCTCGCTTCTCGAATTCGCAGGCTGCGCCTGTGGGTCGGACAAGCGATAGGAACCTGATTCGGGATTGCTTGTTGCCGAGCGTTTCATGAGCTGGTCGATTGGCAGATACAGCAGGTTGCCG
>CAZVLT010000018.1:8863-20835 GCA_964628105.1 uncultured Woeseiaceae bacterium | reverse complement strand
GCTTGTTGCCGAGCGTTTCATGAGCTGGTCGATTGGCAGATACAGCAGGTTGCCGCTGCTCTGCGAGTCGAGGATGACTTTGTTCGAGCGTGCGTAGACATCCTCGATAGCCTCAATATAGAGACGGTCGCGGGTAACACGGGGCGCTTTCAGGTACTCGGTCAGCAACGCCACAAAACGGGCGGCCTCACCATCGGCATCTGCGATTATCCGTTCGCGATAGGCCTCCGCATCCTGCAGCACACGTTGTGCTGCACCGCGCGCGCGAGGAATAATGTCGTTTGCGTACGTCGTCGCCTCAAGCTCGTAACGATCGCGGTCGTTGCGAGCCTTCTGCGTGTCGTCGACCGCCTCCTTCACCGACTTGGGGTAATCGACGACATTGAGGTTGATCGATGTAATCGTCAATCCTGATTTATATTTTCGGAGTATCTTTTGCAACTCATCCATCGTGCCAGCCGGTATCTGTTCGCGCTGCTCTCCAATCAGAAGTTCGAGTGAAGTCGTGCCAACGACACCGCGTAATGCACTCTCGGTAACATTGTTTAGCGTCAACTCCGGGTCTTCAACCTCAAAACTGTAGTCGACCGGAAACTCACGTCGATATTGCACAACGATTTCGATCAAGACGTATTGCTCGTCCGCAGTCAGCATCTCCGTGCTGAAATTGTAATCGTTGACCTCTTGAATATTGACGATATCCACGTACTCAATGGGAAACGGCAGATGCCAACGCAGTCCGGGCATCGCTTCAGAGGTGAAAGCACCGAATCGCTGCACCACCCCGCGCTCGGCTTCATCGACGCGGTAGAAGCCGCTAAGCCCCCACGCGATCAGCAACATCACTATTAATGCGTAACTGCCGGATCCACCTGTTCCGCCGCCTCGGCCACCACCCAGGATGCTGCCGAAGCGTCTTTGCCAGTTCCGCACGATCTGATCGAGATCATTGGGTCCATCCCCATCTTTCCGCCACGGGTCTTCGCCATTACCTGGTTCGTTCAGTGCCATATTGTCTGTGCTTTTATTCATTTGCCGCCGTTGCCGTTACTGACACGGGTTCCAGTTGATTTTCCGCGAGATTTTCACGCTTCAGGAATCGTCGCAAGTCCTTTTCAGCCATTTTCAGCTCGAGCATCCAGCCACCATCGTCCAGCACGTCCTCACTAAGGACAGCGCCAAGCTCGAAAAGTTTGGCGCGTTGCCGTCCCTGCGCGGGCTCGAGATGAATGACACGCTGCGTCGTCTTCTGACGTAAGCGGTTCGCGACTGCGTCCTTCAGCATCGCGAGGCCTTCGCCTGTCGTTGCTGACAACCAGACCGCACGCCCCTCGCCGTGGCGATTATTCGTCACACGCGGCTTGCGATCCAGCTTGTCGATCTTATTGTACACGCGAATTTGCGGTACTTGATCCGCATCCAGCTCCTTAAGTACAGAATTCACCTGCCGCACGCGCTGCCAGCGGTTTGGATCACTCGCGTCGATCAGGTGCAGGATCAGATCGGCTTCCCGCGCTTCCTGCAGCGTCGATCTGAATGCCGCGATCAGCTCGTGCGGCAAGTCGCGAATGAAACCAACCGTATCCGCGAGCACGACATCTTCACCTTCGGGGAGGTCCAGGCGGCGTACCGTTGTGTCCAGCGTCGCAAAGAGTTGGTCCTCGACGTATACGTTAGCGCCCGTCAAGGCATTGAATAGCGTGGATTTTCCGGCATTGGTATATCCAACCAGTGCGACCGTGGGGATCTCGGCCCTGACACGATTGCGGCGATTCATCGTACGCCGTATATCGACACGCTGCAGACGCTCCTTGAGCTGCCGGATGCGCTTGCCTATCAGCCTGCGATCGGTCTCCAACTGGGTTTCGCCCGGTCCACGCAGACCGATACCGCCTTTTTGTCTCTCCAGGTGAGTCCAGCCACGCACCAGGCGCGTCGACAGGTGCCGCAACTGCGCCAGTTCGACCTGCAGCTTGCCTTCGAAACTGCGCGCTCGCTGCGCAAAAATATCGAGTATCAGTCCTGCACGATCCAATACGCGACAGCGCAGTTCGCGTTCGAGGTTGCGTTCCTGGCTCGGGCTCAGCGCAGCGGACGAGATAACGAGTTCCGCCTCGCTTGCATCGATAAGAGCCCTGAGTTCGTGCAATTTGCCCTTGCCGATGAAAAACCGCGGATCGGGGCGTCGCCGCGAGGTAAGCAACTCGGACGCGACCACAGCGCCAGCCGAGCGTGCCAACTCGGCAAACTCTTCGCGTTCGGAATCGTCAGGTAGCCCATCGGTGCTCGCGTGGACGAGTACTGCTCGCTCGCCACTTTGCGGTCGTTCAAACAAACGCCACCTCCCGCGGGGGTAGCATCGCCAAGTATTTACTCGTCGCCGTCTCCAGCTTCGTCATCCGGCAACGGCAAACGCACATTGCGAGCCGGCACAACCGTCGATATTGCATGTTTGTACACCATCTGATTCACGCTGTTCCTGAGCAGTACTACGAACTGGTCGAACGAGTCCACCTGTCCTTGCAACTTGATGCCATTGACGAGGTAAATGGATACGGGAACCTTTTCCTTTCTCAAAATGTTTAGAAACGGATCTTGTAACGTCTGCCCTTTAGCCATTATCGGGTCTCCTTATTCTTGAATTCCTATTGGAAAACCGCGTCCCGGTGGCGCCGGGTGCCCTCGCGGCAATCAGCCTAAGCGATAAAAAGTCTATCACAAGGGAAACATGTACCGGGTCCGATTTCAGCCCAGTTTTTGTCCCAGATAGGCGGATATAGTGCCGATTGCATTCGCTTCAAGCGGGTCGACCGAAAACACCCCGATTTCAGATCTCAACCAGGTCAATTGCCGCTTGGCGAGCTGCCGCGTTGCAAACAGGGCGCGTTCGCTGGCCTCGGCAAGGGAACAGTCGCCTTCGAGGTAGTTCCAGAACTGCCGGTAGCCGACCGCGCGCATTGCGGGGCTCTCCCGCGTCAGCCCGGGCCGTGCTCTCAAGGCCCGTAACTCGTCAACAAAGCCGTTCTCGACCATATGCTCCAGGCGCTCTTTGATACGAGCGTGCAATACGGATCGCGGCTCTATCTGCAGCGCGACCTTTATGAATGAAATATCGCAGCCCCCGGCGGCCGATTGGTGTTGCCACTCGCTAATCGACTTGCCGCTGACCCGATAGACTTCCAGGGCGCGCTGTATGCGTTGACTGTCGTTCGGATTAATCCTGGATGCAGCGCTGGTATCCACCGCGCGCAATAAGTCATGCATGGCCGGCCAGCCGTTTTGCTTCGCCTCCGCGTCGATTTCCCTTCGAGTCTCGATGTCGGCCGACGGCAGCTCAGCGAGCCCCTCCGTGAGGGCACGGAAGTACATCATCGTGCCGCCGGCAAGCAATGGAATGCGGCCGAGCGAGATAATCTCCTTCATAGCGGCTTGGGCATCGCGCACGAAATCGCCGGCCGAATAACTCTCTTCCGGGTCTCGAATGTCGATAAGTCGATGCGGCGCGCGCTGCAACGTCGCCGCGTCCGGTTTGGCCGTGCCGATATTCATGCCGCGGTACACGAGCGCCGAATCAACGCTGATGATGTCGCATGGAAAGCGTTTGCAGAGCCTGATCGCGAGATCGGTCTTGCCCGACGCCGTCGGGCCCATCAGGAGTATTGCGGCGTGCGCCATTGGCCCGTCTCAGCGTCCGCGCAGGAAAAGACGATCCAGTTCTGACATCGTCACAGTGGTCCAGGTTGGTCGACCGTGATTACACTGGTCCGCACGCTCGGTGTTTTCCATTTCACGCAACAAGGCGTTCATCTCGTCCGGCGTGAGCAAGCGGTTGGCACGAACAGAATGGTGGCAGGCCATCGTTGCCAGGTAGTCATTGCCGGCGTCTTCAACACGGTTGCTTTGTCCGGACTCGGCAATATCCGACAAGACATCCCGCAGCAATGAACCAACATCCGAGTCTTTCAGCAATACGGGCACTTCACGCACGGTAACGCTTGTCGGACCCGCCCTGTCAACAACCAGACCGAGTTCGGCCAGTACAGCACCGGACTGTTCAATCAGATCAGCCTCACTTTCCGCGACCGAGATCGTCTCCGGCACGAGCAACGGTTGCCGTACGAGGCCACGATCGTCGAAGCCGCGTTTAAGTTTTTCGTAGGTGATGCGTTCGTGTGCAGCGTGCATATCGACGATGACAAGTCCGTCTTTGTTCTCGGCGAGTATGTAGACGCCGGCCAACTGCGCAACCGCGTACCCCAGGGGCGGAATCTCCGTCACCGACTCCGCCAACGAACGGTAGTGAACCAGCGCCTCACGCACCCCGGACGATGTCGGAGCCGACGGCAAAGGCATCGAACGCTGGTGAAAAACAGACTCTCGTGTCAGCGGAATCGGCACGACATTGTGGCCACCCGGCCGCGTGTCCTTAAGTGCCACCTCGATGGCCTGCGTCACAACGCCATGTACACGACGACTATCGCGAAAACGGACCTCGTGCTTGGCAGGATGCGCATTCGCGTCAACGCTGGCAGGGTCCAGGGTCAGATTCAGGATGTAGGCCGGGTAACGACCGTGAAACAAGACGTCACGATAGGCATGCCGTGCAGCGTGCGCCAAAGTCTTGTCCGTAACACTGCGGCCATTGACGAACCAGTACTGCATATCAGGTTGGCTACGATGATACGTCGGCAGCGCGAGCCAACCTGAGAGCGCGATACCCTCTGTCTCGCGTTCGATGTAGATGCACTGGTCTGCGAATGCATCGCCGCAGATTTTCGCGACACGCTGCCGCTGCGCATCGGTAGTGCCGCCGCCGGCAGACTGCAGCACGGTGCGTTGATTATGTGTGAGGGTGAACGCGATTTCAGGGCGCGATAATGCCAGTCGGCGTACCCATTTCTCGATGTGCCGGAATTCAGTCCGCTCAGTACGCAGGAAGCGACGACGGGCCGGCGTATTATAGAAAAGGTCATGGACCTCGACTGTCGTACCTTGCGGATGGGCAGCAGGTTGCGGCGCACTGACTTCGCCGCCGTCCGCCTCGACCTGCCAGGCCGACCCGGCCTCTTCTGTCCGTGAGCACAGCGTCAAGCGTGCGACCGAGGCAATGCTCGGCAATGCCTCGCCACGAAACCCCAGCGACGCGACCACCTGGAGATCGTCCAAGCTTGAGATTTTGCTGGTCGCGTGGCGCGACAACGCCAGCGCAAGCTCCGACTTGACGATGCCCCTGCCATCATCACGAATACGAATCAGCTTCTGGCCGCCCGCCATGATATCGATATGCACGGCGCGCGCGCCTGCATCGAGACTGTTCTCAATGAGTTCCTTCACCACCGATGCCGGGCGCTCGACGACCTCGCCAGCGGCGATCTGATTGATCAGGTGACTTGGGAGTTGCTGGATGGGCATGCGCGGGTATCTGACATTGACGGCCCGCCATTTTTTCAAATCCCCGGAGAAAAGTCTCCCCGGAAAACGTCTTTAGCCACCCGAGAAGATCGGAATATTCAGCGTCTGCCCGATGCGGATGTTATCTGTCGCCAGTTTGTTAGCGCGACGAATAGCGGCGGCACTAACGTTGTAGCGTGCCGCTATCTCGGAAATCGTGTCGCCGCGCGCGATGACATAGCGTATCTGGCGTGTCGGCACGCGCCGCAGATCGATGGCTATCTGCGTATCAGGTGGCGGATTTGTGAAGAAGTAACTGCGAATTCCCGCAAGAATGGCATTTGCCAGGCGGCCTTGATGGCCTTTGTCACGAAGTTTCTTTTCCTCAGAAGGGTTTGAGATGTAGGCAGCTTCAATCAGTATCGAGGGCATATCCGGCGACTTCAGCACCAGGAACCCCGCTTGCTGGACTGACTTACGATGCATCCTGGTGACCTTGTCCATCTCGCGCGCAACCTTAGCGCCGACTTCGAGGCTGGCGCTCAATGCCGCGTTTTGCGATAAATCCAGCAGCACGGACGCGAGGACGACATCTTTGTCGTCGAGTGACACGCCGCCTAGCGAAGCGTTCTCACGCTGCGCGAGCTGATGCGCTGCTTCGTCACTGGCACCCTCCAATGACAATGCGTAGACGGATGCGCCATAGGCGCGGCGATCGTCGACGGCATCCGCGTGAATAGAGACAAACAGGTCCGCCTTGTTCTTGCGGGCAAAATCGGTGCGATCGCGATGATCTATGTAACGGTCGCGGTCACGAACGAGAAGCGCCCGCATGCCGGGTTCCGCGTTGATACGACGCGCGAGTTCCCTGCTGATGGAAAGGGCAACGTCCTTCTCCCGAGTGCCGTTTCGCCCGATCGCACCCGGTTCGTAGCCGCCGTGCCCTGGGTCGATCGCAACGACGATATCCCTGCCAGGACGATATTTTTCCGACGCGCGCTTTACCGGCTTAAGGTTTCCTGTTCGTTGCAAGTCGATAACAAGTCGATCCCCGTACTGCGCGTTGGGACCGGCGGTAAAACTTCGTGAACGGGCGTCCTGCGTCAGATCCAACACGACTCGCAGCTGCCCGTCTGAGCGCACCGCACTCCGAATTGACCGAACTGAGCCGGCACCTTGCGGCATCTTGGACAGCGTTGGCGCCAGCCGAGCGTCTTTTAGATCGATGACAAGACGATCCGGGGCGCGGAGTGTAAATATGTTGTGCTCAACGGAGCTGCTGAGATCCAGCACGACGCGGGTCTTGCCATTCTCCGACCAGATACGGACATTTTCGAGTGTAGTGCCAGCACTTGCGGCTGAACTCAGCAACAAGAGCAAGGCAATTATCGTTAGTCGCGATCGAGGCATCAGGACTTTAATCTGCAGGTCTTAGGATTATGTCGAGTGAGTATACAAATCCTGCAGAAAAATCCAAGGGTTTTCATTGCAAAATTATGAGGATACCGTACTTAGTTAATCCCTTAAATCATCGTTGACCAAGGCTCGCGCTACGGCTTCGCCGCGCTCACTCAGGCCACGCAGCACAACGCTGCGACCGTCGCCATCGTAGGCGAGGCTCAGCGCCAGGTCCGCGTTATCCTCGAGGCCGGGCGCGCGTTCCGGCCACTCCACCAGCCGACAGCCGTCGTCGAGCTCGTTCCATCCCAGGTAGCGAAGCTCACTCTCGTCCGAAACCCTATATAAATCAATATGATATATTTTCCCGCCCAAGACTGCGTAAGGCTCGACGAGTGTGTAGGTCGGGCTTGGTACCGTGCCCTTATGGCCGGCCGCCCTGATGAACGCCCGTGCGAATGACGATTTGCCTGCGCCAAGCTCACCGCTGAGAAGAACCGTCCAACCGGCCAGGTCGGAAGGCAACGCGGCATGGACCCTTGCGGCGTATGAATCCGTTGCGGCCTCGCCCGCAAGATGCAGCTTCACGGATTAACCGCGACGCGCAGTTCGGCAAGCACGTCCGATGCAAGCATGCCGCGCTCGCCACCTTGCGCCGCCCGATCTCCGGCCCGGGCGTGTACTTCAACGCCTGCCACCGCCGCTTGCTCCTGACCTGGCACTTGCGCCAGCAGCGCCGCGATCACGCCCGTCAGTACATCGCCCATGCCTGGCGCCGCCATGCCTGGATTACCCGCGGTACAGACGTACGGTACACCTGAATCACCCGATATCAGCGTACCCGCTCCCTTCAGGACTGTTACGCCACCGTACTTCGCGGTCAACGCTCGCAACGCCGCAGCGCGGTCTGCCTGAACCTGGTCAGCCGGGAGCCCCAACAGCACGCCCGCCTCGCCCGGATGTGGCGTGATAATCCTGTTGTCCGCCGCGGCGGGCTGTTTTGCCAACAAGTTAAGCGCATCAGCATCCCATACCGCCGGACGTTTATCGGCGACGAGCACGTCGTAGAGCATTTGTGACCAGGCAGATTGCCCGAGCCCGGGTCCGAACGCGATGACGTTCGCCTTCTCCAGCAACGCCTCAAGATCAGCGGAATTCTTCACGCCATACGACATTAGCTCGGGCCTCGACGCAGCGATCGTCGCGGCGTGAGCTGCATGGGTGGCAACACTGACCCGACCGGCACCCGCACGTAACGCGGCCTCACCACATAGTCGGGCGGCTCCCGGCATTCCTTCGCCACCGCCAACGACGAGGACATGCCCGAAATCCCCCTTGTGCGCCGCACGTTGCCTTGCCGGCAGGCTGGCGCTGACAAAGCCGCTATCGACCCGCCGCAAGACCGCAGCAGCGACCGAGCGGCACTCATCGGGAATCTCCAGGCCCGCAAACGTCACCTTGCCGCAATGATTCGGCGCTTCGCCGAGAAACAGCCCGGCTTTCAGGGCGACAAAGGTCGTCGTCAGGTTCGCCCTTATTGCGCAGCCAAGAACGCGACCGGAATCGCCGTCAATTCCGGTCGGAATATCCAGCGCCTGCACGACGGCCGGGTGGGAGTTAATCGCATCGACTGCGTTGGCGAATTCGCCGCCAACGTCCCTGCCAAGGCCACTACCCAGCATGGCATCAACTATCAGGTCGGCACCCGCGTCCAATTCGCCAGCCCAGTGCGTGATCACGCCGTCCGCCGCCGCAAAATCGGCATGGGCTTTCGCCGCGTCACCCGTGAGTGACCCCGTATCCACGAGCGAGAGGACCGAGACCAGGATGCCGTCAGCTGCTGCCAGCCGAGCGACTACATACCCGTCACCACCATTGTTACCGCCACCACAAACGACCTGCCAACGCTGCGCGTCGGGAAAGTGTTCACGCGCAACACGGACGGCGGCTGCGCCGGCTCGCGTCATCAGTGTATATCCCGGAATGTCGTGGTCCTCGATCGCGCACCTGTCAATCTCGCGTATGGACACCACGGAGTAAATATCACAAGGCAAGTTATGCATCCGGACGATTATACTGTCTGCAGAGAAGGATCGAATAGTGACGGATTGCAGCAACCAATTTAGCGACACCGATATGGCGGCCCTCAAGGGCGACCTCGTCGGGTGGTGCACGGAACTCGGGTTTCAGGGCGTAGGAATCAGCGATATCGATCTGCGCAATGCCGAGGAACGCCTGCAGCAATGGCTGCAGGCAAACTTCCACGGTTCGATGGAATATATGGACCGCCACGGCGGCAAACGCACCCATCCCGATGAACTTGTGCCGGGTACCGTGCGAGTAATCTCCGTGCGCATGGACTATTTCCCCGAACAACAAGACAACGCCAGGCGACTGCTACACGACGACAGCAAGGCGTACATATCGCGCTACGCCCTGGGACGTGACTATCACAAAGTTCTAAGAAGTCGATTGCGCGCCCTTGCCGGTCGTATTGAAAAACGAATCGGGGAATTCGGCTACCGTGTATTCGTGGACAGTGCACCTGTGCTCGAAAAAGCGATAGCGGAAAAAGCCGGAATCGGCTGGATCGGCAAGCACACTAATGTTATCGACAAGGACACAGGATCCTGGTTTTTCCTCGGTGAGCTGTATACCGATTTGCCACTGCCCGTCGATGTAGCAGAGGAATCGCACTGTGGCTCATGCACGGCCTGTATCGATATTTGTCCGACCAAGGCAATCGTCGCGCCCTACTCGTTGGACGCAAGACGTTGCATTTCGTATTTGACAATCGAAAACAAGGGCCCGATTCCCGTGGAGTTTCGCAAAGACATCGGCAACCGCATTTACGGTTGCGATGACTGCCAGCTGTTCTGCCCCTGGAACAAGTTCGCCGAGCCGACGGCGGAAAAAGATTTTGCGCCGCGTCATGGCCTCGATTCCGCACAACTGACAGACTTGTTTGCCTGGACCCGGGAAACGTGGTTGCAAAAAACCGAAGGCAGCGCTATTCGTCGTATCGGACACGAGCGCTGGTTACGCAATATCGCGGTCGCATTGGGCAACGCAACAACCACGCCTGAGGTTGTCGCCGGACTCAAAAAACGCCAGCATGACGAATCACCTTTGGTTGCAGAGCACGTCGAGTGGGCACTGCAACAACATAGAAATTGCTAGAACGATATTTGGGAGCAGACATGTTTGAGGCACCGCGTTCGAAATACCTCGTACCGTTCGACGGGAGCTTCGAGATTGCCGCAGCCAGCACAACACCGCAGACAGATGGCCACCCTCATAAGGGAAAACACAAGCGCGAAGCAAAAGCAAACCTTAACCAGTTGCAACGAGTTCTCGCTGCCGGCGATCGGCACGCCGTGTTGCTCATTTTTCAGGCGATGGACGCGGCTGGCAAAGACAGTACGATTCGCGCAGTCATGCAAGGAGTGGACCCATCGGGCTGCCAGGTATTCTCGTTCAAGAGGCCGTCAAGTCTGGAACTCGATCATGATTTCCTGTGGCGCACGACCTGCCGCCTGCCCGAGCGTGGCCGCATCGGGATATTCAATCGTAGCCAGTACGAGGAGGCGCCCGCTGTGCGAGTGGATCCCGATGCTCTCGAGAATCAGAGGTTGCCTGGACCGCCAAAACTCGAAACGATCTGGGACGAGCGACTGACGTCGATACGCCAACAAGAAGAGCATCTCGCTCGTAACGGCACCGTCGTCCTCAAATTCTGGCTCAACGTTTCAAAACAGGAACAAAAGCGACGATTTTTGGCACGCCTGGACGACCCTGCGAAGAACTGGAAGTTTGAGCCTGGGGACGTTGTGACGCGGCGCCATTGGGACAACTACATGCAGGCTTATGAGGATGCATTGAATGCCACGTCCAGACCTTGGGCGCCCTGGTACGCCATTCCTGCCGACGATAAGCCCTATATGCGCGCACGAGTCGCCGGCATTCTTATTGACGCATTGCAGAGCATTGGTTTGCGCTATCCGCAACCGTCCGATGCCGATCGCAAGGAGTTCGCACTTGCGCGCACCGAGCTAAATGCTGACAACGAGTGACGCAACTCAAGATTGACTTGCAGCAATACTGTGGCCTAGTCGTTATTAATTCGAGGTTTTTGGCGTAACAATTCCAGCGGTCGAAAAAGAGAAGACGTTGCGACAGGCGAGACCTGAAGAAAGGCGAACTACTCTTGTCACCGGGGGCCAAAAACGAGCATGTGTTCATCGTGCTGTCCGGTACCTTGAATGTCCATGTCGGCTCACCAGAAAAGCCAGTGCTCGCACCGTGCTTTGGGAAATGGTCGATGCATCGCACGAATTCGCGAAGACCGATGCATTGACGAGCCTCGCCAATCGCCACGCCATGCAGGAAACATTCCCGCGTGAAATTACACACTGTGTAGAAAAGGACTTGCCTGATGTTTGGGCATATTGCAGGTGATCGTTCGTTATGGTGGCGACGAATTTGCGGTTCTGTTACCCGGTACAAACAGGCAACACGCAACGGAAATCGGCGAGCGAATTCGCCAGACTGTTTGCGGCACTCTATCGCGCGAAGCACGCCGGTCGTAACATCGTCTCGGACTAAATCATGACGACCACGTTGTCGATTAATCGCGCCGCGCCAAGCTGCGCAGCCGCCAGGACAACCAATTCATCGCAGTCGCTATCCGGATGCTCAAGATTTTGCGCGCGGCGAATCGAAAAATAGTCAACCACGAATCCTGCTTCAGTCAATTTCTTTATTGCACCGTCCTCAAGCTCATCGAAATCGCGGTGCCTATTTTGCAGCTTATCGGCGACGGATAACAAAGATTCAAACAGCGTCGGTGCTACAGCACGTTCAGCGTCGTTCAGATATTGATTGCGAGAACTCAAAGCGAGGCCATCGTCGTCCCTCACCGTTTCCCCGGTAATGACAGAAACTGGCAGATTCAGGTCCTCCGCCATGTGTCGAATGACCAACTGCTGCTGATAGTCCTTTTGACCGAAGACAGCGACGTCTGGTTGCACCAGTGCGAATAATCGCGCCACGACCGTGGTAACTCCGTCGAAATGCCCGGGACGGGATGCGCCGCAAAACTTTTCGCTTAGCCGCGGAACAGATATCGTCGTGGCGCCTGTTAATCCAAACGGGTATATCGTATCCACATCAGGCGCAAAAAT
>CAZVLT010000018.1:0-8763 GCA_964628105.1 uncultured Woeseiaceae bacterium | reverse complement strand
CGACCATGTGGCCTAGGAAAAGCAGTGTTCGGGCGCAGGATAGGCGCCTTCTTTGACTTCGCGCACGTAAGCCTGCAGCGCCTCCAGCGGCGACGTACAATCGGCCTGAAAGTTTTTTACGAACTTCGGCGTGCGACCTCGGGTGACGTCAAGGATGTCGTACAGCACGAGTATCTGTCCATCGACGTCGGGGCCGGCACCAATACCGATGACCGGAACGTCGAGAGCTTTCGTGATCATTTTTCCAACTTCATTGGGAACGCACTCGAGAAGAACAATGTCCGCTCCGGCATCCTGGAGTCGTTTCGCAGATGCGAGCATCTGCTTCGCTTTGTTCGGCTCCCTGCCCTGCACTTTGAAGCCGCCGATCTTGTGCACTGATTGCGGCCTCAGGCCAAGATGCGCGCAGACGGGAATATCGTGACGCGCAAGGTGCGCGACGATCTCAACCTGGTCATCGCCGCCTTCGAGTTTGACCATCATCGCCCCACCCTGCTGCATTAGCCGCACAGCGTTGTCGAGCGCCTGGCTCGGTTCTGTGTAGCTCATAAATGGCATATCTGCGACGAGAAACGTGCGTCTCAAACCACGTGCAACGTTTTGTGAGTGATAGACAACATCTTCGACCGTAACTGGCACGGTCGTATCGTGCCCCTGGATGACCATGCCCAGCGAATCGCCGACGAGCACCAGGTCCGTACCAGCCGCATCGACCAGTGCAGCATAGCTGGCATCATAGGCGGTGAGGCACGCAATCGGCTGGCTGTCCTGCTTCATTTTTCGCAATGTGGAGATATTGACCGGCGGCTCCGGCATGCCACGTTGTTCGAGGTGTGTGTACATAGGTCCGGGAGAATATCAGACAAGCACCGCTGCGGCGGGATTAAAGAAGTGCCGGCCGCCTGTCGTACGCTCGATCTGAACAAATAACTGCTCGTAGTCGATATCGTTGTTGACCGGGTCGATCTGTGATGCATTGACGATGAGCAAAGGACCGTCGTCGTAGGTGTGAAAAAACCTCGAATAGGCATCGGTCAGTTTTTCGAGATAACGGCGTTCGACAAAGCGATCATAATGCGAATTGCGGCGCACCAGGCGTTGTTGGATTGCGTCAACGGATGCTTGCAGATAGATGACCAGATCTGGCACCGGCGCATCGACAGCCAGGTTTTCTGAGATCTGGTCGTAAAGCTTGAGCTCCTCGGGATCCAGGTTAAGTTCGGCGAAGAGTCGATCGCGGGTAAACAGGTAATCCGAAATAGTAACGCTGGAGAATAAGTCCGACTGTCGCAACTTCTCTATTTGCCGCGCGCGTGCAAACAGAAAAAACATCTGCGCGGGCAACGCCGCGGATCGCCCATCTCGATAAAAGCGTTCGAGAAACGGATTCTCTTCGATTTCTTCCAGCACGAGCTCAGCCGACAGACTGTCGGCCAAACGTCTGGCAAGCGCCGTCTTGCCGACGCCGATGGGTCCTTCAATCGCTATATATCGGGATGAATTCGCAGTAGTTCTTAGCTGACTGACGGACACTAGTTTCCTTTATCCAATACGCGATATTCCCGGTGCGTCGCTATTGACCGGAATATTCGCTATACGCCCCAGACCCGGGATAACGAGTTCGGGTGCGATCTCTCCAAGTGGCAACAATACAAAATTTCGCTCGCTGATGCCCGGATGGGGTACGGTGAGATTGTCCGCTTCGATCTGCTGGTTCGAATAGACAAGCAGATCCAGATCAAGCACCCGCGGTCCCCAACGTAGTGCACCGCGCTCTCGTCCGCGTTTTTTCTCAATGCTCTTCAATTGCAACAGAAACTCATCCGCATCGAGTTGTGTTAACAGCGCTGCAGCGGCGTTAACAAAGTCCGGCTGCTCGATACCACCGAACGGCGTCGAGCGATACAACGCCGAGCGCCGTACGAGTCGACTCCGGGGTATTTTCTCAAGTAATTCGAACGCGCTTTCCAACTGGCGCGCAGGATCTTTGAGATTGCTACCCAGACCCACATACGCCGGAAACCAGTGCTTGTGCCGCCTCTGAGTCATCAGTCACGAGTTCTGCGACGATTTTCGGCGCCGACGGCGTCGCGGTCGACGTTTCTTGCCAGGCTGGGCCTGCATTTGAAAACTCGTGTCCCGCTCGGCGGCCGATTGACCCTGAACCCGGGTCCAAAACTTCGCGACCTCCGCGTCCACGAGTCCAACCCTGGACAGCAACATCATGAAGTCATATGCGGCACGAAAGCGACGATGCTCAAGCAGGATCTTCGCCCTGCGACCGCGCATGAACGCAAATCGCGGTTGTAATGCGAGCATTTCTCGCATTGGAATTGTGAATCGTTTTGGCAGTGAAATGCGGCGCTGCTGCTGTGCCACGATCGCCTGAGACGCAAGTGACAGAGACTGCGACACCGACATTTTCTCTTCCGAGCGTTTGATCGCCGCGAGCTTCTTCACGGGTAACCAGAGAAACACGCCAAGCAGGAACATGGGTGTCACAGACTCGTCTGCGGCCACGCGTCGGTCAGTGTTCTGCAGAGCCGCGCGAACAAAAGCCATGAAATCCCTGTCTTGAGACAACTCTTGTTCTGTCGCCGGAAACAGCTCGCCGAACAATCGATGCTCACGCAACAGATCGAATGTACGCTCCGCAAACCCTGACTGAAATAACTTCAGAAACTCATCGAAGAGTCGCGCCGCGGGAACATTGGAAAGCAATCCCGTGTGACCGTGCATGGCATCAATAACGCTGGCATCGATCGCAAAATCCAGCTTACCGGCGAAACGCACAGCGCGCAGCATGCGCACCGGGTCCTCGCGGAGCCGCTGTTCCGGGTTACCGATGAGAACCAGTTGCCGCTGCTCAATATCCTCAAAACCGCCGACATAATCCCAGATACTGAAATCAGCAATGTTGTAATACAGCGCATTGCAAGTGAAATCACGACGCCAGACATCCTCGTCGATGGTGCCATAAACGTTGTCGCGGATAATTCGACCTGCGTCGTCGTGGGCCGAATCGTCGTCGGCATGATTGGCTGCGGCCCGAAATGTCGCGACCTCGATAATCTCGCGACCGAAACGCACATGAGCGAGTCGAAAGCGCCGACCAATCAGGCGGCAATTGCCAAACAGCGAACGCACCTCTTCCGGCGTCGCGTTCGTCGCAATATCAAAATCCTTGGGGTGCAGTTCCAACATGGCGTCGCGCACACCGCCACCCACCAGAAACGACTGATAGCCTGCTTTGTGCAACCGGTACAGTACTTTGAGAGCGCTTTTTGAGATTTCGTCCCGAGAGACGTTATGGGCGGCGCGGGCGATAACTCTCGGCGCTTTGGACTCCGACTTCCCGCTATTTTTCAATTGAAATTCCGCCCCTTCGCCTGGTCGTTCAGGCCACTCGTCGCTTTCCGTTCAGCCCGTCGGCGCCCGGCTCGACGAGTTCCCGAACCAACCGGCCAACGGGCCCGTCAGGCGCAGCCTCGTCTGCGAACAGATGCGCGAACTGGTGACGCATCGTGGCGGCGATGAGCGGGTCGAGATCTTCGGGTACGCTCAAGT
Source organism: uncultured Woeseiaceae bacterium (assembly GCA_964628105.1). Lineage (GTDB taxonomy): Bacteria > Pseudomonadota > Gammaproteobacteria > Steroidobacterales > Woeseiaceae > UBA1847. Next base: position 5,196 of record CAZVLT010000018.1, on the reverse strand, counting down.
CGCTCTCCAGCACACGCCCTCCCCGCTGCTCGATCGCTGTCCGCAACCAGATTTCGTCTATGCCATCGATGGGGTGACGATCGAGGAAGGCCCGCAGGTGGAACGATGTTGAGACGGTCGCACTTTGAAGTTGTTTGATTACCTCGTGACTGACCTCGTGGACGTCGCTGTCGCGGTCCATGCGCACCGGCGCGCCACACGCTATGTGGACGCGGCCGAGATCAATCTGACCGCGGAACACGCGCAGCGTCCACCCAAGAAGCGAACCCAGTCGCATCTTCGGCGTCGGGGCTCCCGCCAGCTCCAGGGCGAAGGCGGCCTCTTCGGGTACGCGGTCGTAGGAAAGACCGATAGGAAGAATAATGCAGGTATCACCGGTCGCCTGAATGCTTCGCAGCAGACCTCGTTTGGGAGCCAGGAACTCCCGCGAGCGGCTGCGCGTCCCCTCAATAAAAAACTCGATGGCCTTGCCTTCGCCAATCATCCTGTGAATCGAGGCCGTGAGTTCCTTCTGTTCGCGCCCCTCACCTCGCGTCACGTAGAAGGCGTGCAGCGACTTGATTAGCCGCCCGAGCAGGGGAATGTGCTCAAATTCAATTGCGGCAGCGATATGGGGAATGGGGATACGAAGATCGGGTCGTGCGAAGAACAGGTACGAACAAAGCACGAAGTCGAAATAGCTGCGATGGGATGGAAGGATCAAAAGCGGGCTGCCGTCCTGTGCGGCCTGCCGGGCCGCCTCGAAGGACGGGACGTCCACGGTCACACTCTCGCAGCTTCGCCGCAACACCTTGGTGACCAGCCATGCGCCGAAACGGATGGCCGCGGTTCCGTGCGGCTGTTGGCGAGTCCAGCGCATGTCGCCGCCGTGACCGTGATGTTGCCGTCCGTCCAGCAACCACTGCGTGTCGTCTCGACCAAGCATGTGGCGGTATATTCCGCGGGTGGCCGTCCTGACGTAGGCAACTTGATCGAACGTATTGTCACGCGGCCACGTCGAGCGAAAGTCGAAGGACTGCGCGAAGTACGGGAACGCTATATTCACGTAATTGAGGCGTGCCAGGAGCTGGTTTCCCATGCGCCGCGCGCGCCGCCCGCCAAGCCCGGCCACGGCGACCGGCAGACGGTGGTGAAGCAGGTGAGCGAGCTCGAAGCGCCAGCTTCGCGGCCCAATGTAGCGTATCGCTGGCCGCCGCTCGATGCGATGGGTGGAAAAGAATCCCAGGATGCCTTCAGCGCAATCCGCAACACTGGGGCAATTCTCCAACCCTGCCACCGAATAATGAATAACCGTTGGACCCTCGACGCCGCCAGCCGTGTCGCAGACGCGCAGTACGGTCTTCACCACCTCGTCTACGGGGATCAGGTCGACCCGCGCGTCAGTCCTGGCCGCTACTGCCCGCAGATGGCCAATCCCTATCAGCATCACGAAGGAGGCGAATCCCGCGGTGCTATCAATCCACCCTGGAAACGGGTACCGCAGACTTGCCGAAATGATACTCGGGCGCACGATGGTGAGCGGTACTTCCGCACGCCGCGCTACCAGCAGATGCTCGGCGAGGGACTTTGTCAGGGTATAGGTGTTGTTGTGGCCGGATTGTTGGAGCAAGTCACTCTCGACCGCGGTGCCGTCGAGAATCGAGCGGTAGATCTCCTCGGCGGGCCGGGGCAGCGGCGCGAGCGTCTCGTCGATGGGCACGCCGTCGCCGGGATACGGCGACACGTAGGCCGTCGAGACGCACACGAAATTTTGCAATCGCGAGCAGGACCGCGCGAATTCCAGCATGTGCAGGCTGGCCGCAACATTCGAGCGGGCGGCCTCGGGTAACGGCAGGTCGAAGGATATTGACGCAGCAACGTGCAGCAAGTGGGTGACTCGCCCCGTAATCTCGTCACGCGCAGACTGGTTGAAGTCGAGATCAGGCCGCTCGAGCTGGCCTTCGACAACCACGACACTGCTGGCCCAGTCCGGCGGCAAGCGTGAGAAGCATTTCGAAGGCACCACCTCGCGCCAGAAGCGCTCTTTGGCGGAAAGGACCCCCCGCGGCCGGATCAAGACATACACTTGCTCGACCAGGGTCTCGTCGCGCAGGCGCAGCAACTCTTCGAGCAGGACCTTGCCAAGGAATCCCGTAACGCCCGTGAGCATGTATACACGCCCCGTTTCTCTACTCGTAGTCATTTGCAATCCTAATGCCCGACCTGTAAACGTGCCGACGGATCGGCCTCTTGTGCTTGATTGCCGGCCCCGAAGATATTCGCAGGGTCGATGGCCCGTTTGACGTCGGCGCACCACTCGAGCGCCGTCCCTGACATGATTCGCGGCAGAAAATTACGGCGGTGTTTGCCAATACCGTGATGGTGCGACAGCGATCCACCCGAGCGCAGGATCTCATCCCTGGCAATGTGCTCAAGCTCGGCGAAAACCTGACTCGGGTTCTCTAGGCCCTTGTGATAAAAAGCAAAATAGAAGTAGATGCACACACCTGTTTGATAGACCTGCGTCATCCGGGCGCTGATAAAGGGCTTACCGGGCAATTTGCGCTTCGCATACTCTTCGTCGAGCCTTCGCTTCACATTCTCACACAGCGACAGCGCCTGGCTCCACGACACCGACGTTTCAAACGACTCGCCCAGGATGTAGTGCTTCATCATGAAATCACGTATGTATGCGATACCGAAAGTCAGTTGATAGCCACGCTTGCCGTTCTCCGCGCCTGCCCGCATTCCTCCGTAGCGGCGAGCAATGCGCTGCACCGCGGCTTCCTGACCCTCGACTTCACGACGGGATCCCTCGTAGAGCAACGTGCAGGCCACCATGTGTTCCGGCTCGAAGCCACGCAGTTTGGTAACGAAGAATTTCTCCACCCGTCGCTTGAGAGCCTGCAGACCCTCTGCCTTGGCCTTAAGAGTTTGGCTCAGCTGGAATTGAAGGTTATCTGCCAGGCGCAGGCTAGCCGGCGGCGTGGCCTCGCGCGTGAGGTCGTACATGAACGAGACGCCCTCCTTGAAACTAGGGAACAGCAGGGAGTCGTAGCGCTGGACTTCAGGTATTGGAAATACCTTGACCACCGCGTGGGTGATGATCCCGAGGTTCCCCTCAGATCCGAACACCCAGCGCTTGGTATCGAGGCCGACCGACTCTCGCGGCGCCACAGCCGAGCGCGACAACTCACCTTTCGCGGTGACCACGAGCACGTCGAGCACGATGTCTTCGATGTTGCCGTAGCGGTTTTTCTTCATGCCGCTGGCATGGGTGGCAATCCACCCGCCCAGGGTCGAAAACTCGATGCTATCTGGCTCGTGACCCAGGGTGAAACCGTATTGAGCAAGTTGCTCTTCGATATTGCGTCCTACGGCTCCCGCCTGAATGCAGGCCATGAGGTTCGTCGGGTCGATCCAGAGTATTCGGTTCAGCCGGCCCATATCCATCGAGACGATCATCCGTTGCTCTTCCGTTGGACAGCGCACCGCCTCGGTGACGTTGGTTCCGCCGCCATAAGGTACCAGGCAAACGTTGTGGCGAACGGCCGCGGCGACCAGCGCGGCAACTTGTGATTCATCGCCCGGGTACACCACCAGGTCGGGAACCCGTTCGAGCGTTCCAAACTTGATGGAGTACATCTCATCCACCGTATGCCCGTGACCGTGACGCAGGCGAACCTCGTCGTCGGTAGACATATCCTCCGGGCGCAGGAGGCTGCGTGCCTCATTCAGAAAGGCACTGTTCTCGCGCGGTGGCGGCACCTGTGGGGGATACGCGGAGTCGTGTGTCTCCTCAAGATCGAAGTCGACATCGAGGATGCCACGTACCCAGGGTAAGAGCTCGGGCAGTTCGGTCCCACTCAGCGGATAGCGCGATCCGGCAAGCATAACCTGACCATTCGGGCTCGACGTGAAGCCCGAGTCCTGAAAGCCCCAAACGTCCAGGCTCTCTTCGTCTCCGTCATGGAAGGGCGGATCGCCCGGGACAATACGATTGTGATCGTCTCCCGAGACCAGCGCGGAGCCATCCGGCAGCTCGGCCGGCGTGGGCCGGTTTGAATCGTGTTGATTGGTCATAGAGTATCCGTACACCCCGTGTCGTTTTTGATGTTTTCGAGATGCAATAGCGCTGCATCATAGTACATGCCCGAATGGATCGACGATGGAAATCGACAGCTTGGGTCCGCCTCTGCTGCCATATTACTACTCCGCAGGCCAGCGCGGCGAGAATGTATACCAAGTCCGTGTTTCGATACAAGCTGTTAGCGGAACAATTTGTGGTTTTTCTCCGGCAAATGCTTGTGGATCGCGGTGCTTTCTTCGCTAGAGAAGCCTGAAAATTCAGCTTGAGCATTTCCCGCCCGGCCGTATAATAGCGCCGCCGTCCGACTGGACGGCCAAGACTCCGCTCCCTTCGTCTAGTGGTTCAGGACGCTGCCCTCTCACGGCGGTAACAGGGGTTCGAATCCCCTAGGGAGTACCAAACAAAACAAAAGGTTAGCGATTTCAGTCGCTAGCCTTTTTTTGTTTACCTAACCATTTACCTAACCGCGAACGGGTCCGGCTGCTAGACTCCGGTCGTATGGGTACCGACGATAAAAAAAAAGATGAGTTCGCCCAGCGTGATAAGGAACTGCGCGCAAGAATATTCGACTCACTGTTTACCCGATTGACCTGGCTGGACGCCGCCGCTATTGCAGCAATAGCGACGTACCTTTCCCGTAAGGAACTTCCGGCGTGTCCGACACTATTCGCGAAACTCGCCGCCGGGTCGTTCGCCCTTTCGCTAGCGATCGCGTTATACGGCCCCATACAGCGCGCCTGGTCGTCGTTCGATACCGAAAAGCTAGATAACGTCGGCTGGTTCATACAGCGCGCCGCGATCGGGTTCGCGATCCTGGGAGTAGGTCTAGTCGCCGTCGGCGTATTCCTAATCTGACCGATGATTAGTGTGGAAAAAAAGCGGGAAATACTGGCAGCGTTTGTGGCGAGTATTAAACGCGATAATTCCGAACAGGTTGAATCGTACTCGCTTTCGGAATTACGGGACGCGGATGCCATGCTGGGCAAAACGGACGTAAACGCCAGTTATCGACTCGCGCTGCAAAACAGAATAGCCGACATGGAAAAAGTCGACGACCGAAAGCACGAAAACAAAGTCAGCGCACGGACCCTGGTTATCGGAGCAATTATCGCTTTGGTAATTGCCGG
>CAZVLT010000017.1:0-22850 GCA_964628105.1 uncultured Woeseiaceae bacterium | reverse complement strand
AAGGCAAAGGCTGAACCGAGGGAAAAGGCTGAGCCAAAGGCAAAGGCTGAACCGAAGGTAAAGGCTGAACCGAAGGAAAAGGCTGAGCCAAAGGCAAAGGCTGAACCGAAGGCAAAGGCTGGGCCAAAGGCAAAGGCCAAAGCTAAGAAGGTCAGAGCCAAGGCAGACGACAAAGCCGATGCGAAAGCTGACTCCAACGAGGACTAAGCCATGTCTATCAAAGCATCGATGGTAAAGGAACTTCGCGAGCGCACCGGCGCCGGCATGATGGAGTGCAAGAACGCACTCGTTGAAACTGACGGCGATCTTGACGCCGCGGTTGAGGTGCTGCGCAAGTCAGGCCAGGCGAAGGCGGACAAGAAATCCAGTCGAATTGCGGCTGACGGTCGTATCGTCATCAGCCAGGACGGCAACAAGGTTGTCATCGTCGAAATCAACTCCGAAACAGACTTCGTGGCGAAGGATGAAAATTTTGTCGCGTTCACTGACGCTGTAGCCGCCGCAGCTCTTGCTCATGGCACCACGGATGTCGACCTAATGGCCACCCAGTCCATCGATATTGGCAAGACCATCGAGGAGGCACGTACTGAGCTGGTGGCGAAAATAGGAGAAAATATATCGGTACGCCGTATCTCGATTGTCGAGAGCGATGGTCCGATTGGTTTTTACACGCACAATGCTCGCATCGGCGCGGTCGTCGCCCTGGACGGCGGGGACGTAGAACTGGCGCGCAACATTGCCATGCACGTTGCCGCGATGAGCCCGGCTTGCGTTGACGAGGCTGGCGTTCCGGCTGAGACGCTCGAGCGCGAACGTCGCATTTTCTCCGGGCAGGCAGAAGCATCCGGCAAGCCGGCCGAGATTATCGAAAAGATGGTGGCAGGCCGTGTTGCCAAATTCCTCAAGGAAATTACCCTGGTTGGCCAGACATTCAGAGACTCTGACATGACCGTGGGCAAGCTGCTGGAAGACTCGAAGGCGAGCGTTGCAGCATTCGTTCGCTTCGAAGTTGGTGATGGCATCGAGAAGAAAGAGGAAGATTTCGTTGCAGAGGTTATGGCGCAGGTCAAGAGCGCGGGCTAACTGCGCCGCCTGAGAGGAATACGCTAGAATCAACGGGCGACATGACGCGCGTTGCTGAAATTGAAGAGGTGCACCTATGACCAATAGTCCGGTTCAGTACCGTCGAGTTTTGCTGAAACTCAGTGGTGAGGCGCTGATGGGGGAACTGGATTACGGCATCGAGCCGCAAGTCATTCAACGCATTGCCGCGGAGATTGCTACGGCGCAAAAGACCGGCGTTGAAATCGCTATTGTCATCGGTGGTGGCAATATTTTTCGCGGCGCAGGGCTTGCCCGCGCGGGCATGGATCGCGTGACGGGTGACTACATGGGCATGCTCGCGACGGTTATGAACGCTTTGGCAATTCAGGATGCGCTTGAGTCGCTCGACGTTTTTGCGCGAGTAATGTCTGCGCTGCAAATTAACGAGGTTTGCGAAGATTACATTCGTCGCCGTGCTGTCCGCCACCTGGAAAAAGGCAGGGTCATCATTCTCGCGGCGGGTACGGGCAATCCATTTTTTACGACTGACACAGCGGCGAGCCTGCGTGCGATCGAGATTGGCGCGGATGTCTTGCTCAAGGCGACGAAAGTCGACGGAGTCTACGACGCCGATCCGAAAACCAAGCCGGACGCCCGGCGTTATGACACCGTGTCGTACGATCAGTTGCTCACCGACAAACTTTCGATAATGGACGCGACTGCGGTCGTGATGTGCCGCGACAACAACTTACCGTTACGGGTGTTCGATCTGACGCGCGCCAATGCGCTTGTTCAGGCAATGTCCGGTGACGATGTGGGAACATTGGTAACCGCGTGACGGATCTCATACGGTCGTGAAAAAGAGGGCTAGAAATCGTGTTGGATGAAATTAAGAAAGACGCCGGTGACCGAATGGCCAAGAGTGTGGCTGCGTTGCAGCAGGAGCTGACAAAAATCCGCACCGGTCGCGCGCGCACGAGTCTGCTCGATCACATAACGGTTGAGTATTATGGCAGCCAGGTGCCGCTGAACCAGGTGTCTAATGTCGGTGTTGAGGACTCACGTACGCTGACCGTTACACCTTGGGAAAAGGATTTGGTGCAGGCTATCGAAAAAGCCATCATGAATTCGGACCTCGGGCTCAATCCTGCATCTGCCGGCACCGTAATCAGGGTTCCGTTGCCGGCACTGACTGAAGAACGCCGCAAAGATATGATTCGTATCGTTCGCCAGGAGGCCGAAGGTGGTCGAATCGCCATACGCAATATCCGTCGCGATGCACTGCACGACATTAAGGAATTGCTCAAGGAAAAAATGATCGGCGAAGACGATGAGCGCCGCGCCGAAGGTGATGTCCAAACAATAACGGATAAATTCGTCGGCCAGATCGACCAGAACCTGGCGGACAAAGAATCCGAGTTGATGGAGGTATAAGGAGCCCGGCTCCTGATACCTAAGCCTTCCCCATGCAAGACACATCTACCAATCCATCGCAGATTCCCAGCGTGCCACGGCATGTCGCGATCATCATGGATGGCAACGGACGCTGGGCACGCAGCAAAGACAAGGCTCGTCACTCGGGTCACCGTGCCGGCGTCAAATCCGTTCGTGCAAGTGTTGAGACGGCCGCACAGCGCGGCGTCGACTATCTCACGCTGTTCGCATTCAGCAGTGAAAACTGGTCCCGCCCTGAGGAAGAGGTCGGCCGCCTCATGAGTCTTTTTGTCGAGGCACTGCGACGGGAAGTCGATGAGTTGCATCGTAATAACGTAAGGCTGAATTTTGTAGGAGCTCGCGAGCAGCTCAATGAAGAGCTGCGCGAAAAAATTGTCGCGGCAGAGCAGAGAACGGCCGACAACAGCGGCTTGCAACTTACAGTGGCGATCGCCTACGGCGGGCGCTGGGACATTATTGAAGCGGCCAAAGTCATTGCGCGGCGGGTTGAAAGTGGCGAATTGCCGGTCGATGCCGTCGACGAAGATGAATTCGCTAAGGGTTTGCAGCTCGCGGGCATACCCGATCCGGACTTATTGATCCGGACCGGCGGAGAAAACCGTATCAGTAATTTCCTGTTATGGAATCTTGCCTACGCGGAGCTCTGGTTTACGGATGTCCTTTGGCCGGAATTTGGCGCCGAACAATTTGACGATGCGTTGTCGTATTTCGCCAGCAGGCAACGTCGCTACGGACACACGGGCGAGCAGGTGGAAGCAATAGGATGCTGAAGACACGAGCCATTACAGCTGTCATCTCGTTGCTGGGATTGGGCGCGGTTTTGTTCGTTATTCCCGCCACCATCGCGGAGCTCGTCATCGCGGCGCTAATTCTTGCTGGTGCCTGGGAATGGTCCGGTTTTCTGGGCTTGTCCGGCGACATGGGACGCAACATTTTTGTCGCGTTGATCATGGCATTGATGGCTGCAATGATTTTTGTCTTTCAGGATCAGAGCAACCTGTTGTTAGGGGCAGCCTGTGTTTGGTGGTTCGTCGCCTTTATCTGGACGTTTTTCTTTCCGACGCCAATTCCGCGTGCCGTGCGTTGGATTTGCGGCGCGCTCGTGTTGGTGCCGATGTTCGTCGCGCTCATTATGTTGTACCGCCTCGGTTCCGAGGTACTGTTGTTTGCCCTGATGATCGTATGGGCGGCCGATGTGGGCGCCTATTTCGCCGGCTCAAAATTCGGGCGCGTCAAACTGGCGCCAAGCATCAGCCCCGGCAAGACCTGGGAAGGCGTGATTGGCGGTCTTGCGGTTGTCGTCTTGCTTTCTCTCGCCTGGTCGAGTTATCGGCACATGCAGCTCGCGGTGTTGTTGCCGTTTTGTCTCAGCGTGGGCGCGCTGTCGATCGTTGGTGATCTGACGGTCAGCATGTTCAAGCGCACTGCCGGCGTGAAGGATAGTGGCAAGCTGTTTCCGGGGCATGGCGGCGTGATGGATCGGATCGACAGTGTTGCCGCCGCGGCGCCACTTTTCGCGCTGGGTCTGGGTTGGCTTGGGTTGGTCTGGTGAATCGTTCAGCTAACATTCATCGCCGGTTGATTAGCGTGGTATGCGCTGCTGCGGGAACTGCGGCGACCGGCGTCAGTCAATTAGTGAGTATGGTTATTAATGGGTAGCGCGCTGACCAATCTTCTGGCATTCATTGCCGCGATCAGCATCCTGGTCGCGGTACACGAGTACGGGCACTACATTGTCGGTCGCCTGGCCGGCATGAAGGTGTTGCGTTTCTCCATCGGTTTTGGCCGTCCTATCTGGATGTGGATCGCTGGCAAGGATAAGACGGAATATTGCGTGTCGGCGATTCCTCTGGGTGGCTATGTGCGCTTTCTGGATAGTCGCGAGGGACCCGTTGATCCTGAGGATGAGGGTCGAGCATTCAACCATCGCCCAATTTCCGCCCGCATAGTTGTGTTGCTTGCGGGTCCGGCATTCAATTTCCTGTTTGCAATTTTCGCTTACTGGGCGTTATTGGCGGGTGGCGTGACGCTACTGGTTCCGGCCGTCGGAACCGTAGAGCCCGATTCATATGCTGAAGAGGCGGGACTCAGGTTCGGTGACAAAATCGTCGCCGTAGGCAATACAGAAACCGCTGACTGGGAATCGACGCTGGTTGCCATTCTAGGTGAAATGGTTAGTGATGGCCGGGTGCCGCTGACACTTGAAGGCGACGCGGGCCGCCAGCGCATCGCGGTAATCGACGTCGGTGACGACAAGACCCGGCTCACGGAGCCTGGTGTCTTGTTCGATGGACTCGGATTCGAACCCTGGCAGCCGCCGGCGGTCGTCGGCGAGCTGGCCGACGGCGGGGCCGCCGAGGCCGCCGGATTAGCGGTCGGTGATCGCATTACGTCGATCGACAACGAGCCGATCAGAAACTTCAATGATCTCAGAGCTGTCGTAGGAGCACGGGCCAACCGGCAGGTAACGGTAGAATACGTTCGCGACGGGCGCAGCGTGTCTGTAAACGCGGTACTTGGTGAACAAGACGTCGACGGCGAAAAACGTGGTTTGCTGGGCATTGCGCTGTCCGAGTCGATAGGTGAATACTACCAGCGTCGAACATTTACGCCTCTTGAGTCATTGGCTGAGGCGGCGTCCAAGACCTGGACTTCGACGCTATTCACCGTGCAAATGTTGAGCCGCATGGTGACAGGTGATGTTTCGATCAAGAACATCAGCGGACCTATCAATATTGCACAGTTCGCCGGAGATTCGGCACAGCGCGGGATCAGGAGTTTCCTGGGCTTTCTTGCGATTGTCAGCATAAGTCTCGGTGTACTGAATTTATTGCCTATACCGGTCCTCGATGGCGGACAGATTGTCTACCAGGTTGTCGAGATGATCAAAGGTAGCCCGATGACCGAGAGGGCGCAGATTCTTGGTCAACAAGCAGGCATACTCGCGTTGCTCCTATTGATGAGCTTCGCTTTTTATAACGATATAGCAAGAATCCTGAGTTGACCGGGACAGGCGGAATTACTTTGCAGATGAAACATAAATTGATCGCGTTGCTGGCGACCTTGGTGTTGCTGCCGGCGGCCACGTTTGCCGATGGCGGATTCATAGTCAAGGACATGCGGGTCGAAGGGCTGCAACGAATATCCGAAGGAACGGTGTTCAATTACCTGCCGATCAACATTGGCGATACGATCGATGGAATTCGTATCGGTGAGGCGATTCGTTCGTTGTACGGACAAAATCTGTTTGACGACATCGAGATGCGACGCGAGGAAGAGACGCTGGTCATTATCGTTCGTGAACGGCCGTCAATTGAAAGTTTTACGATTGACGGCAACAAAGATATCAAGACCGAGGATTTAATGGATTCGCTGCGCGGTGTCGGTTTGGCGCGCGGCCGGACGTTCGACCGGTCCGTGTTAGATAACGTTGAGATGTTTCTTCGCGAGCAATACTACGATCGCGGCAAGTACGGTGTGGAGGTCAGTTCGGATATCCAGGACCGCCCCAACAATACTGTGCGCGTAAGTATCACCGTCAAGGAAGGCGAGCGCGCCAAAATCCGCCAGGTGAATATCGTTGGCAATATGTCGTTCAATGACGATGAAATACGTGAGGACTTCACTCTGGATACGGCCAATTGGTTGTCCTGGATCCGGCAGGACGATCGCTACGCCAAGGAAGCGCTGGAGGGTGACCTGGAGACACTGCGGTCGTTTTACATGGACCGTGGCTACGCGGACTTTCGGGTCGACTCCACGCAGGTTGCGATATCGCCGAACAAGAAGGATATTTTTGTCACCATCAATGTTAACGAAGGCGACGTCTATACTATTTCAGACGTCAAACTCGTCGGCGATATGGTGATCCCCGAAGCATTCCTGAGAGGCCTCATCTTCGCGCAACCTGGCTCGATTTTTAGTCAAAACCTGCTTACGGCGTCGAGCGAGGCCATGCAGTTCCGTCTCGGCGGAGAGGGATACGCAAATGCTCAGGTTGAGCCAGTTCCTGAACTCGATCATGAAAAGAAAGAAGCTTCCGTCACGTTCTATGTGAATCCGCAAAACAGGGTCTATGTTCGTAATATTAATTTCAATGGCATCGACCAGGTCGACGATGAAGTTCTGCGCCGTGAAATGCGCCAGTTGGAGGGGTCGTACCTGTCGAATGCGTTGATGGACCGTTCCAAGATTCGTTTACAGCGTTTGCCCTATATTGAGCCTGGTGTTGACTACCGTACGACGCCCGTACCGGGCAGCCCTGACCTGGTCGACGTTGAACTTGATCTTGAGTACCGCATGCCCGGCCAGTTTTCGGGTGGTATTGGCTATTCCGAGTCACAGAAGTTTCTGCTTAACGGCAGCGTCGTGCACACTAATTTTCTTGGTGGCGGCAATCGAGTGGCGCTGCAGTTGAATTCGGGCCGCTTCCAGAAGAGCTACAGCGTTTCGCATACCGATCCGTATCGCACTATGGACGGAATTCGTCGCACGCTCAGCGTCAATTTTCGCGATATCACACAGTTCACGTCGGCAGCATCGGATTTCTCGACCACCAGCGCCGGCGCGACAATTGACTACGGCTATCCGATATCGGAATTTCAGACATTGTCGTTCGGTGCCACGTTTCAGCACTCCGAGCTTGTGGCTTCGATAAACAGTACTCAGCAAGCCCAGGACTGGGTCGCCAATAACGGCAACCTTTTCGTAGAAGTTCTCGGTAACGGTCAGATATTGACCGGTACCGAATTCGATACATTCGAGCTGATCGCCGGCTGGACCTACGACAGTCGCAACCGCACGATTTTTGCAACGCGTGGCACGCGGCAGCAACTGTTCCTTGCGGCTGCTGTGCCGGGAAGTGACGTCGAGTATTATCAGGCACGCTTTAAATTTACAAAGTATTTTCCGATTACTCGCAAGTGGGTGTTGCGCCTGAACGCCGAGATTGGGGTCGGAGAAGCCCTGGGAACCACAACTGCTTTGCCGCCGTACAAGCAGTTTTACGGCGGCGGACCGCAGTCGGTGCGCGGCTTCAAAGAGTCCTACCTGGGACCCCGGGATAGTTTTGGCCGTCCCTATGGCGGCAACATGTTGGTTGCGAGTCAGCTAGAGCTTATAATCCCGCTGCCGGACAAGTTTGCCAGCCAGGCTCGCGCCAGCCTGTTTTATGATATCGGTAATGTATTCAATACAGGTGAGGTAGCATTTACTGATAAGTTAGGCAGCCCGGTCGAATACAAACCCAATTTTGACGATTTGCGCGAATCCGTTGGTATAGCTGTGCAATGGCTTGCGCCACTCGGGTTGTTCAGATTCAGCTATGCTTATCCGCTCAATGAGTTTGAGGGCAATGACAGGTTTTACGGAGATGAACTGGAACGATTCCAGTTCTCCATTGGACAAGCGTTTTAAGGAATGGAATACATGAGTTTTGTGAAGCAACAATTGGTAAATGCTACGTTGGGCGCGGCACTGGTATGTGTGTTCGCGCTGCCTGCAGCCGCGCAGGATCTGAAAATTGGCGTAGTTAGCCTGCAAGTCATCGTTGAGCGTGCACCACAAACGAAGGCCGTCATGGACGCATTGCGCGAAGAATTCGCGCCGCGTGAGCGCGAGATCCTCTCGAAGCAGAAAGAGATTGAAGATCTGCAAGCGAAGGTTCAAAAAGATCTCGCTGTGATGGGCGAAACAGAACGCCGCAATGCGGAAAAAAATCTTCGTGATTTGCAGCGTGATTTCCAGCGTTTGCGTACCGAGTACCAGGAAGACAGCAATCTTCGCCGCAATGAAGAGTTCGGTGTGCTACAGCGTTCCATACTCAAGGAAGTACAGGACTACGCGGAGCAGCAGGGATACGACCTTATCGTCGGGGATGGAGTGCTGTATGTCAGAAGCACCGTGAATATCACCGAGGAAGTTCTGCGCGCGGTTGAAGCCAACTACCAGGCGTCCGTAAACTAAGCCGAGGTCAGGCGACAGGAGCCACCGCATCCAATGCCGATCAGCCTCGGAGAACTTGCGACCCGTTTTGGCTGCGAGCTGATCGGCGATCCCGATACCGTCATCAGCAATGTTGCGTCGCTGCAAAACGCCGGGCCCGAGTCGCTTAGCTTTCTTTCAAGCCCGTTATTCAAACAGCAACTACCCGCGACAACCGCGGCTGTTGTTATTTTGAGCCCGGACGATGCGGAAGATTGTCCCGTTGCGTCATTAATCAGCGATGATCCCTACGCTATGTACGCTCGCATGGCAAAAGTCATCCTTCCCGTTCCTGCGTTTGAGCCCGGTGTTCATGCTTCTGCATTTGTTGCGGAATCTGCGAGCGTCGCCGACAGCGCACACCTGGCGCCCGCAGTTGTTGTAGGCGAGCGCGCGGTGATCGGCGAAAACGTATATGTAGGGCCGGGAACCGTTATCGGACCAGACTGCGTCGTTGGCGACGATTGTCGATTCAACGCGAATGTGACGTTGGTTAAGCAAGTTGAGATTGGTGCGCGGGGACTGTTTCACCCTGGTGCCGTAATTGGCGCCGACGGCTTCGGGAATGCGATGACGCCAGAAGGCTGGATCAAAGTGCCGCAAGTCGGTGGTGTGCGAATTGGCAATGACGTCGAGATAGGTGCCAACACTGCGGTCGACTGTGGCGCGATCGACGATACGATTCTTGAGGACGGGGTGCGGATCGATAACCTGTGCCATATCGCGCACAATGTTCATATTGGCGCGCATACTGCGATCGCTGCCCTGACGGGAATCGCGGGAAGCACGACGATCGGCAAACGATGTATGTTCGGTGGTGCGTCCGGGGCCGTTGGACATATCACCGTTTGCGACGACGTTGTTGTGACGGCGAATACGTTTTTGTCAAAAGACGTCACTCAACCGGGCATTTACGCTGCAAGTTTCCCTGCGGAGCCCGCGAAGTCCTGGGCGAAGCAAGTAGCCCGTATCCGGCGTCTTGGCGCCTTGATAGAACGAGTCAAAAAGCTGGAAAAATGATTCATTCCACGGCAGTTATTTCAGACGATGCCAGCATCGCAGACGATGTTGAGGTCGGCCCGTACACGGTAATTGGTGACGGCGTCGAGATCGACAGCGGTACAAAAATAGACAGTCACGTCGTTATCAATGGCCCCACGAAAATCGGTAAGGATAATCACATCTACCAATTTTCATCGATAGGCGATGATCCACAGGACATGAAGTACGCAGGCGAACCGACGCGCCTTCAAATTGGTGATCGCAATACCATCCGTGAGTACAGTACCGTAAGTCGTGGCACGACTCAGGATGCAGGCGAGACTATCGTCGGCGATGACAACTGGATCATGGCGTACGTGCATATTGCGCATGATTGCGTGGTAGGCAATAAGACGATCATGGCGAATAATGCGACGCTGGCTGGTCATGTGCACATAGGCGACTGGGTGATTTGCGGTGGGTTTTCCGGTATTCACCAATTCTGCAGGATAGGTGCGCATTCCTTTCTTGGCATGTACTCGGGCATCAATCGAGATGTCCCGGCGTATACCCTGGTGTCCGGACAGCCTGCGGTCCCAAGAGGTATCAACAGCGAAGGGTTGAAGCGTCGCGAATTCACGACCGCCCAGATACGTAATATCAAGAATGCGTATCGGCTGGTGTATCGCAAGGGTTACAAGCTTGCAGAAGCGATGGAGCAAATCACGGCGCTGTGTGCTGATCAGCCGGAGTTGAATTTATTCCTCGAATCGCTGCGCTCGTCCGAGCGCGGCATACTCCGTTAGGCGACATTGAAATGAAGATCGGGTTGGTTGCTGGTGAAGCGTCCGGCGACCTTCTGGGCGCTGGGCTGATACGCGCACTCACCGCGCGCGTTCCTGGCGCCTTGTTCGAGGGCGTCGCCGGAGCGGAGATGACGGCAGCCGGTTGTGAACAATGGGAGCCGGCGGAATCGCTTGCGGTCATGGGCCTGATCGAACCGCTTACACATATTCCGCGCCTGCTGCGCCTGCGCAAGGAACTCGTACGTCGCTGGCGCGAATCGCCGCCGGATGTATTTATCGGTATTGACGCGCCTGATTTCAACTTAAGCCTGGAAAAACAACTGCGCAGCAGCGGCATCAAGACCGTTCACTACGTGAGTCCGTCGATATGGGCCTGGCGCCCAGGCCGCATCAAGACGGTGAAATCTGCAGTCGACAAAGTCCTGTGCATATTGCCGTTCGAGAAACCGCTGTACGACGAACATGGCATCGATGCAGTTTTCGTCGGTCATCCCAAAGCAGATTCCGCGCCACACTCCGTCGATGTAAACGCGGTACGGCAAACGCTGGGTATCGAAGCGGCAGAAGTCGTCGCAATATTGCCCGGCAGCAGGGCCGGCGAAGTGTCGATGCTCGGCGAGACACTGGTCGCTGTTGCGAGAATTCTTGCGAATGTCCGCAGTGATATTCACTTCGTTACACCAATCGCGTCACCTGCGCTCCGGCCTGCTATCGAACGGCATGTGGCCGACGCCGGCCTGGCCGAGAAATTCTTATTGCTGGACGGCAAATCGGAATTGGCGATGTCGGCTGCAGACGTTGTCGTGCTGGCGTCAGGCACGGCCGCGCTGGAATCGGCGCTGTTGGCGAAGCCAACTATTGCGGCGTATCGTATTGCGGCGTTGTCGTATTTCATACTCATACGGCTACGGATCCTCAAGCTGGAACATTACACGCTGCCAAACTTACTGACGGAAACCGCGCTAGTGCCCGAGTTTATCCAGGGAAATGCGCGTCCTGAGTCGATCGCCGAAGCCGTTGTCGAATTATTGGACGATCCCGCACGGCGGCAATCCATCAGCGACAGATTTGCTAAACTGCGGGACGAGCTGGCGCAAAATACAGACCAGCGCGCAGCCGATGCTGTTATCACGCTTCTGCGGCAAGAATCAGGTAATGCAACAGGCACGATTGTTTAGGTTCCACGGGCTGTTGGCTGGCGTCGATGAGGCCGGCCGTGGGCCGCTCGCCGGTCCCGTTGTTGCGGCCGCCGTGATTCTGGACCCGCGGTCACCTGTTGCAGGTCTCGCAGATTCGAAAAAGCTCGCGGCAGAGAGACGAGATGTGCTGGCCGCGGAGATTCAGGAGCATGCCTTGTCGTGGTCGGTGGCCTGGGCTGACCCGGCTGAGATCGATGCGCTGAATATCCTGGCGGCGACGATGTTGGCGATGCGCCGGGCGATTATTGGTTTGTCGGTCATTCCGGGTGGCGTGCAAGTCGATGGCAATCGTTTGCCCAGTTTACGTTTCGACAATACGAGTATTGAAGGTGAGGCGGTCGTAGGCGGAGATAATTGTGTTGCGGCAATCAGCGCCGCGTCGATTATTGCCAAGACGACGCGTGACCGAATGATGGTGGAACTGGACAGGATTTATCCACGATATGAGTTTGCTCGCCACAAAGGCTATGGCACCGAGGTGCATCGCGAACGCCTGCAGGAGTTTGGTCCCTGCCGTGAGCATCGCTTCACCTTTGCGCCGGTGAGAGCGGCCTCCTGATGACTGCCAACTTCGTCCATTTGCACCTGCACACCGAGTACTCGATCGTGGACAGTACAGTGCGCATACCGGCTCTCATGGAGCAGTGCGCAGCTCTGCAAATGCCGTCGGTCGCGTTGACCGATCAAAACAACCTCTTCGGGCTGGTAAAATTTTATCGCAAAGCAATCGCCGCGGGCATCAAGCCGCTTATCGGACTTGATCTGCGCATCGCGAACGATGCTGAGCGAGGGCGTCCGTTCACGTGCTTGTTGCTGGTGCAGAACAACGACGGCTATCGCAACCTGTCGAAACTTGTCACTCGCTGTTACCTCGAAGGTCAGGTTCGCCGTGAGCCTATGGCGAATCGAGAATGGCTCACGGCCGAGAGTTGCGCCGGTTTGATCGCATTATCAGGCGGCATGCACGGTGATGTTGGTCGCGCGCTACTAAATGGTAATGAGGAGCAGGCACGTGACCTTCTCGCTGGCTGGTGCGACGTATTTCCCGAGCGTTACTACCTCGAGCTGATTCGCACGGGGCGTGTCGGCGAAGAAGATGTCGTCCAAAAAAGTCTCGAGCTGGCTAGCAACAGCGGCGTGCCGGTTGTTGCGACGAATGACGTGCGCTTTCTGAATCGGGACGACTTCAATTCGCACGACGCCAGGGTGTGCATTCATGATGGTCGTGGTCTTGCTGATACGGACAGACCCAGGGACTACAGTGACAATCAATACCTGCGCACGGCGCAGGAAATGAGTGAATTGTTTGCGGACGTACCGGAGGCGATACAGAACACCGTCGAAATCGCCCGCCGCTGCAACCTCGATCTGAGGTTCGGAGAGAGCGTGCTACCGGCGTTTCCAGTTCCTGAAGGTCAAACCGAAGCCGGGTTTCTCGAGTCCGAGGCGCGCTCCGGGCTCAAGAACGCACTTGCAAGAAAATTCGCGGCCGAGGAACTTCCGCAGAAAAAACGCGGCGTCGCAAGTGCACCGTACTTCGAACGTCTCGAGATCGAGCTCGAAGTCGTACAGTCGATGGGTTTTTCCGGCTACTTCCTGATCGTGGCTGACTTCATCCGCTGGGCGCGGCAGAACGATATCCCGGTCGGTCCCGGGCGCGGCTCCGGAGCGGGGTCGCTGGTCGCCTGGGTTCTCGGTATTACAGATCTTGACCCGTTGCAACACGACCTGCTGTTCGAGCGTTTCCTGAACCCGGAACGGGTATCCATGCCCGACTTCGACATCGATTTCTGCATGGAAGGTCGCGACAGGGTCATCGACTACGTGGCGCAACGCTACGGTCGGGAGCGAGTCTCACAAATAATAACATTCGGCACCATGGCCGCCAGGGCCGTCATCAGGGATTGTGGTCGCGTTCTCGGCCAGCCTTACGGCTTCGTCGACCGTATTGCGAAGCAGGTACCGTTTGAAATCGGGATGACGCTCGGGAAAGCGCTCGAGGACTCGGACGAGCTAGCGTCCATGTATCGCGAAGATGAAGAAGTTACTGCGATCATCGATCTGGCAAAATCATTGGAAGGCTTGGTACGAAACGCCGGTAAGCATGCCGGCGGCGTCGTAATCTCGCCGGGCGCCCTTACGGAATTCGCGCCACTCTATTGCGAGGAGGGCGGCGGCAACGTCGTTACACAACTCGACAAAGATGACGTTGAGGCCGTCGGCCTGGTCAAGTTCGACTTTCTCGGATTGAAGACACTGACAATTATCGACTGGGCCGTAAAAATTGTTAACGAAACGAATCCGGGCCTCGACCTTGAGATCAGCCGTATTCCGGACCACGACAGCAAGACTTTCGAGTTATTGCGTAGTTCGCGAACTACCGCAGTGTTTCAGTTGGAGTCGAGTGGCATGCGCGATCTCATCAAGCGCATGCGACCTGATCAGTTCGATGACCTGGTTGCGCTTGTGGCGTTGTTTCGTCCCGGGCCGCTGCAATCCGGCATGGTTGACGATTTCATCACGCGCAAGCACGCGACGAACAAGGCGGACATTGATTATCTACACCCGGACCTAAAACCTGTACTCGAGGAGACCTATGGCGTCATTCTCTACCAGGAACAGGTCATGCAGATTGCGCAGGTTCTCGCCGGCTACACACTGGGCGGAGCAGACTTGTTACGTCGCGCCATGGGCAAGAAAAAGCTCGAGGAGATGGCCAAGCAGCGAGAAGTATTTGTTGCTGGTGCGACGGAACGAGGTGTCACGGACAAGACAGCGACGCATATTTTTGACCTTATGGAGAAATTCGCGGCTTACGGCTTCAACAAATCGCACTCGGCGGCCTATGCGGTTTTGTCATATCAGACTGCGTATTTGAAAGCCCACTATCCTGCCGCCTTCATGGCGGCCGTCATGAGCGCGGAACTGCACAATACCGATCGACTGGTCACGCTCAAGGACGACTGTCGCCAGCTGGGTCTCAAACTTCTCGCACCCGACATCAACAAGTCGGCTTATCAATTCAGTGTCGCCGATCAAAGCACAATTCTATACGGGCTGGGCGCAATCAAAGGGCTTGGACAGGCCGCGGTCGAGTCTTTGCTCAACGAGCGCGCTGATGGCGGGCTATACAACGGCCTCGTCGAGTTCTGCCGGCGCATCGATCACGAAAAAATCAATCGTCGTGCCCTGGAAGCGTTGGTCAAATCCGGGGCGATGGACGGCTTCGGCGAGTCTCGCCGTAGTCTCATGCACCAGGTCCCGGAGGCATTGCGCAGTGCTGATCAGGAAGCGAAAGCTGCAGCCGCCGGGCAAAACGATATGTTTGGTTTGGCGCAACCGGTCGCAGAGATCCAGGCAGACAAACCCGCGCAGCTCGTTGAGTGGCAGGAACACCTGCTACTGAGCAATGAAAGGGAAGCCCTGGGGCTCTATCTGACAGGGCATCCTTTCGATGCAGTACGCAACGATGCGAAGTTTCTGACGGACGGCAAGCTCGGTGACGTCATTGCCGAGCCGCCGCCACAAACCAGCAAGGGCGGGCGTAACTATGCACAGGTGCGGCGCGAAGCGACGGTCGCAGGGTTGATCGTTGATGTGCGCAGGCGCGGCAATCGGGTAAGTGTCGTGCTTGATGATGATAGCGGGCGCATGGAAATCAGCCTGTTCAGCGAGGCGTTCCACGAGTTTCGCCACTTGCTCGTCAAGGACGAGATCGTCGTCGTCAGCGGCGGCCTGCGCTATGACGATTTCACCGGCAGTTGGACTGTCAACGCAAAGAATGTGCTGCATATCGACAGGGTGATCGAATCACGAGCCAAGAGTATGGTTCTCAACCTGGCATGTAACGGCCCGGGCGATCAATTGTTAGTCAAACTGCACGACCTGTTGCTGCCGTTTCGCGAAGGCAATTGTGAAGTCAGTGTTCGCTATGTAGGCGACAGCGCCGCAGCAAGACTGTCGTTGGGTCCTGAGTGGGCGGTGCGCCCAAGCCGTGAATTGCGCGACAAACTGACCGAGCTACTCGGTAACAACAATGTACGCTTGTGCTACGCCCCTGGCCGCGAAATCATGTAGGGTGAAGCAGTACACCTTGAGTAAGACCTTATGGATATGAAATTTCTCGATTTTGAACGACCGATCGCCGAGCTTGAGGCGAAGATCGAGGAGTTGCGTTTCGTCGGCGATGATTCCGAGGTGAACATCAACGAAGAGGTGGCGCGTCTCAAAGACAAGAGCGAGTCGCTGACCAGGAGCATTTTTGCCAAGCTCTCGTCATGGCAGGTGGCGCGCGTGGCCCGGCACGAATCGCGACCCTATACGCTGGACTATCTGCGCCTGATCGCGCCGGATTTTCAAGAGTTGCATGGCGATCGTATGTATGCCGACGATCCAGCCATCATCGGCGGTGTCTGTCGTATCGACGGCAGGACAGTGATGTTGATCGGACATCAGAAAGGACGCGATACCAAGGAACGGGTGCGACGCAACTACGGCATGCCGAAGCCGGAAGGCTATCGTAAGGCACAGCGCTTGATGCGTCTGGCCGAGAAGTTCTCGCTGCCCATCGTCACGTTCATCGATACCCCGGGCGCATATCCTGGAGTCGGCGCAGAAGAGCGCGGCCAAAGTGGGGCGATCGCCCAAAGCCTGTACATGATGTCGGCTCTCGAGACACCTATTATCAGTGTGGTTATCGGCGAGGGCGGGTCCGGCGGGGCGCTGGCGATTGGTGTCGGTGACAAACTCCTGATGCTGCAGTACAGCATCTATTCCGTAATTTCACCCGAAGGATGCGCGTCAATTCTCTGGAAAAGTGCCGACAAAGCCGAAGATGCTGCGGAAGCAATGCGTATCACGGCGCAAGATCTGAGTGATTTCGGCCTCATTGACGAAATTTTGAACGAACCCTGTGGCGGCGCACATCGGAATCCCAAAGAAATGGCCGACGTCATTCGCAATGCAATTCTGCAGAGTCTGGATGAGCTTGACCAGCTATCGTTGCCGCAACTGCTCGAAAAGCGCCAGCAGCGCCTGGCGAGTTTTGGTCAGTTCAAAGAAGCGTGATCTTTAGCACTGCGGTTCTCGCTGAGCAACTCGCAAAACTTGAGGAAGTCGCGGGCAGCCCCGCTCGCTATGTCGTCGCTTTCAGTGGTGGCCTCGATTCAACGGTGCTGGTTCACGCGCTTGCGAAGTTGCGCGAGCACAGCGATGTAGACGTGCTGGCCATTCATATCGACCACGGGCTGCAAGAGGATTCCCGGCTCTGGAGCGAACATTGTGCAGCGCTCGCGCAGGAGTTCGGCGTAGAATTTCGTACGCTTGCCGTCACAGTACAACTCGAGTCAGGCAAAGGACCGGAAGCGTCGGCTCGCGAGGCCCGATACTCCGCATTGCACGCGGAATTGCGCAGCGAGGACTGGCTGCTGAGCGCGCATCATCGCGAGGATCAGGCGGAAACCCTGTTACTCAACCTGATTCGCGGTAGCGGTCCCGCCGGTGTTGCCGGTATCGGTGCCATTCGCCGTTTCGGTCCAGGGTGGCTGGGCCGGCCGTTACTAAGCGTCGATCGAGATGCCATCGAGCAGTACGCAGTCGATGCGCATCTGAGCTGGATCGAGGATCCGTCGAATACCGATCGTCGTTTCGATCGTAATTTCCTGCGCCATGAGGTCTTGCCGCGTCTCAAGTCGCGCTGGTCCGATATTGCGGCCCGACTGCAGCGCAGCGCAGGTCATGCCAGCGAGGCGTCACAGCTGCTGGCCGACCTCGCAGAGATCGATCTTGATAATCTTGGCGGCCGCGCCGAACGCCTGCCAATTGACGGCCTGACCCAGTTGTCAGCAGCGCGGCAACGCAACCTGATCCGTCATGCGTTGCGATGCCTGGGACTGTCGACGCCGACAACACTACAGCTCGATCGTGTGATGAGCGAAGTCATTCCTGCGCGCGATGATGCGCAACCGCTCGTCACCTGGCCCGGTGCGTCAGTGCGTCGTTACCGCAGCGGACTTTATTTGTTGCCTGAAAAACTCGTCCATGTTTTGGAATATCGGGACGTCTCGGGCTCCAGGGCCGAGTTGGGCACCGGCCTGGGTGCGCTGAATTTTGAATCCGGAGCCGAAGTTGGGCTGTCCGAGAAGCTCGTAATGCAGGGCTTGAGCGTCAGGCCCAGAGTAGGCGGAGAGGAATTTCAGCCGGAAGGTCAAGCACATACGCGCAAATTGAAGAAATTACTTCAAGAAGAAGGTGTTGTGCCATGGATGCGCGATCGACTGCCGCTGGTTTATTCAGGCGAGCAGCTCGTAGCCGTTGGCGACCTTTGGATTGCGGCGGATGCCGTCGCTCGCCCGGGAGTTGCCGTCTGCTGGAGCGGTCGACCCGCATTGCATTAGCAGTACTTCGTCAGGGCGCACCATTGCCGGCGAGACGCGTCTAGCGGCCGACCGCTCCAAAATTCGCTGAATCCGTCTTATTCACCTTGACGAAGTACTAGACTGCCTGATAACGTTTAAAACCGTCTTTAGTCCAACGACGGCGCAGAATTCGAAGGGTTGGAAGAAAGCACCACGCTTGCTGGCAGTGCTTTTGCTCCAACCCTTTCCTGTTTTCCGCTTTCGTCCAAAACCATGGTCATTAAATATTGGGTTCACAGATGACATCGTATGTTTTTATCACCGGCGGTGTGGTTTCCTCCCTGGGAAAGGGAATCACATCAGCCTGCCTTGGCGCGATACTCGAAGCGCGCGGCTTGACGATCAGCATGATCAAGCTGGATCCGTACATCAACGTCGATCCCGGCACGATGAGCCCGTTTCAGCACGGCGAGGTGTTCGTTACACACGACGGCACAGAGACGGATCTCGATCTCGGTCATTACGAGCGCTTTGTGCGCACCGCGACGGGCGGACGCCACAGTAATTTCACAACCGGACGCATTTACGAAAGTGTCATCGGCAAAGAACGGCGCGGCGATTATCTCGGCGCTACGGTTCAGGTCATTCCACATATCACCGATGAAATTAAGCAAAGCGTCCAGCGCGGTGCGGGTGACGCCGATATTTGCCTGGTAGAAATCGGCGGTACGGTCGGTGATATCGAGTCGCTGCCGTTCCTCGAAGCGATTCGTCAGATGGGTATCGAGTTAGGTCGCGATCACGTTGTCTATGTGCATCTGACACTCGTGCCCTTTATCTCGACGTCATCCGAGATTAAGACCAAGCCGACACAGCACTCGGTCAAAGAATTGCGCTCGATCGGCATTCAGCCAGACATCCTTGTATGTCGTTCGGAAAATCCGCTGCCGGACGAACAGCGCAAGAAAATCGCGTTGTTCACCAATGTGCCGGAGAAAGCGGTCATATCGGCTTACGATGCCGACGACCTGTACAAGATTCCATCGATGATGCACGAGCAGGGACTCGACAGCATCGTGGCACAACAACTCGGTCTCGACTTGCCGCAAGCGGACCTAAGCGAGTGGGATGCGATTGTTGAGGCGAAGCAAAATCCTGACACAACGGTCAATGTAGCCATGGTCGGCAAGTACATGGATCTCAAGGATTCCTATATTTCGCTGGTCGAGGCGTTGCAGCATGGTGGCATTCACACGCGGACACGAGTCAACATCCACTTTATAGAATCGCGCGATATTGAAGAGCAGGGCGTTGGCTGCCTGGAAAATATGAATGGCATAGTCGTTCCCGGGGGATTTGGTGACCGCGGCATCGAAGGTAAGATCGACACCGTGCAGTTTGCGCGCGAGAACGGCATTCCCTATCTCGGCATTTGTCTCGGCTTGCAGGTTGCCGTCATCGAGGCTGCGCGCAATCTTGCCGGCCTGGAAGGCGCGATGAGCACTGAATTCAACAAACAAACGCCGCATCCCGTTATTGCGCTTATCACCGAATGGCAGGACCAGACAGGCGGCACTGAAGAACGCAACGAAGAATCAGACTTGGGCGGCACGATGCGCCTGGGCGCCCAGGCGGTAACCCTGACTGAGGGTTCGCTGGCGGCGCGAAGCTACGGAAGTACGGAAATTGAGGAACGTCACCGGCATCGTTATGAGGTAAACAACAACTACCGTGAGCAATTGTCCGCGGCGGGGCTGACGTTTTCCGGTGTGTCGGTCGACGACCTGGTCGAGATGATCGAAATTCCGGATCACCCGTTTTTTCTCGCCAGCCAGTTCCATCCCGAATTCACCTCCAATCCGCGGGATGGTCATCCATTGTTCAAGAGCTTTATCAGCGCAGTAAGCGAGCACAGCCAAAGTGATTTGCCCGAGGTTGCGGAAGCATGAATCTTTGCGGATTTGAAGCCGGCAACGACCAGCCGATATTTCTTATCGCAGGAACCTGTGTTGTCGAAAGCGAACAGATGACACTGGATACTGCGGCATCACTGAAGGAAATCTGCGGTGATCTTGGAATTCCGTTCATTTACAAATCATCGTTCGACAAGGCCAATCGCAGTTCGCGTGATGGCTTTCGCGGCCCCGGCATGGAGGAGGGCTTAAGAATATTGGCGGAGGTGAAAAAGCAACTGCAGGTTCCAGTCCTGACGGATGTGCATGAAGATACGCCGATAGACGAGGTTGCGGACGTTGTCGATGTATTACAGACGCCGGCATTTCTATGCCGGCAAACGAATTTCATCCTGCGTACCGCTGCAACGGGCCTGCCCGTAAATATCAAGAAAGGTCAGTTCCTCTCGCCCTGGGAAATGCAGAATGTCGTCGACAAGGCGAGGTCCACTGGAAACGATAATATTATGGTGTGCGAGCGCGGCTTTTCATTCGGTTACAACAACCTGGTCTCAGATATGCGCAGCGTTGCGGTAATGCGTGCTACAGGGGCGCCTGTTGTTTTCGATGCGACGCACTCCGTGCAGCTTCCGGGCGGCAAGGGATCATCTTCTGGCGGCAGACGAGAGTTCATACCGGTGCTCGCGCGCGCAGCCACGGCGGCAGGCGTCGCCGGGTTGTTCATGGAAACCCACCCTGATCCTGCCAAAGCTCTGAGCGATGGGCCGAATGCCTGGCCGCTAGATCACATGCGCGAACTTCTTGAAACGCTGCTGGCGATCGACAGTTGCGTCAAGAAAAGTGGCTACCTCGAAGCGGAATATGGTCTCGGCGTACCTGGCTCGGAGTAGTCAATGATCAAAATCAGTGAAGTACGTGGTCGGGAGATTCTCGATTCACGCGGCAACCCGACGGTGGAAGCGGACGTCACGCTGGCCGACGGTAGCGGCGGGCGTGCGGGAGTTCCATCGGGTGCATCGACTGGTACCCGAGAAGCCGTGGAGTTGCGCGACGGCGATCCGTCGCGCTACCTGGGCAGGGGTGTGCGACAAGCCGTCGCAAATGTGAACGGCGAATTACGGGACGCACTGATCGCCAAGGAGTTCTCGGGGCAACGCGCTGTTGATCAATGCATGCTCGATCTTGACGGCAGCGACAACAAGGCTCGCCTCGGCGCGAATGCGTTGTTGGCTATCTCGCTCGCTGTTGCGAAGGCTGAAGCGAAAGCGCTGGGTCTGTCGCTGTTCCGCCACCTTGGCGACAGCACGACGATGCCCGTGCCGATGATGAATATCATCAACGGCGGCGCGCATGCCGACAACAGTATCGATATCCAGGAGTTCATGATTTTGCCCGTTGGCGCACCGAACTTCGCCGAGGCCCTGCGCTATGGCGCCGAAGTGTTTCACAGCTTGAAAAGTGTATTGCGCGGGCAGGGACTGAATACGGCTGTGGGCGACGAAGGCGGTTTCGCCCCCGACCTGCCATCAAATCGTGCCGCGCTCGACACCATCATGACGGCAATTGACAAAGCGGGATTCACGGCGGGCGACGACATCCTGCTGGGCCTCGATGTGGCGAGTTCCGAGTTCTACGAAAACGGCGTTTACGATCTCGAGTCAGAGGGACGGCAATTTGACGCTGCCGGATTCAGCGCGTTTCTTGCAGAATTGGCCGATGCCTATCCTATTATTTCGATCGAAGACGGCATGGACGAGGGTGACTGGGAAGGCTGGCGTCTGCTCAGCGATGCGCTGGGTGACCGGGTACAGCTGGTTGGTGACGATCTGTTCGTGACCAACACGACAATACTGAGCCGCGGAATAAGCGAAAAAATTGCCAATTCTATATTGATAAAACCTAACCAAATCGGTACCTTAAGCGAAACACTTGATGCGATTACTATGGCAGATGACGCGGGCTATTCCGCGGTAATCTCTCACCGCTCGGGGGAAACCTCGGACAGTACGATTGCCGACATTGCGGTAGGCACGCAGGCGACACAGATCAAGACCGGATCCCTGTCCCGGTCCGATCGCGTCGCCAAGTACAACCAGCTGTTGCGCATCGAGGAGGAACTGGGTGCAGATGCAGGGTATGCGGCCCGCGACGCGTTTTCCGTCAAGGTAGGTTGAGAAAACGCTAATAGCGTTCATTTGGGGTTATCGCTTGTTCAATACACGCTGGCTGCTTGTTTTGCTCGGCATAGCGGGACTCGGTCTGCAGGCTGAGCTCTGGTTTTCCGACGACGGCTACCGAAAAACCATGAGGCTACGCGAGGCGGTTGCCGAGCAGCGGGCTCTCAATGATTCGCTGCGTGATCGCAATAGCTCGCTCGATGCTGAGGTTATCAATCTCAAGCAGGGTCGTGACGCGGCAGAAGAACGCGCTCGTGCCGATCTCGGCATGATTGGAAAGCAAGAGACGTTTTACCAGGTCGTACCGGTCGCCGACGCGTCTCACTGACTATGTGCATGCCAGACTGGGCCCGCGCATACGCCTCGGTCCCGCTTGACGGGAGTGCGCCGTTGTTTGCCGCGACTATTCGCACCACACCGGCCGATTTCGACGTAACTGAGGAACTCGGAATCGAGTTTTCCGGCGATGGCGAGCATGATTTCCTGAGCATCGAAAAGACGAGCGCAAATACTGAGTGGGTTGCGCGACAGCTCGCGCAGCACGCTGGCGTGCCCGCAAAAGATGTCGGCTACTCGGGACTTAAAGACCGTCACGCGATAACTCGGCAATGGTTCAGTGTGCCACGCTGGAACGGGCCGGACTGGAGTCGTGTGGCTATTGAGGGAGTTTCGTTACTCGATGTCCAGCGGCATTCACGCAAACTCCGTCGCGGCACGCACAAGGCAAATCATTTTCGTATCGTTCTGCGCGGCGAATCGCCAGATAGAGGTTACCTCGACGAACGAGTGCAGAGAATTCGCGATGCCGGCGTTCCCAACTACTACGGCGAGCAGAGATTTGGGCGCGACGGATCGAACATAGAACTCGCTAACAGCTGGAGTGCTGGAAAACGCCTGCCGCGGCACAAACGCAGCATCGCGATATCAACGCTTCGAT
>CAZVLT010000016.1:19405-23012 GCA_964628105.1 uncultured Woeseiaceae bacterium | reverse complement strand
GCCAATGCGGCAACGCCGATCAGGACCATTGGAATTGCTTTGTTACTCGTAGCCATCTTTGTACCCCTTTTGGCCCTGTTCAGGGCTCTTTGCTGTTCATCTTACCCGGTAATACAACCCAGCTAAGAAAAAGTTGGTAACCACCGCCATATTCCAGGCAATTGCCCTTGGCAGGCCTTATTCCACGGGGTCGTACTCGAGGGTTGCCTCGTGTATGACTGTCCCGTTTGAGACAAAGCGAAGGCTGACAGTCGTTCCACGTCCGCCTTCGTTATGCAAATAAACGGCGTAGCGCCGCTTGCCTTCCATGCCGAGCTTGATGTGTCCTTGTTCGGCCGAAATCGTGGTGCCGCTGCTCTCGAGCTGGCCGAAGCCGTTGAACCATATCGTGCGATCGGTGTAATCGGCCTGGATCTCGACCGGGCCTCGAGCCGTGAGATCAAAATCGAGGATCAGCATGGACCCCTTGCTGCGTAAAGAAACTTTGCCAGCGATCTCGACGTTATCGACCGTGATACTGCTGGCGAGATCGGCACCAATCGGCTCGGATATTGTGCCGACGAGCCCCGTCACATCATCAAATGCAGAGTCCGACATCTGCCCGGAATTAACGAGGCTCAGTGTAAGAAAAACACCCACGGCAAAGATCAGTGCGTACCGGAGCGTGGGCATATCAAACAACCCTTTCAGGGTTCCCGGCGAATCCTGCTTTGGCCTGGTTGGTTTCACGGAATTCATGATGACGTGACGCATGTGTGGTGGCGGTGACACGAGCTCGCCTGAATTCAATGAATCGCAAAGCGACGACAGTTGCTCGTACAATTCGCGACCTTCAGCACTCTCGGCGAGAAACGCCATGAGCTCCGACTTACCGGCGTCGCTTATCTCGCCGTCGATATCGGCATTCATCAGGTCTGTGTAGTTTTGCTCGATTGCCATCAGTGTGTGCCAGTCTGTGTTAGCGCCTCTTTCAGCAATTGCCTGGCCGTGTAGAGGCGCGATTTAACTTTCTTTTCCGGGATTTCGAGAACATCGCTGATCTCAACATAGCTACATCCCAGGAAATGCTTCAGGACGATGACTGTTCTGTAGTCTGTCCCGATGGTCATCAGTGCCGCCTGTACGTTTTCTGAAACTTGCGCACTAGTGACCTCCTGTTCCGGACTTTTGCCGCTATCAGCTGCTTCCGGCTGTAATGGCTCCAGTCTGTTTTGCTTGCCGAGCCAGTTGATAGATTCGTTCAACGTGATTCGGTATATCCAACTAAAAAAACGGCGTGACGGGTCGTAACTGTCCAAATTCTCGAAGACCTTGAGAAACACGGTCTGGGTGACATCATTCGCATCGTCCCGACTGTTTAACATCCGTAGTGCAGCGTTAAACACTGGTTTCTCGTATTGATTCAACAAGTCTTCAAAGGCCTGTCGATCTCCTTTGATGCACCGATCAATCAATTCAGTATCGTCTGGCTTATTCATACATACAGGCAACCGGACAAAAAGTTGGTGAACGCGTTTCGAATTATTCTTGTTTAGCTTCTATATCGAAAATTGCGTGAAAGCCGGAGTAGTGGAACACGTCGTGTATGTGATTGTTGACGTTAATGATTCGGAGCGCGGCGCCACTCTCGGCCAGTCGTTTTTGTGTCTTTAGAAGTATACCGAGCCCCGCGCTCGAAATGTAATCCAATGCGGTAAAATTTAGCGTCCGCGATTCGACCACCTCATCCATGAACGACTGGGCTTTTTCGCACTGCGCGGCGTCAAGCCGGCCCTTGCAGACGATCTCGCCGTCGTTGCCGTATTCGATCTCAAACATGCCTATTTCCTGACTCCTTGGTAAATATTACTCTACTTCGCCGATCGTGGTACTCATACTCGAGTTTGTCGACCAGGTTTTGAATCAGATGAAGGCCCAGGCCACCGGGCGTTCGGTCTTTGAGGGGTGCATCGGTGTCAATGTTCCTGGGTGTCGTGACGTCAAATTCGTCCACGCCGTACTCGGTCAGGGTGACAGTCACCCCAGCGCTGCTGGCGTCAACGGAAACCTCGATGTCACCTTCCACGTCCGGGTTGTATTTCACCATGTTGGTGAACAATTCTTCCAATGCCAGGTGCACAGGAAAGCGCACCGCGTCACCGACGTCACTCGCCGCGAGCGCTTCTTCCGCATACTCGAAAATAGCGGCAAGTGAGTCGAAGCTTCTGGCGAATGCTTTTTCCATGGTCTTATGTGCAGTGATTTATGTGCAGCTACTCCGGTAGTCGTTTTGCCAATACGATAGTCATGTCGTCTGCCTGCGGCGTCGGGCCGCCGTGCTGACGTGTCGCGCGCATAATTTCGTCCACAAGTTCCTGGGCGCCCGAATCAAGGTTATTACTCACAATATCGGCGATTCCTTGCTGACCAAATTGTGTACCCGACTCATTCTCGTATTCGTAAATCCCGTCGGAAATCAGGCCAAAAATATCGCCGGGCTCAAGCGCTATTGAGATCGGGGCGCCAAGATCCGACTGTGGCATATAGCCAAGCGGAAACGTCGTTGCCGGGTGCCAGTCATATTCCCCGGTGGCGGCGTGGAAATGCATAATCGGGCCCTGCCCGCCGGAATGAAAATCCACGCGATGTGCGACACCGTCGAGCAAGCCGAAAAAACCCGTAACGAAACGATCGTCAGGAAGATCGTCGCAGAGTTGATCGTTGATATGCATGAAAGCGTCGTCGAGACTCGACCCGAGACGCAAAGCAACACGCAGCATCGCGCGTACCTGTGTGGCGCTGAGAGCAGGACCGATGCCGTGCCCGGTTGCATCGCCCATGAGGAGAAATAATTTATTCTCGCCAACTGGCACAAAGTCATACAGATCACCTCCGGTTTGATCTGTTGGAGCATATGCACCACCGAAATCGTATCCAGCGAGCTTCGGCATTTCCTTCGGCAGCGTGCCCATTTGCACATCTCGAGCGACAGTAATCTCGCGATCAAGGCGCTCGGAGGCGATCATTGCCTCCGTAATCTTGGCGCGATGAATAACAACAGCCGCTTGCGCAGCGAGTGCCTGCGCGACGTACTCATCCTGTTCGTCGAATACGCCATCATTCTTGTTGAGTATTTGCAAGACCCCGACCAGCGACTCTTCGTATCCGATCAACGGAATCGTCAACATGCAGCGCGAACGGTAGCCGGTCTGTTTATCAATGGCGCGGTTGAATCGGTTATCCATATAACAGTCGGGAACGTTGATCAGCTCGCGTGACTGGGCAGACTCGCCGACGATACCCTTGTCGGCCGGGATGCGTATGTGATCCAGTCCCGTGCCAACCCGCACAACCAGTTCGTCGGTCGTCTCGTCATAGAGAAATACCGTGCCGCGATCGGCATCCAGCACCTCGCGCGTAGCATTGACAACTTCTGTAAGCATAGTGTCCAGGTCGAATGGTGCGGCGAGCTTGCGCGTGACCTCGAGTATTTGCCGCAGCGCCGCAGCGTTGGATAGATTGTTGCTCATCGCTCGGCTGTGACCTCGGTCATCGGCAATCTCACATACTTGATTTCGATTTCCGATATCCGCGCGAGCATTCTTTCGGCGAGTTCCGGCACGACGAA
>CAZVLT010000016.1:0-19305 GCA_964628105.1 uncultured Woeseiaceae bacterium | reverse complement strand
TTTCGATTTCCGATATCCGCGCGAGCATTCTTTCGGCGAGTTCCGGCACGACGAATTTTGAGTGCTCAATCGCGCGCTCAGTAACCAACGTCTCATCGCGAATCGCGAGATCCTCGCCAAGCTTCGACGCGGTGTTGACGGGGTCGCCGTAAAAATCTATTTCTCCGATGAGCAAGACACGGCCGTAGTCGATGCCCACTGAAAGATAAATCTGCTCTGCCAAACCAACGGTTTCGTTGGATTCAAAAAGTGCCGCATTGACGTCGAAGCTTGCCTTGATAGCGTCATCGGGCGCTTCGAAAAACGCATAACAGTTGTCGGCGTCGCACTTCAGCAATTTGCCGTTGTTGGCCGAGATGACAGGCGCAATGACTTGACGAGCGCGGTGGATAAGCTTGAGGAAGTGACATACTCCGAACTTTCGGGATGTGCTCGAAAAACTCGCCATGTCCGAAATGAACACAGCGCCCTCTGTGCCGAATTTGTCCCAGATGCCGAGACGCATTGCCTCGGACTTATCCGCGTCGCGCTCGTCCGCGAAGCTCGCGATCAGCGAATCGAATTCGGCGTGGCCGGTAAGTGCCTCAGTGCGTGGAATCTCTGCCATTCCATTCCCCAATTATTCTTATGCTTTGCAGCAGCTTCGTCTCCAGTATATCGTAGCAAGTCCTTAGCCGTTACGTTTCATAGTGTGAAGTCAAAAATGAGTGCCGTCACCAAAGATGATGACCGGTCAATCGCGGAATTGATCGCGCGTCAAAAACCCGGCTATTCGCTGGATCAGCGTTTTTATACGGATCCGAAGATATACGAACTTGAGATTGACAAAATCGTTAATCGCAACTGGATTCTTGCGGGTCATGTTTCGCAGCTTCCGGAGCCTGGCGATTTCAAGGTTTTCAACGTCGCACGGGAGTCCGCGATTATCGTGCGGGGAAAAGACGGCGACCTGAAGGCATTTGCAAACGTGTGCCGGCATCGAGGCTCGCTCGTTTGTCTTGAGGCTGAAGGTCATGCCGATAAGTTCGCCTGCCCGTACCACGGCTGGACGTATGACATCGATGGCAATCTTATTGCGGCTCGCGATATGTCGAACGGATTCGACAAGTCGGCGCATAGTTTAAATCCGGTTTCTGTTGCCGTCATACATGGGTTGATGTTCGTTTGCTTTTCTGATGATCCACCGTCTATCGACAGCGCGATCCGGGATTTGGCCGAACCTATGGCGATGTTCGATTTTGAGAACCTGAAAGTGGCGGCGCAGAAAAATTATGAAATTCCGGCGAATTGGAAACTTTCAGTAGAGAACTATCAAGAGTGCTATCACTGTGCGACCGCACATCCTGAATACGCTCGCATGCACTCTCTTATGTTGGCGGACCACAAGCGCGACCGCGTGCAGGCCCACATGCTGGAGAAAATGGGCGCCTGCGGTCTCAAGGAAATTGATATCGATTTTGTTGATACGAATGGACGTCCTGGTGAAATAGGCTACGGTTACAGTCGCACGGCGATGTTTGAGAAGTACAGGACCGGCAGCAAGGGGGGCGATCCCGTTGCGCCGCTGCTGGGCGATCTTACTGACTATGACGGCGGCGCTTCCGACCTTACCTTTGGGCCTTTTTCCTTCCTGCTGGCCTATAGCGATCATGTCGTGTGCTACGTATTTACGCCGATCGATCACAACGCATCCAATTGTGAGCTTTACTGGCTCGTTCGTGGTGATGCGCAGGAGGGAACCGATTACGACGTCGATACCCTTACCTGGCTGTGGGATGTAACCACACTGGCCGACAGGGAAATCATCGTCAACAATTCCAAAGGCGTGCACTCGAAGTACTACAAACCGGGCCCTTTCTCAGAAATGGAAGATCTGGCGCAGCGTTACATCGAATGGGTTTTGCAGGAGCTGCAGCGGTCCTGATGATTGGCGCCGCCACAAGATCACTTGTTTGCGCGCTTGCGTGCCTGTGTGCGTGGACTGCGACAGGTGCTGAGTCACCTCAGATTACACATGACGCTGACGCTGCATTGCGACACGCGCAGGAGTTGTTGCAGGCAACACCCTTGATCGACGGACACAATGATTTGCCGTGGCTGATTCGTGAAGAAACCGCCGGTGACGTAACGGCCATGCAACTTGAACAAAGAAGCCAGGCCGAAACGAATATTCCCAAGTTACGTGAAGGCAGGGTCGGTGCGCAGTTTTGGTCCGTGTGGATTCCGGGTGAGACAAGCGGCTCGGATATCGGACGTTTGCAACTCGAACAGATCGACATCGCGCTTCGCATCATCGACGAGCATCCCGAAACGTTTGAACTCGCGCTCACAGCAGACGACATCGAACGAGTATTCGCTAGTGGCAAGATAGCGTCGCTATTGGGAATGGAGGGCGGATATGCCTTGGGCAACTCGCTCGGCGCGATGCGAGCCTATTACCGTCTCGGCGTTCGCTATATGACGCTGACCCACAACGTATCCCTGGACTGGGCGGACGCCGCATTGGGAGAGCAACGCCACGACGGCCTGACTAAATTTGGCCGCGCAATGGTTCAGGAGATGAATCGCACAGGCATGATCGTAGATATTGCGCATACCTCTCCCGCCACGATGCATGACACTCTCGATGTAACCAGGGCCCCGGTCATCTGGTCGCACGCCGCTGCTTACGCAATCGTCAACCATCCGCGCAACGTACCTGACGACGTGTTAGAACGCCTCGCCGGGAACGGCGGCGTGGTCATGGTGACGTTTATCCCGTCATTCCTCTCGAAGGAGGTTTGGGAAATGGAGGAAGGCCTGTGGGCGACGGACGCCGCTATCGACACGGTCAGGGCATATCGCGATACCTGGAATGCCTACGACGCCGAATTCGGGGCGGTTCGCGCCACCATTGTCCAAGTGGCCGATCACATAGAGCATGTGCGTGACGTGGCCGGAACAGACCATGTTGGCATCGGCGGCGATTACTGGGGAATGCAGGATGGGCCGCTAGGGTTGGAGGATGTATCAGGGTATCCGCGCTTGTTTGCGGAGTTAATTCGGCGCGGATGGAGCGACGAGAATCTGCGCAAACTGGCTGGAGAAAATATGCTTCGCGTTATGCGCGAGGTTGAATCGGTCGCTCGAAGGTTGCGGCAGGAGATGCCTGCATCAAATGTGACAATCTCCGAGCTCGATTCCACTACCTAGCCGAGCGGCGCATCGCAATCCAGGCGAAGGCTACGCCGACGCAAACAAAAGCAATAATCAGCGTGGCCAGTGCGTTAATGTCGGGCGATACACCCAGTTTTACTTTCGAGAAAATATACATCGGCAATGTGCTGCTGCCCGGACCGGATACAAAACTGGCGATGACGAGGTCATCAAGCGACAAAGTAAATGCCAGTAACCATCCAGCTAACATCGCCGGCGCAATTAGCGGCAACGTAATGTCGAATACCACGCGCAGTGGGCGGCCCCCGAGATCCATCGCCGCTTCTTCCAGCGATTCGTCCATAGCCATTAGCCGTGACTGCACAATTATCGCAACGTAAGCCATGGAAAATGTCGTGTGCGCGATCGTGATCGTATAGAAGCCACGCTGACCCGGCCAGCCGGTGAGTTGGTGCAGAGTGACGAACAACAACAGCAATGACAGTCCTGTAATGACTTCGGGCATGACCATTGGTGAGAAGACCATTCCGGAAAAAAGCGTGCGGCCCTTGAAGCGGCCGAAACGAGCCAGCACAAGGCCTGCCATGGTTCCGAGTATTGTCGCGGCCGTGGCCGCCGTGATCGCTATGCGCAAACTCAGAAATGCCGCATCGAGAATCTGGTCATTCTGCAGCAGTTCACCGTACCAGCGTGTCGAGAATCCGCCCCATACTGTCGCAATTCTCGAGTCGTTAAACGAATAAACGATAACAAGGATCAACGGGATGTAGAGAAACGCATAACCAAACGTGAGCACCGAAAGGATGAATCGCGAGCGCTTGTTCATGCTTCGCTCTCCTGGCTTCGAGCCTGCGCACGCTGCAACAGTACGATCGGTGCGACAAGCAGTATCAACAATACGATTGCGACCGCAGACGCGAGCGGCCAGTCGCGATTGATGAAGAACTCGTCAAACAACACACGGCCGATCAACAGTGATTCGGGGCCGCCGAGTAGATAGGGGACTACGTACTCGCCCATCGAGGGGATGAATACGAGCAGACAGCCGGCGATGACGCCGGGCCTGGCGAGCGGCCATGTAATGTCCCAAAACGCACGCGTACGCGACGCACCGAGGTCCTGCGCAGCTTCCACAAGATCCATATCCATCCGTTCGAGGGCCGCGTATAGCGGCAATATCATGAACGGCAAGTACGAATAGGTGAGGCCGACGAATACGGCAAAGTCGGTGTACATAATTTGTATGGGTTTGTCGATCGCACCGAGCCACATCAGGAAATTATTAATGACTCCGTAGTTATTCATTAACCCCATCCACGCATAGACACGCAACAGGAACGAAATCCAGAATGGCAAAACGATGAGTAGCAATAACAGGCCGCGCGTCGCCGGACTTGAGCGTGCGATACCGTAGGCCATCGGGAAACCGAGCGCGAGACAGAGCACAGTTGCGCCGCCGGCCATGAAAACGGAGCGCATGTAGGTAATCGCGTAGAGCTTGTCAGTGAGCAGAAACTTAAAACTGTCCACCGATCCGGCGAAATCGCCCTGATCGTCGAAAGACGGTGTAAAGGGCGGCATTGCGATAATCGGATCCGCGAGACTGATTTTGAATATGATGGCGAAAGGGGCGAGAAAGAATACGAGCAGCCAAAGGTAGGGCACTGCGACGGCAAAACGCCGCCATGTCTGATCGTCGCGGTGCGCCGTAGCGTCGCTCATCGACTAGTCCAGCAAGACCACTGCGCTGCGTGGCCGCCAGGATATCCAGACCTTATCCTCCCACTCGAGAAAACGTGTCACCGAGCGGCGGCGATTCTGTGAGCTAACCTGGACAATAACGCCGGACTTCAGCCGAATGCGATACAGGGACCGGTTGCCAAGATAGCCGAGATCATCGACAACGCCT
Organism: uncultured Woeseiaceae bacterium; assembly: GCA_964628105.1. Taxonomy (GTDB): domain Bacteria; phylum Pseudomonadota; class Gammaproteobacteria; order Steroidobacterales; family Woeseiaceae; genus UBA1847. The sequence goes on along the minus strand of CAZVLT010000016.1, from coordinate 14,240 downwards.
TCAATACAGATATCTCCCGCATTCTCCGGTCTCTCTTTGTTAATAAAGATTTTCTCGGGTCGAACGGCAATCTCGATTTCCTGTCCGATAGTTACCGCTTGTTGCTTGATTGCCGTCAACTCCACTCCGGCCTCATCCGATGCAACGGAAATGTGATCATCATCGACGCTGGATACCGTGCCCTTGAAGATATTTATGCTGCCGATGAAATCCGCCACAAATCGGTTCGTCGGAAATTCATAAATCTCCTTCGGTGTTCCGACTTGCCGGAACTGACCCTCGTCCATCACCGCGATGCGGGTGGAGAGCGTCATCGCCTCTTCCTGGTCATGTGTGACAACGATAAACGTGATGCCCAATTCGTCCTGAATGTTCATGAGCTCGAACTGTGTGCGCTCACGCAATTTCTTGTCGAGAGCCGCCAATGGTTCATCGAGCAGCAGAACTTTTGGTTGTTTGATAAGTGCCCGACCAAGGGCCACACGTTGCCGTTGTCCGCCGGACAACTGGTCCGGTTTGCGATTCTTGAAATCGACGAGCTGCACGAGTTCCAGCATTTCATCCACACGCTTGTCGACTTCAGGTTTTGCGACACCATCTTTGTGCAAGCCATAAGCAATGTTCTTTGCCACGTTCATATGCGGAAAAATCGCATACGACTGAAACATCATGTTGACAGGTCGGTCATATGGCGGCTGCTGAGTGATGTCTACGCCGTCGATCTCAACGGTGCCCGACGTCGGCACTTCGAAACCGGCCAGTATTCTGAGCAAGGTCGTCTTGCCGCAGCCCGATCCGCCAAGAATGGAAAACAATTCGCCCTGACCAATCTCGAGGTCGACCCGGTCAACAGCAACGAAGTCGCCAAAATGTTTGCTGATGCCCTTTATGTGAATGAAGTTCTTCACAGGCCACTCTTCACGCGGGCGAAGGCGCGAGTGCGCACACGCTCCTGTTTTGGTCCTGCGGACTTAATTGGGTACAGACGCCCCCACGTTTCTTCGTCTGGAAATATTGCCGGGTTATCGAGAATCCAGGAGTCGATGTATTCCCACGACGCGCGATTGGCATTGGCGTAATAAACCGCATTGGCAATGTCGGCGGCGATGTCAGGCCGCAGTAGAAAGTCCAGAAACTTGTACGCGTTATCTCTGTGGGGTGCATCCGTCAGAATGTACAGGCCGTCGACCCAAAGCCCGGAGCCTTCCTTCGGCGCGGTATAGCGAAGTTCAATATCGAGGCCGGCCTCTTCGGCGCGCAATGCCGCCGCGGCGTAGTCACCCGACCAACTCATGGCAACGCATACCTCCCTGTTCGGCAAATCGGACATCATCTTGGTATTGCTGAAGTAGCGAATGTAAGGCCTGACAAGGTCCAACTGAGCCTCGGCTGCGGCCAAAGTTTTGTCATCGAGGGCTCTTGGGTCGAGACCGAGGTAGGCCTGCATCATTGGAAACAGGTCGGTTGATCCGTCCAACAAGCTAACGCCGCAGTCGGCAAGTTTGGAGACGACCTCCGGATCGAATAGCACATCGGCACTGTCCATCGGGTGGTCCGGGAGCCTTTCCCTGACCATTTCAACATTCCAGGCGTAACCGGTTGTTCCCCAGTGGTAGGGGATGTGGTATTCCCTGACCGCGTCATAAACACCAATTCGCTCGAGTACATCGGGGTCGAGGTTGCCGAGGTTGCTCAGTTTGCTCCACTCGAGTTTTTCGTAAACACCGACCGATACGAGGCGCGACGAATACTGATTGCTGTGCACTACAATATCGTAGCCACTGCTACCGGCCAGCAACTTGACATCGACGACCTCTGACGAGTCGTACATGTCATAGTTGACGTTGATGCCAAACTCAGCCTCGAACTTCTTGATAGTGTCTGGCGCGATGTAGTCGGACCAGTTGTAGATATTGACGACGTTTTGACCATTATTGTCTTTGACTGCGTCACCAGAGCACGCACTGAGCATCAGAAATGCGGATGCCAGGGCTGCGATCAGCCGTGTAGTTGAGGTCACATTTCATCCAGTCCGCGCTTGAGAAGCGATCGGGCGATTATAAGCCGTTGAATCTCGCTTGTACCCTCCCAGATTCGATCGACGCGCAATTCACGGAAAAAGCGCTCGGCGACGTTCTCACGCATGTAGCCGCGCCCACCAAAGATTTGTACGGTGCGGTCTGCAACTCGATTTGCCATCTCCGAGACGTATAGCTTCACCATGGAACAACGGCTGTGTTGCGCCTTTAGGTCCTCTCCGCGATCCGAGGCCCGGGCAGCGTCATAAGTCATGAGCCTCGAGGCGTAAAGTTCGGTGACACTGTCGGCCAGCATAAACTGGATCGCCTGTTTTTCGCTCAACGGTGCACCGTCAACGACGCGCTCATTCGCGAAAGCCATTGCTTCCTCGATCAGGCGAGCAGCCGCGCCACAACTTCGTGCACCGATCATCAGGCGCTCGTGACGAAACCAACTGTGCGTATATGCCATGCCCGCGCCGGGCTCGCCGACACGTTGTGACGCTGGAATTCGAACGTCGGTAAATCGATAAGTCGGGTGGTGCGCGGCGAAGGTGTGACTAAATTTTGGATCCGCGGTGATCTCGATCCCCGGCGTTCCTTGATCGACGAGAAAGAGTCCATCGTCCTCTTCATCGGGCAGGCGCGCCTGAAACCAGAAGAAATCCGCGAAGTTTGCGCTCGTTACGTACCACTTCTCGCCGTTGAGAATGAAGTCATCACCGTCGCGGACGGCCGTTGCCTCGAGGCTCGCCAGGTCGGAGCCGGGGCCTGACTCCGTTATTGCGTAACATTCTTTCTTCTCGCCGCGCATCATCGGCAAAATATAGTCTTTGATTTGTTGTTCTGAACAGGCCTCAAACATCCATTCCTGCGGTTCGGAAAAACACCATGACAAGGCGTTCGTCACACGCCCCAGCTGTTCCCAGATCGCGACCTGTGACTCCATCGATAACTCGCGGCCGCCGTGACTCTCTGGCACATCGATCGCCGTGAGACCGAGTTCGATCGCGCGCTTCTTGTTGCGTCTCGTGATTTCGGCGGGCAAAACACCATCGTTGAGTTCCGCTTCGACTTCGTGTGGTTGCAGGTACTCGTCGGCGTATGTTCGTGCAATGAACTGCCATGCTTGTGCGTCTTCGCTGATTTCGATTTTCACGGTGCTCTCACGGGGAATAGTGCCTGGGGAAAATATTGTGGAGATATTCGTTTATCGCTTGCAACGCCTCATGGCGATCGAACGTTTTCGGACTGATGAGGCAGGACAACCACAAGCCGTTTGTCATGGAGGTCAAAATGGTCGACACGGCCGCTGCGCTGGTGTTCTTGTATTCGCCCTCAGTGATAAGTTCGGCGCACAGGTTCTCTACGACGTCATCGTAATATTCGTCTGACTTTTCGCAGATCTTGCGATAGGTCGGACGCGATTCGACTGCGCCCCAGAACGCGAACCAAACCGCGATTTTGCGGCGGTCACAGATAGAAGGGCGCAGGTCCAGCTCCATCAGCGCCTGTAGTTTGTCCGCAGCACTCGATCCACCCATTTCCAGTGCTTTATCGAACTGCGCTTTGTATTCGTCGGCGAGGTAGCGGAGCGTCTCATAGAGCAGGTTTTCCTTGCTCTCGAAGTGCAGGTTGACAATACCCTGCGACAGTCCTGCTTCGCCGGCCACATCGCCCAGCGTCATGCTGCCCATGCCTTTGCGGGCAATGCATTTCATCGTCGCATCGATCAACTGCTGCCGCCGTTGTTCGCGAGTCGCCGTGCGTTTGGCGCTTTTTGCTGTGGCTGCCATCTCCGAATCATGCCATAATATGAATGAATACTCATTCATTTTATTGAGATACACGTTTGGAGGTCTGCATGCGCAGCCTGTCCCGCTCTAATGCACACTTCAAAAAGGCGAACACCAGGTTACCACTGGGAGTCTCGTCCAACTTCAGGTACTGGGGTGACGACAAAACCATCTATGTGGAGCGCGGCGAGGGCGGCCGCGTATGGGACATCGATGGCAATGAGTACATTGACTATAGGCTCGCCTACGGCCCGATCATCCTTGGCTATGCTGACTCGCGAGTCGACGAGGCGGCGCACGAGGGCATGAGTGTCGGCGGTGTGTTCGCGCTGTCGACAGAGCTCGAGTACGAAGTAGCGTGCCGCATCAGCAAGATGGTCCCTGCTGCAGAGCTCGTGCGTTTCTCCAACTCGGGGACCGAGGCCGTCATGGCCGCATTACGAATCGCGCGTGCGTTTACCGGCAAGGACGGCCACGTTGTCATGGAAGGTGGATACCACGGTATCTTCAATGAAGTCATGTGGTATTCGGAGGTCGAAGACTGGACGCCCGACAAAGGCGACCCTGAGGTCTTGCCCTATGGCGACGGCGTACCGGCTGTCACGAAACGATTGTTCCATAGCGTGCCTCTGAACGATGCAAATGTACTCGAGGACCTGCTAAAGAAAAAACACAACGAAATCGGCGCATTCCTGATTGAGCCCATCATGGGCAATTGTTGCGCCATTAAGGCTAGCGCGCGGTACATGAACGACGTCAGGGAGATTTGCGATCGCTACGACGTGTTGTTGATCATCGACGAAGTGAAAACGGGGTTTCGTGTCGCGAAGGGTGGCGTGCAGGAACTATTTGGCGTCAAAGCAGACCTGTGTACCTTCGCCAAGGCGATCGCCAACGGCTACCCACTATCGGTCGTCGCCGGGCGAGAGGACATCATGCGTCACGTTGGTGACGGGGTTATGCACGGCGGCACGTTTACAGGCCATTCGGTGTCATTGGCCGCAGCAGCAAAGACCCTGGAAATTCTGGACGAAACGACAGCACTCCAGGACATTGAGAATTACGGGTTGCAGTTGCAGAACGGATTGAGCCAGATCCTGTCGAAGCGCGGAATTGCACATTGCTTCACCGGCCACCCTGCGTTGATGGGCCTGTTCTTCGCCGACGCCGCACCAAGCAATTATCGTGAATGGATTCACTCGAATTATGAGTTCTACGACACCCTGGCTCCTGAACTACATGAGCAGGGCATCCTCGTCGAGCCCGATTCGAGAGAGCCGTGGTTCCTGTGTGAATCTCATAATGTGAAATGCCTGCAGGAAACTCTGGACAAATTTGAACGTGCGGTGGACATTACGTTGCCAAAACTCGAACAAAACAGCGTTGCCGCGGCCGCCGGGGGGCCGATACACAAATGAAAACATATGACGCGATTGTCGTCGGTGCCGGTCACAACGGCCTGACAAATGCAGCCTTCCTGGCCAGGGCGGGTCTCGACGTTGTCTGCGTAGAGAAAAACGACTACATCGGTGGCGCCACTGCAAGTCGTAATCTCTACAAAGACTGGTGGTACTCAAATTGCTCGTATGTTTGTAGCCTGCTGCGACCAGAAATATATCGAGAGCTCGAACTGCACAAGCACGGTTTGCAGATTACCCCGTTCGGTGGCTCCGTAACCTACATGGAAAATGGCGACTACTACGGTTCCTACAACGACTCCGAGGTTGCCTATAGAGAGATGGCGCGATTCTCGCGCCACGACGCCGATGCCTATAAATCGTATTCCGCCGACACGATGCGGCAGTGCCGATTAATACGCGACTTCCTGCTGACTACGGCGCCCGATCCAACGTCGTTCAAGCCCGGCGACATCAAGGAGCTTGTCAGGATAGGCGGCAAGTTCATGGAAATGGGCGAAGATCGAATGTACGAAACGATTCGCTTCTGGACGATGAGCGTCGCAGAGTACCTGGACGAATATTTCGAAACAGACGTTATCAAGGCGGCATTGTCCGGCAGCGGCATTATCGGCACAGCGCTCGGTATTCATTCTCCCGGTACGGCCTACGTGTTGTTGCACCACTACATGGGTGATGTTGACGGTAACGTCGGTTCGTGGGGTTTTGCGCGAGGTGGCATGGGCGCGGTTGCGAGCTCCATCGCCGGCGCCTTCCAGGCAGCGGGTGGTGAGTTGCGTACCGACGCAGGCGTAGAGAAGATCATCGTCAAGAACGGCAAGGCAGCCGGTGTCGCGCTGGATAACGGTGACGAAATTTCCGCGCCAGTCGTCGTTTCGTCCATGGACGTGAAGCGCACGTTCCTGAACTGCGTTGACAAGAGTGAACTGCCCGAGAAGTTCTACAAGCGTGTTAAGCATTTCAAGGCTCGCGGCTCGTCCGGTAAGGTCAACATAGCCCTCGACGGACTGCCGACTTTCCCGGCGTTGCCGAAAGGCAGTTCGCTTTATAACAGCGACATGCATTTCACCGATTCGATGGAGCGCATGGAGCGCGCCTACGATGACTGGAAGGAGGGCACCTGGTCGAAGGACCCGTACATAGACATGGTGATCCCGACACGAAGCGATCCGACGATGGCGCCACCAGGCAAGCACTTCATGAGTTGCTTCATACAGTACTGCCCGTATCAGATCGAGGGTCGTGCCTGGACGAGCGAAGAAAAAGAGGCGTTCGGCAAATCTGTGATCGATCAGATCGCAAACTACAGCCCGGACTTCAAGGACCTGATATTGCACGCCGAGATTCGTACTCCAGAGGACATTGAAGCGGAAATCGGCATTACCGAGGGCAATATTTTCCACGGCGAGCTGACAATGGATCAGCTGCTGATGAACCGTCCAATACCAGGCTACGCGCAATACCGCAGCCCAATCGGCGGCTTGTATATGTGCGGATCAAGCACTCACCCAGGTGGCGGCGTTATGGCGGCACCGGGTGCAAATGCGGCACGGGAGATTCTCAGCGATATCAGCCGACCCAATACCGTACCGGAGAGTTTTGGCGATGACTGATAAATACGATGCGATTGTCGTGGGTGCCGGCCACAACGGTCTGGTGTGTTCTGCGTTACTGGCGAAAGCAGGCAAGAAGGTGCTCGTGCTCGAAGCCAATAAGCAGGTGGGTGGAGCAGCGATAACGCGGGAGTTTGCCGACGGCTATTCGGTATCTGCCTGTGCACATCTGCTCTATCAGCTGCAACCGGAAGTTCGCAAAGAACTCAAATTATCGCCGAAGTTGTCCAGCGCAGATATGACGACGATCGCGCTCGCAGAAAATGGCGAGCACGTCCGACTCTCGGCTGAATCGGTGGACGGCGTGTCGGATGAAGACGCTGCAAGTTATCGCAGTTTCCGCAAACGTATGACACGATTTTCGGACCTGCTTCGGACTTACCTCAATAAAACTCCGCCTCGTCTGGGCAGCACGAAGTTCAAAGACTTGAAGACGCTTGGACAACTGGGATTCGATGTCCGACGCCTTGGCAGAGAAGAGATGCAGGAGTTCCTGCGCCTCATCTTCATGAATATTCATGATGAAGTTACCGAGCGCTTCGAAAGTCCCCTGCTGAAGGGAGCCATCAGCCTCGACGCTGTGCTGGGAACGCATCTCGGGCCACGTTCGCCCAACACCATCCTGACCTATCTGTATCGATTGGCCGGTGATCACGGTCGCGTCGGCGCTCCAGCAGGCGGCATGGGCAGTGTCAGCGATGAGCTGGCCCACGCAGCCCGCACCGCCGGGGCGACTATAAGGACCAGCATGCCGGTCAAGCGCATCGTTATTGAGAACGGCCGTGCAACCGGCGTCGAAACCGAATCAGGCGAACGCTTCGAAAGCTTCACTGTGATTTCTAACGCCGATCCGAAGCGCACGATTATGGGCCTGGTGGGGGCAAGGCATGCCGAGACAGGTTTTGCGAACCGAATTCATCATATACGTTGCAAGGGCAATGCAGCGAAACTGCACCTGGCGCTGGACGGCCTGCCGACGTTTGAAGGTCTTGCAAGGAAAGACTACGCAGAACGGATCGTTATCGCACCAGACGAGCACTACGTCGAACGAGCATTTAATCCTGCCAAGTACGGGGAGAGTTCCCCCAATCCTGTTGTCGAAATTACATTCCCGAGCTTCCGCGACGAATCGCTCGCGCCGACGGGCAAGCACGTGCTGTCGGCCGTTGTGCAATACGCGCCGTACGAGCTAAAAGGTGGTTGGGACGATGCGGCGAAAGCGGCATTCACGCAGGCTGTAATCAAAACTATCGCCAGGTATGCGCCGGATATCGAGCAACGCATAACTGCCAGTGAATTGTTGACTCCAGCAGATATCGAGCGCGAGTTTCATATTACCGGTGGCCATTGGCATCACGGCGAGCTAGTACTGGATCAGTTCCTGTTTGTGCGACCGGTCGGCGGCGCAGCGCAATACCGGATGCCGGTGGACGGTGTTTACCTCTGCGGTGCCGGCGCGCACCCAGGGGGCGGCGTTAGTGGGGCAGCCGGACGAAATGCGGCGCGAACCATACTGGATCGGGAGAAAGCAGCATGAGCACTCATCCGCCAGTACACCAGGGGCGCCTGAAGACACCATTTTATTCACGACTTGAAAAACTCGACACGGTTAACGAGTGGCACCAATGGAAGGGTTATTCGAGTGCGGACTCACTGTATTGCGGAGACACGGAGTATTTTGCGATTCGCAATGCTACCGCCGTCTTTGACCTGACGCCGATGACGAAGTACCGCATTACCGGGCCCGAAGCTCTCGAGTATCTGAACCGCTTGGTCACTCGCGACATGGCGAAGGTCGGTCCGGGCCGGGTAGCTTATGCGGTCTGGTGTGATGATCACGGCCAGGTAATCGACGACGGCACAATCTTCCATCTCAAGACGGGCGAGTACCGTTTGTGTTCACAAGAGCGCCACTATGCGTGGTTGCAGGCAGCGGCTTTAGGATTTGATGTCACGATCACGCACGAGACAGAGGATGTCGCCGCGCTCGCGGTACAGGGCCCGACATCATTCAGCGTGCTGGACAGGATGGGTCTCGACGGCCTGGATCAACTCAAACCATTTGGCCTGACACATTTCGATTTTCAGGGCTCCGAACTCATGGTTTCCCGCACGGGTTTCACGGGCGACCTTGGATATGAGTTGTGGATTGCTCCCGACAAGGCTGAAGCCCTGTGGGACGCCCTGTTCGAGGCAGGAGAGATATTCGGAATAAGGGCAATTGGCACCTATGCTTTGGAGATGTCACGCATAGAAGCCGGTTACATGGCACCCTACACGGAGTTCTTGCCAGCCGACGAAACTGTTCGCACCGGGCGTTCCCGATCTCCCCTGGAGCTTGGAATGGAGTGGCTGGTTGACTTCAAGAAACCGAATTTCAATGGTCGCCGCGCGCTCGCGGAAGAAAAGCGTAAGGGCTCAACCTGGCGACTGGTGAAGCTCGACATCGAAGGCAACAAGATGGCACATAACTCCTATATCTATGCAAAGGCGAAAGGCAACAAGCGTGAAATCGGCTTCATCACGTCGGCGCTGTGGTCGCCTATTTGCAAGCAAAACATCGCAATCGGTACGGTACGTACGCCGCACGGCAAGCCGGGCGACACCGTATGGGTCGAAATTTACTACCAGCGTGAGATGCACTGGAATCGCAGGATGGCGAAAGCAACCGTAGTCGACAAGCCGTTCTGGTTCCCGGCACGTCGTGGAGCGACGCCACCGGGCCGTTACTGACCGGACTGTAAGCAATGGAGCACCGGCTAGACCCCCTGTTGCGGCCGCGGTCCGTTGCGGTCGTCGGCGCGTCCGCCAGCCCGGATAGCGTCGGCCGGTGGGCGCTCAAGAATCTCGAGCTCGGCGGTTACCGCGGCAAAATCTATGCCGTGAATCCTCGCCATGAGGAAGTACAAGGTCACCGCTGTTACGCGTCTCTTAAGGATTTGCCGGAGGCTCCCGACCTTGTCATCTTCGCGGTCGGTGACCACCGCCTGGAGGCCGCACTCGACGAGGCGATCGCGGTCGGTGTTGCGGCGGCCGTCATTCAGTCGACGCTTGTCATGGATGACGACACAGAACCGCTGCTCAAGGATCGGGTACAAAAGAAAGTAATAGATGCCGGGATGCTCGTCTGCGGTGCAAACTGCATGGCTTACTACAATGTCCGCGATCACGTGTGGACCTGTGGATTCGATAGCGCCATGCACGAAGCGCCGGGCAACGTTGCCTTGATCAGTCATTCCGGATCCGGAATGTCCGGCATTATCGACTGTGACGAGCGCTTGCGGATCAACGTTGCAGTTTCAGCGGGTAATGAACTCAACGTTACAATGGATGAGTACCTCGATTTCGTCCTTGAATTGCCGGAAACGAGCGTCGTCGGACTGTTTATCGAGACGGCCCGCAATCCGGAGGGTTTCCGGGCGGCCCTGGAGAAGGCAGCACAGAAGAAAATTCCGATTGTTGCGTTAAAAGTAGGCCGCACCGAGAAATCCGCGAGGCTAACGGTTTCACACTCAGGTGCCATGGCCGGCGACGATGCCACCTACGAGGCCTTGTTCGATCGTTACGGTGTGCAACGGGCACGCGATCAGGACGAGTTTGCGACAATGTTGATCATGTTCGCTGAACTGCACCCTGTAGGCGCGGGCGGCCTGGTTGCGTTACACGATTCCGGCGGCGAGCGACAATTATTCGTTGATCTAGCGCACGACGCAGGCGTGCCGCTTACTACCCTGTCCGACGAAACGGTATCCGAGCTTACCGCCATTCTCGATCCGGAACTGCCGGCTGTGAACCCACTTGATGCCTGGAGTCGCGGCGGGCCTGGTGCGTTGGAAATAATGCAGCGTGGAATAACGCTGATGATGCAGGATTCGGGCGCTGCCCTCGGTGCGGTCGTTCATGATCGGGCGCCTGACGGAAAAATTTACGCCATCTTCCTAAATCGCATGCAGCGCGCACGGGCAGAATCGGGAAAACCTGTCGCACTGGTCGCTGCCCGCCAGGGGACAGGGCATGACGACGCAGTCGTCACCAGTACGCATGCAGGGTTTCCTGTGCTGGATGGTGTCAGCCAGTTTCTCAAAGGAGTGCATGCGCTATTCGAGTACCGCGATTTCCTGCTAAGGGAAACACACGAGCCGGAGCAGCCTGATAGCGCGATTGTAGAAAAATGGCAGATCAGCCTCCGTACCGGCGAAACGTTGGCGGAGGCAGAGTCTTTGGCGATGCTGGAAGATTTTGGCGTCGAGATTACTACGCCGATTGCCTGCGCCAGTGAAGAGGAAGTCGCGGCCGCGGCAAGCAAGACAGGTTATCCTGTCGCGCTGAAAACTGCGAAACCCGGTTTGTTGCACAAGTCCGATACAGGCGGCGTAGTTATCGGCATCACCGACGAGGACCAGTTAAAACAAATGTACTCATTGATGTCGGGTCGGCTGGGGACTGACGTGCTCGTCGCGCCCATGGCTCCTGCCGGCGTGGAAATGTTCCTGGGACTGAAACGTGACCGGCAGTTCGGCCCAGTCGTGTTGATCGGCTTCGGCGGTATTCTTGCCGAGACTATCGACGAGGTGCAGTTCGCACTACCGCCTTTCGATGCGCAACATGCACGACGCTGTTTAGACCGCATGAGGTTGCGACCGCTGCTGGACGGGGTGCGTGGAGCGCCCGCGGTGGATATCGCCAGCTATTGCAACGTGGCTGAACGTTTTTCGACGATGGCCCACGTACTTCGCGATGTCTTGTCCGAGATCGATGTCAATCCGGTTATTGTCAGCGAATCCGCCGCAGTGGCTGTTGATGCGCTCGTCGTAGGGCGTGACCGCAGGGAAGTTGACCGTGCAAAAACTTGAGGTATATCAATCTCTTTGGGGTATGGAGTTGCGCAATCCCAATGTTGCAGAGCGGTCGAGAGAAGAGGCGTTCGCGATGGTTGCCGACGCCGGTTTCGACGGCATGTGCCTCGACCCGTCAGCGGCGGAGATAGGGACGAATTTCGCTCTGAAACCGATGTTCGACGAACACGGGCTCGGTTGCATGATCAACGCGTTTCCATACTCGATTGGCGACATGATTCCGTTGCTCGACTTCGCGAACGAAATGAATGCGTGCATGGTCAACGTGATTAGTGGTGTGATGCCGATGCGGCCAGAGGATGCAGTGCCGGTGGTACGCCAATGGATTGACGAGGCCGTGGAGCGCGATATGCCGCTGCTATTCGAAACGCATCGCGATAGTCTGCTGAATGACCTCTTCTTTGCTTTGCAATTGATGGATCTCGTGCCCGAGATGCGTCTTTGCGCCGACTTGTCGCATTTTGTTGTCGATCGCGAATTACGGGCACCGGTGCCGGAACGGGATGCCGCTTATATCAGTTCCGTACTGGAACGCTCGGATTGTTACCAGGGTCGAATCGCGAACCGCGAACAAGTGCAGATACAGATCAACTTTCCGCAACACCAGCAATGGGTAGAGATTTTCAAGGGCTGGTGGAGAGAAGGCATGCGCGCATGGCGCAAACGCAGTGCCGATGACGCAACACTCGTATTTCTTTGCGAGCTCGGCCCTCCGCCCTACGCGATTACCGATAGTGAGCAGAACGAGCTGTCTGATCGCTGGCAGGAGACTTTGCAGATTCGCGATTGGGCGATAGAGATTTGGGCTGAACTGGAAGCCGATTAGCGCTTCTCGAGATTGCCGTAAACCGGCTTGCCCTCGAACAGCGTCAACACGACCTTGGCGTCCGAAATTTCCGCCGGGTCGATGTCGAACAAGTTTCGATCGAGAACGATCAAGTCGGCCAGCTTACCCTCTTCGATCGAGCCCGTTTGTTTCTCATGGTGATTCACAAACGCGGCATTGATCGTGAAAGCCTCTATCGCCTGTTCGAGCGTAATGCGCTGCTCAGGATTCAGTACGTCCGTGTCATTCGTGAAGGCATCAACTCGTGTGATTGCGGTTTCTATCTGTGGCAGCGGGTCCGCAGTCGATACCGACCAGTCGCTACCAAAAGCGACCGTAGCACCCGTGTCGATGACTGACTTTATCGGGTAAATCCAGCGCGCGGTTTCGCTGTTGATAAACGGCAGCGTCAGGTCAGTAATGTAGTCGTCCGCATACGCCCACAGAGGCTGGAAGTTCGCGACGGCGCCAAGCTCGCGAAAACGTGGAATGTCATCGGGGTGTATGACCTGCAAGTGCGACAGGTGGTGCCGCAAATCCGTGTCGCCGTTTCGATCGCGCGCTTCTTCGACCGCATCAAGCGCGAGGCGCACTGCACCATCACCCAATGCGTGAAAGTGAAGTTGAAAACCCGCGGCATCTATCGCGATTGCCGCTTCTACCAGGAAACCAGGGTCAATCATGGGCATACCGCGAGTGCCACTCTCAACGAGATAAGGGTCCAACATGATCGCGGTGTAATTCTCCATCACGCCATCAACATAGATTTTCACGCTTGTTGGACGGATGTGATCTGTCGAATAACGTTTGCGCTGTTCTTTGAGCGCCGCAAGTTGTTCTTCGGTCCCGAAGTTATCCCACAAGAGTGCTGCGACAACGCGCATATTCAGTTCGTCATCACGGTCCAGCTGCGCATAGATTTTGAGGTCACTCTCACTCGTATCGGCTTTTTGAAACGATGTGATGCCGTAGCCGCGCATGACGTCAAGTGCGTACCTGAGAGCAGCAATACGCTGATCGTGGCTCGGTTCCGGCAGATATTTTTCCATGAGACTCATCGCGCCCTCCTGCAGACTGCCGATGGCTTCGCCTGATAGAGGATGGCGGTCAATTATTCCATCGACTGGATCCGGCGTGTCCTTCGTGATGCCGGCGATCTGCAGCGCAACGCTGTTTGCCCAGCCCGTATGCCCGTCGATGGAGGTCAGGTACACCGGGCGATCGGGAACGAGTTCGTCAAGGATGGTCTTGCTCGGTGATCCGCCTGGCCCGAATACAGACATCAACCATCCGCCGCCCGTAATCCAGGGAGCATCGGGATTGGTCGCGGCATACTCGGCGATCGTCGAACGGTAATAGGCCAAGTTGTCCTGGCCCGCGAGATTACAACTGAGCGCCTCAAGGCCGGCGTACAACGGATGTACATGGGCATCTTGAAAACCCGGCAGCATCATGCGGCCGCGAAGGTCGTGCAGCTCGGTGTCCGGGCCTATGTGGATTCGTACGGCATCATCAGAACCGACAAACATTAATTTGCCGTCACGTATCGCGACGGCCTGCACCCAAGGCCGATTCAGATCAACGGTGTAGATCTTGCCCGTGTGATAAACGACATCAGCGAAGTCGGGACCATCAGCATTGACTGATTTGACGATCTTTCCGCCCTTGATGACGACCACCACGTTCTGCAGCAGTGTAATGTCGTCGAGCGGA
>CAZVLT010000015.1:6715-23462 GCA_964628105.1 uncultured Woeseiaceae bacterium | reverse complement strand
GGGTCGGCGCCTTTTTTTCTGGGTTGATACGTAAATGTCCCAGAGTAAACGCGGTGTCTGAACGTGAACACGGCGATTCGCTCAAAATGATATTGTCGGTGCGATTTGATTCCTGAGAGAGGTTCTCGACCAGGCCCAGTCTTTCTGCTTCGCGCTCGAATTGTTTCTGGCCGGCATCGATCAGTGCGTTGACTGTATTTTTTGGCAGCGAGAGGCCGGTTTCGACGCGCAACAGCCGCTCGCCTGTGTCGGGAATCTTGTCGTCGGGGATGCGCACTAAGATTACGTCGATCTTCGGGGACTCGCCACCGGTACACTTCGTTACCCATTCCTCTAGACGAGGGCACAGGCTCTCGACGGTCTGGTCGCTGATCCGGTCGATGGGAATATTGAGTAGAGCCAACAACTCCTGTTTTAGTTTCGGCCCTTTGACGTCGAGGTCGATATCGTGGTCGAGCTCGGTTACCGCGTCGACCACGATCACCACCAAGTGACGGAGCTTCTTGTCGTCGGGGCACGGGCGCTCGAGGTCGAAAGCGATGTCGTACAGACCCTGGACCCCCAAATTGTCAACTAGGCCTCCATCGACAAGGTGGATCCAGGGGCGCTTGGTCGCGTCGCGTTGGCTGTCCTGTGCCTTTTGCCGCCGCGACGCTTGCAGCGAGACGGTCTGGCGCCGGTTCGGGGGGACCGATTTCGGCGGTTCGTAGCCGCACTCCCCCCAACCGTAGTTTTTAAGCGTTATCGGGCTGTTCAGCACAGGCACAGTGGACGACGCTGCCACGGCGCGAGCCAGCGGATACTTATCTAGATCGGAGCACAGCTGGTCGAAGCGCTCTTGGGAAAAGCCGAAGCGCGTTCCATAGGAGATGTCCGTGGCATTGAACAGAAAGAAAGGCCGCCGGCCGTTGAGATGGTCGAACTTTATCGGTTCCTCTTTTTGGAACAGCTGGTCGTCCAGGTATTCGGCGAACACATCGACGCGCTCGAACGTGCCGCCCATCAAACGGAACCAATTGCGCGGCCACAGGAACCGCAGATTGAGGGCAAGGTCCACGTTCTGATAGAGGAAATCGTCGCGAAAATCTCTGATCAGCTTTTGGTCGCCGTGGGCCGCCCAATAGGCCGCGGTGAAGCCACCCCCGGAGACGGAGCTGACCAGGTCCACCTCGTCAAGCAGCCGCCGCCGCTGTTCCGGTGGACCGATCTCGGTATCGTAAAGCGCTTTGATCACCCCGAAAGCAAACGCCGCCGCGCGTGTGCCGCCGCCTGACAGACTCAATGCGACCAATATTTCGTCGCCGTCCGAGCCATTGTAGATGTAGCCGTGGTCCGCGTGCTCCGGCTTGTCGTGAAAGGACCGGTTGAGCGGTTCATTAACAGGAAAGTGGGCACAGCCGGCGACCAAGATCATCCCCGGTAATACAAGACGGAGAATGTACAAACGGCTCATTACTCGAGCGGAACCACAAATTCCACCCGGAACGGCTGTTGACAAACCAATTCTGCGGAAGACATAGGGCATCGACCAATCACTCTAACTTGTCAGGCAGTGTCATTATGACGGAATTCAAAATTGTCAAAAGAATTAAAAAAACGGGGAGCGCCATTTTCGCAATACTGAATTTGAAGAGTCGATCAGTCAAATTATGGACCCACTCCTTCGTAGCCCAGTCCCTGTCATAGGGTTCATTTGAAGCGCGCCTCTCCTCAATAATACATCTGGTAGACCAACTCCAAAGAGCAAGGTATCCCGCTCGATAATACGGAAGCGGAAAAGCGACTCTTAAGCCACCCCGGCCACTTCACGCGCAAGCGTCTAGCTACTGTAGGAACAGGGCACTCCGAGGCATGCAGCTGAAAAGGAGCGGTTGCTCCTTAATCGGCTGCGCGACTCACTCGGAATTTCCCCGCTTGATGCGGCGGCCCTGGAACACGACCTAAAGACGCAACAGGCGTAATAATTGAACGTCACGCTGTCTCTGGTCAGTATGGTTTTCTTGCGAAGAGTTGGTTGCGATTGCTGCTAACATCGAATTGATCCACGTCATTCGGGCAAGTCTGCACAGGAGTGCACTATGGGAGACGGTTTCCGCGCCATCATTTTTTTGGGGCAACTAATTCTTTTTTTCGTTGGTCTATTGGTTCTACCGTTCGCGATTGCATCACACCGTGAACAGCAGAGGAAACGACGCCATGCCATGTTTAGGCAGGCGCGAGAACTAGGCCTGAAGTTTGACCAAAGACACAATCACCGCATGGCCAAAGATTATCAATTCCTGGGCAATCTGGACGTTGGCAGCGACCGTTATACCCTCAACATGATGAACGGCGATTTCCAGGGACATTCGGTCACATTATTCGACTATCACTACAGATCTGATGACGGCGTTTGGTGGTGGGCGCCTTCCTGGAGGAGTCACGAATATTTTTCCTTTTTTATCCTGGACCTGGAGAAGGATTTTCCCGAACTCATAATCACTGATGAGAACGAAAGCTTGTTTTCCGGCATTGCAGAGGTGTTTGGTTTTGGTGATATTGATTTCGAATCGCACGAGTTTTCCGAGCGTTTTGAAGTGCGCGGCAAGAGCAAGAAATTCGCCTATGATTTTTGCAATGCGCAGATGATTGACTATTTGCTCGACCGGCCTGTCATACCCATCGAGGTTGAAAAAACCTCGCTCGCTATCGGATTCCGTTCTTGTCTCGAACTGGGGGAAATCGAACCGCACCTGACCCACCTGGTGAAGATTCGTGCGTTAATGCCGAATTACCTGTTTGGCTAAAGATCTTTATGACAAAGGACTGAAATGGACCTGAGCATTACTATGCTAGTCGTTGTGGTAATTCCGTTGATATACATCATCACGACGTACAATTTTCTGGTGAGGCTGCGCAACCATATTTCCGAGGCGTGGAGTAACGTTGACACAGAGCTTACACGGCGCTATGAACTGATTCCGAACCTGGTGGCGGTGGTGAAGGGTTATGCTACGCATGAGCACGAAACGCTGGAGCGGGTCATCGAACTACGCAATACCTGCATGGCTGACCACGGCAGCGTGCGCCATCAGGAAAGCACCGAGAAGCAACTTGTCCTTGCAGTGCAAAAACTTCTTGCCGTGGCGGAAGCTTACCCGGACCTGAAGGCCGACAAGAACTTCCTGGAACTTCAAAACGAGCTCGTAAATACCGAAGATCGAATACAGGCGGCGCGGCGATTCTACAATGGCAATGTGCGCGACTACCGCAACAAGTGCGAAGGTTTCCCCAGCAACCTCGTAGCCAACCTGTTCAGCTTTAGCCCGCGCAATTTTTTCGATGTTGACCCCGCCGTACGCGCGGCGCCATCGATAAAAGATTCAATTTGAATAACGAAGTACGGGAACTACGGTATGCATCTGGACCAGTCCGGCGGCGCCTTGTTTGTGCCCATCAACACAGCGATCAACGCGACAGTTCCGCCAAGCAGTATTATCGCTGCCTCGACCTTGAGCAGTAAAGACATGGATTCGGAAAAACTCACTACATCAAAAATATAAAGGCATCCCACAAAGGCAAATCCAAAGATGACAAAAATGCCCGTGATCGTGACAATATGCTTCATGATTGGTCGCTCAACCCTGTTCCGTGATATTTAAAGTCTAACCTACGTTTGTCCCGATTTTCACGATTTCCGGATTCGATTTGTCTGTTTTGACCAATTGCGATTGGTGTAGTATTGGTGCACCTGATATCAAGGGGAATCAAATGGCAAGCGATCCTTCGGAACCTGGAACCGGAACTGAGAAGCTACATTTTTGCACCGAGCATGCGAAACCCTGCGAGAAATGTTCGAAATGCGATACCTATAGCTATTGCCCGGAATGCGACAAGTGTTACGAGTCCAATTGTTCTGACGGCTAGGGTTTTTCTTTGGTGTCAGCTTTCGATGCCTCCCATCGAGTGAAACTTGGTTTCGAAGAACTCGGCGATACCTTCTTTGCCGCCCTCAGAACCCAGCCCGGATTGTTTCCAGCCGCCGAACGGTGCGACTTCCGTTGAGAACACGCCGGAGTTGGAACACACGATGCCATATTCAAGGCGCTCGGCGACGCGCATAACGCGACCAATGTCGCGAGTGGCAAAGTAGGCGGCCAGGCCGAAATCCGTGTCGTTGGCGCGTTCAATCGCCTCGTCCTCGGTCTCGAAAATCTGTACCGCAGCGATCGGGCCGAAAATTTCCTCTTTCGCCATTCGCATATCCGGCTTTATGTCCGTGACAAGAGTCGGTTCGAAAAAGCAGTGGCCCAGGTCATGGGCATTGCCCCCGACAAGGATGTTGGCACCCTTGGACGTCGCATCTTTCATTAATTCCTGCATCGCACCGACCGCCGTTTCGTTAACAAGCGGGCCGATCGTTACATCCTTATCAAAGCCGTCACCGACTTTCAGCGCTTGGATTGCGGTTTTTAGTTTGGCCGTAAACTCATCGGCAATGCCGCTTTGGACGTAAATACGATTCGTGCAGACGCAGGTCTGCCCGCAGTTGCGGAACTTCGTGGCCATGCAGTCCGCAATGGCTGCGTCGACGTCAGCATCATTAAAGACCAGGAACGGTGCGTTGCCGCCGAGCTCAAGCGAGATTTTCTTGACGCCGGTCGAGCACTGCTGCATGAGGATCTTGCCGACCTCGGTCGATCCTGTGAACGT
The DNA here is from genome assembly GCA_964628105.1 of uncultured Woeseiaceae bacterium. Classification (GTDB taxonomy): domain Bacteria; phylum Pseudomonadota; class Gammaproteobacteria; order Steroidobacterales; family Woeseiaceae; genus UBA1847. The sequence continues at coordinate 18,770 of CAZVLT010000015.1, read as the reverse complement.
AAATTTGGAAATTTTCGGGTGTTGCGTCAGCACCTTGCCGATTTCTTGTGAATTATCACCAACGACAACATTGATTACGCCGTTGGGAATGCCGGCACGCGCAGCGAGTTCGCACATACTGAGGGCTGACAGCGGCGTCTCGGTGGCGGGCTTGATGACGATCGTGCATCCGGCCGCCAGGGCAGGCCCGGCCTTGCGGGCGATCATCGCGTTGGGGAAATTCCACGGCGTAATACAGCCGACGACGCCGACGGGTTGTTTGTAGGTCTGTAAGCGCCGGTCGTTTGCAATCGTAGGAATCGTATCGCCCATTACGCGCTTTGATTCTTCAGCGTAATACTCGATGAACCCGGCGCCATAGCCAATTTCGCCCACTGCTTCGAACAGCGGCTTGCCTTGTTCGGCCGTCATGATGGCGCCCAGATCGTCTGCGTTCTCCAGCAACAGGTTGAACCAGTTTCTGAGCAACACCGCTCGCTGCTTGGCTGGGGTACGGCTCCAGGTCTCGAAGGCCTCTGCCGCAGCCTCGACAGCGCGTTCGGCATCGGCCGCGTCGCCATTGGCCGTGGTGGCGACAACCGTACCGTTCGCCGGGTTGGTGACGTCTATTGTTCCCGCACCGCCAGCGACCCACTCACCATCGATGTAGTTATTGATTTTCAGCAGGGATGGGTCTTTCAGTTTCAACATTACCGTGACTCGCAGGAGGGTCGAAAAATTGGAGCTTACCACCGGAGTAAGGAGCGGAAATACCCTTGTTGTTGGCATTGCGTGTGCGGCTCACATTGCCGTATAATCCCGCGCCAGCGCACCACCAAACTCCTGGTGGTTATCGGCCCCCGCTGAGGGGTTTTTTATTGCCCGGGCTATAAGCGGGGAAAGCGATGACGCGCTGGGTAAGAATAAGAATGGGCCATTGGCCCATTTTGCGTTTTAGAACAGATGGTTAGGTGAAATGCAGTGACGGGAAACGAGCTTGCAGAATTGCTAGAGCCCGTGCTTGGGAGACTAGGCTACGAACTGGCCGATCTTGAGGTTCGGTCAGGCGGTAAGGGTGGGTTCGTGCGGGTGTTTATTGACAAGCCTGACGGGATTGATCTCGATGATTGCGAGAAGGTCAGCCTGGCGGTCAGTGCGCTCCTCGACGTTGAGGATCCGGTGCCAGGCAAATACACGCTTGAGGTGTCGTCGCCCGGGTTGGACAGGAAGCTGACAAAAGTTGAGCATTTTCAACGCTTTGTTGGTGAGGTAGTGAAAGTGCAGATGCGCTTGCCGATTGAGGGGCGCAGACGATTTCGCGGCAAATTGATGTCGTTGGATGACGAGAACATTGTAGTTGAGGTGGACGGAGAGCCGCACAGTCTGGCGCTGGCGACGATTGACACAGCTCGACTAGTGCCCGGGGAAGCGTAAATCCCTGCGTATATTTGGAGTTTCAGGAAATGAGCAAAGAAATTTTGATGGTTGTTGACGCCGTTTCGAACGAAAAAGGCGTTGACAAGGACATCATATTTGAGGCAATCGAAGCCGCATTGGCTTCTGCGACACGCAGAAAGCACGGCGAAGATATTGAGGTTCGCGTACAGATTGATCGCGAGACGGGCGAATATGACACGTTTCGCCGCTGGCTCGTGTTTGAAGACGAATCAACCGAGCTTGAAACACCGGATCACGAATTGCGCATGATTGACGCAGTTGATATCGACAAAGACGCCGAGCCGGGCGGTTACGTTGAGGTTCCATTGCCATCTGTTGAATTTGGTCGGATCGCCGCGCAGACGGCGAAGCAGGTCATCGTGCAGAAAGTTCGCGAAGCCGAGCGCGAGCAAGTCGTCGAAGAATATCAGGACCGCGAAGGCGAGTTGCTTTCAGGTTTAGTGAAGCGTGTCGATAGAAACGGTGTTTACATCGACCTTGGCGGTAACGCTGAAGGCTTCGTAGCGCGCGACCAGATGGTGCCACGTGAACCCGTACGCCCGCAGGATCGTATCAAAGCGTTGCTGATTGAAGTTCGCTCTGAACCGCGTGGCCCGCAGCTGTTCATGACACGTACGTCGCCACAGTTCCTCATGGAACTGTTCAAGATCGAAGTACCCGAGGTTGGCCAGGGCCTCATCGAAATTCATGGCGCAGCACGCGATCCGGGATTGCGCGCCAAGATCGCGGTACAAAGCAATGACAGTCGCATCGACGCTGTCGGCGCCTGCGTTGGCATGCGTGGCTCCCGCGTGCAGGCGGTGTCGAATGAACTTGCTGGAGAACGTGTCGATATCATCCTCTGGAATGAAAACTCGGCGCAGTTTGTCGTGAATGCCATGTCACCTGCGGAGGTCGTATCGATCGTCGTCGACGAGGACAAGCACAGCATGGATATTGCTGTCGAAGAGGACAAGTTGTCGCAGGCCATCGGTCGAGGTGGCCAGAATATTCGCCTCGCGAGCGAGCTGTCCGGTTGGGAGCTCAATGTCATGACCGCGCAGGACGCTGAAGAGAAAAGCGAGACCGAAATGCGCGCCTTGATCGAATTGTTCTCCAAGCAACTGGATGTTGACGAAGAGGTCGCGCTCATCCTGGTGCAGGAAGGCTTTTCGACGATCGAAGAGGTTGCCTACGTACCGGCATCCGAACTGGTCGAAATCGAAGAATTCGAAGAGGATATCGTCGAGGAGCTACGTAGTCGCGCGCGTGACGTTCTGTTGACACAGGCAATTGTTCAGGAAGAGAAAATCGACGAAGTGGAACCCGCTGAGGATTTGCTAAGTCTTGAAGGCATGGAAAAGAGGCTTGCGTACTTGCTGGCAAGTAAGGGTGTAGTGACGCGCGAGGATCTCGCGGAGCTTGCAACGGATGATTTGCTCGAACTCAATGAGATGGACGCAGAAGTAGCGGCGGCGCTGATTATGAAGGCGCGTGCGCATTGGTTCGAGGAAGAGCAGCAGGCGTAACAGCCAGGCGACGCGGAGTTAACTTATGGCTGATGTAACAGTTACACAATTTGCTGATGTACTGAAAGTACCGGTAGACAAGTTGCTAACGCAGCTTGACGAAGCCGGTATCAAGGTCAAGGGGTCTGACGATGTCATCAGTGACGACGCAAAACTGGAATTGCTGACGCATCTGCGACGCAGTCACGGTCAGAATGACACTGTCGCGACGGCTGCGGCGCCGCGCCGCATAACACTGAAACGTAAATCGCAGTCAGAACTGCGGCTATCCGGGGCGCAAGGTCGTTCGCGAACGGTAAGTGTTGAAGTTCGTCGCAAGCGCACCTACATCAAGCGCGATGTACTTGAGAAGCAGGCCCAGGATGAGCAGGAGGAGCTTGACCGGAAGCGCCGCGAGGAAGAGGAGCGCGTAGAAGCTGTTGCCCTCGAGAAAGAGCGCCTCAAGGTTGAGCAGGAAGAGGCGGTCAAGCGTGAAGCGGCCGAGGCGGAGCAGCAGGAATTAGCACGCAAAGACGCAGAAGAAGAAGCACGCAGGGCTGCTGAGAAAGCGGTTGTTGAGGCGGTCGAAGAAAAGGCACGGGTTGAGAAGGCGGAATCTGACGCGCGTACACGTCGTTCGAAGGAAAAAGAAAAAGCCAAGTCCAAATCGAAGCGCCCGGAAACACGTTACGGTCGCAAGGAATTGCATGTCGCTGGCGACAAGAGCGGGCGTCGCAGGCGCAAGTCGCCTGTGCGCCGTCGCCCGATTGCGGTTGGGGGGGACTCCAAACACGGATTCGAGAAACCAACGGCACCGGTTATTCATGAAGTAGAAATTCCTGAAAGCATTTCGGTTGCGGATCTCGCACAGCGCATGGCGATTAAGGGCAATGAAGTCGTCAAGGTCCTCTTCAATCTGGGTGCGATGGTAACCATCAACCAGGTCATCGATCAGGACACTGCGACACTCGCCGTTGAAGAGATGGGTCACATTGCCAAACCGATCGAGGCAGCAGATGTTGATGAGAAACTGCTCGCCAGCGAACAAGAACTCACCGGCGACGAAATTGCGCGCCCACCGGTGGTTACCATCATGGGTCACGTCGACCATGGCAAGACATCGTTGCTCGACCACATTCGTCGCACGAAAGTCGCAGACAGTGAAGCCGGCGGCATTACGCAGCATATTGGCGCGTATGCCGTCAAAACGGACAAAGGCAATATATCGTTCCTGGATACGCCGGGCCACGCAGCATTCACCGCAATGCGCGCACGCGGTGCCCAGGCGACAGACATCGTTATTCTTGTCGTCGCCGCCGACGACGGTGTGAAACCACAAACCGTTGAGGCGATCCAGCATGCGAAAGCTGCGGGTGTTCCGCTGGTCGTGGCCGTGAATAAAATCGATCGCGACAATGCCGATCCTGAACGTGTAAGAAACGAGTTATCGCAACACGAAGTCATCCCCGAAGACTGGGGTGGCGAGCACCTGTTCGTAAACGTTTCTGCGCTTACGGGTGACGGCGTGGACGCTCTGCTCGATGCCATTCTGTTGCAGGCGGAGGTCATGGACCTCAAGGCAGTTGCCGACGGTCCTGCACAGGGCATCGTCATTGAGTCCAGCCTGGAGAAAGGTCGCGGTGCCGTTGCAACGCTGCTCGTGCAGGCTGGAACGATAAAGCAGGGCGATATGGTAATTGCTGGCGAGGAGTACGGACGCATCAGGAACATGTTCGATGAGAATGGGGCGTCCGTTAAGGAAGCCGGACCGTCGACGCCCGTTGTCGTGCTTGGATTGTCAAAGACGCCGAGTGCAGGTGATGACTTCCTGGTCGTCAAGAACGAGCGCAAGGCACGTGAAGTCGCAGAATTTCGTCAGACCAGGACACGCGAAGCGAAACTTGCTCAGCAACAGGCATCCAAGCTCGAAGACATGTTCACTCAGATGCAAGAGGGCGAATCCTCAACCGTCACGGTGATCATCAAGTCTGACGTGCACGGTAGTGCAGAGGCGCTGCGCGACGCGCTGACCAAGCTGTCGAACGACGAGGTCAAGGTCAAGGTGTTGGGCTCGAGCGTCGGCGGAATTACTGAAACCGACGCCACCCTGGCAGCGGCGTCGAATGCCGTGATTATCGGCTTTAATGTTCGCGCCGATGCGTCTGCTCGCGCGGCGATCAAAGAATCCGGTGTCGATGTTCGATATTACAGCATCATCTACGAAGCAATTGATGACGTGAAAGCGGCACTCAGCGGCCTGTTGGCGCCAGAGATTCGTGAGCAGATTGTTGGCCTGGCTGAAGTCAAGGAAGTGTTTAGCTCGCCAAAATTTGGCGATATTGCAGGCTGCATTGTCAGCGAAGGTCTTGTGAAACGTTCAAATCCGATTCGGGTGTTGCGCGACAACGTCGTGATCTATGAGGGCGAATTGGAGTCTCTGCGTCGCTTCAAAGACGACGTGAACGAGGTTCGGTCCGGCACGGAGTGCGGTATCGGCGTCAAGAACTACAACGACGTCAAAGCGGGCGACCAGATCGAATGCTTTGAGCGCATTGAGGTTGCTCGTACGCTCGACTAGGCGTGCCAGGTGAATCGAAATGCCACGTGAGTTTTCCCGCAATGAGCGTCTCGGAAACCAGGTGCTGCGTACTCTGAACGAGCTGCTGCGCTTTGAGACCAAAGACCCTAGGCTGGAGCTAGTTTCGCTGACAGCGGTGGATTTGTCGCGAGACCTGAGTGTCGCCCAGGTGTTTTTCAGCATGTTGGATCCGAACGCAGATCCGGCGCCGGTTAAGGAAGGTCTGGATCGTGCAAGTGGTTTTTTGCGTGGCAGGCTGGGTCGGGAGATAAAGATTCGGCATGTACCGGAATTGCGATTCGTTCACGATGACAGTGCGGCCGAAGGCCAGCGTATTAGCGATCTGATAGAACAAGCTCTAAAGAATGACGAGCGGCGGTGAGTATGGTGGCTAATGCGATGAAGCGCCGGGCAGATGCGGTGGACGGTCTGTTGTTGCTCAACAAGCCGCCGGGAATGACGTCCAACCGGGCTTTACAAACGGTAAGGCGCTTGCTGAACGCCAGAAAGGCTGGCCATACTGGAAGCCTGGATCCGGCCGCTACAGGAATGTTGCCGCTGTGCTTTGGCGAGGCGACCAAGGTCTGTGCGTACTTGCTCGACGCGGACAAAAGCTACCGGGTGACGGCGAAGCTCGGTTCAGCAACCGACACCGGCGATGCGGATGGGCAGGAGACAACAACGGCAGAGGTTCCTGAGCTGTCGATGGACGACTGGGACACTATTTTGCAGGGGTTTGTCGGTGAGTCGATGCAGATTCCGCCGATGTATTCGGCGCTGAAGAAAAACGGCCGGCGACTCTATGAACTGGCTCGGAAGGGCGAGACCGTAGAGCGGGAGCCGAGGCCGATACGAATCGATGCTCTCCGTGTGCTGGAAGCTACGGATAGCCGACTGGTTTTTCGGGTGTCGTGTTCCAAGGGGACTTACATCCGGGTACTGGTTGAGGACATTGCGAAAAGGGCAGGGACTGTGGCGCACACGGCGAGATTACACCGCGAGTCCGTAGGCGACTTCGCCGCTGACGATATGCTGGATATGGCGGCAGTAGAGGTCCTGGCCGAGCAAGATGTGGAGGCGTTACGAGCACGACTCCTGCCGCCGGACGTTGCCCTGGCAAGTATGCCGATGGTGTCTGTCAGCGTCGAGGCAGCCGAAAAATTCAGCGATGGCCAGCCGATTCAGGTTGACGCGGGAGAAGCAACCGGGCTTGCGCGTGTATACGCGGCAGGCCGGAGATTTATTGGCGTGGGCGAGCTTGTCGGTGACGGACAGCTGGCGCCACGAAGGGTGTTTCAGACACAGGAAAAAACCCCGTAGATAATTGACTTCGGGGTGTTAATGGGCCCGTACAGGCGCTAGAATACCGCGCTCAAAAAAGGGCTATAGATAGAGATACTTGGAGTAAATGAAAGATGTCACTTTCCAGTGAAGCAAAACAGGGTGTTATTGAAGAATACTCGCGCGGAGATACCGATACTGGCTCCCCGGAGGTTCAGGTCGCACTGCTGTCAAAGCGAATTGCTGAACTCACCGAGCACTTTGGTGAGCACAAGAAAGATCACCACAGCCGTCAGGGTCTTCTGAAAATGGTTAACAAGCGCCGCAAGCTGCTTGACTACCTCAAGTCCAAAGATCAGGATCGTTACCGCGAGCTGATATCCAAGCTCGGTCTGCGCCGCTGAATCAGCGGGCAATCATTATAGGCAACCAGTAACCGATGTGTCGTTCCCTTACAAGGGGCACACCATCGATCGCTTTTGCCTTAACCATTTTCAATTCGAGAAAATATCGTGAAATCGACAAGAAAGAGTTTCCAATATGGGGAACATCAAGTAACAATTGATACGGGCGCAGTTGCTCGTCAGGCCGACGGTGCAGTCATCGTTGATATGGCAGACACGACCGTTTTGGTCACCGCCGTAGGCAGGAAAGCAGCAGATCCGGGCCGGGATTTCTTCCCGCTAACGGTCAACTACCAGGAAAAAACTTACGCTGCCGGCAAGATCCCGGGCGGCTTCTTCAAGCGCGAAGGTCGACCAGGCGAGAAGGAAGTACTAACGTGTCGTCTGATCGACCGTCCAGTGCGGCCGCTGTTCCCGAAAGGCTTCAAGAACGAAGTTCAGATAATCGCCACGGTGATGTCCTTGAACCCGGACGTGGATCCTGACATTCCGGCGCTCATTGGCGCATCTGCAGCATTGGCCATATCCGGGATGCCGTTTGCGGGCCCGATTGGCGCGGCGAAAGTCGGCTACAAGGATGGCGAATACGTCCTCAACCCAGGGCTTGCTGCGGTCGCTGAGGGCGACCTTGAGCTTGTTGTTGCCGGAACCAGGGACGCTGTCCTGATGGTCGAATCGGAGGCCGTTGGCCTCTCTGAAGAGGTGATGTTGGGCGCCGTCATGTTCGGTCACGAGCAGATGCAGGTCGTGATCGAGACGATAAATGAACTGACTGCTGAAGTTGGCAAACCTGCCTGGGACTGGGTCGCACCGGAAGCTGACGAGGAACTTGCTGCCGAAGTTGCTAAACAGGCTGAAGCTGGATTGGCCGACGCCTATCGCATTACCGATAAGCAGGATCGTCAAGCCGCTGTGGGCGATGTAAAGACCGATGTGACCGAATCTTTGGCTGGTGGCGACGATGCGCCCCAAGGGCACGAAGCACCCCAAGGGCACGTAGCTCGCTGGTCAGCTGAGGACGTGAAGGGCGCTCTGTCCAAGCTTGAGAGGAACATTGTTCGTCAACGCATTATCAAAGGCGAGCCTCGTATCGACGGCCGCGACAAGAGCACAGTTCGTCCGATCGATGTCGAAGTCGGTACGCTGCCGCGCGCTCACGGATCTGCCATATTCACACGGGGTGAGACGCAGGCGATTGTGATTGCGACGTTGGGCACGGGTCGCGATGCGCAAATCATCGACGCTATCGAGGGCGAACGCAAAGAGCCGTTCATGCTGCACTATAACTTTCCGCCGTTCTGCGTAGGCGAGACGGGATTTATTGGCTCTACGAAGCGCCGCGAAATCGGTCACGGCAAGCTGGCACGTCGTGGTATCCAGGCGGTCATGCCGGACATGAATGAATTCGGCTATATCATCCGCGTTGTTTCCGAGATCACCGAGTCCAATGGTTCGAGCTCGATGGCTTCTGTTTGTGGCACGAGCCTCGCGCTCATGGACGCAGGCATTCCCATCAAGGCGCCGGTCGCCGGTGTTGCCATGGGTCTCGTCAAGGAAGGTGACGACTTTGCTGTTCTGACCGATATTCTCGGTGACGAAGATCACCTCGGCGACATGGACTTTAAAGTTGCCGGCACGAAAGACGGCGTGACCGCTTTACAAATGGACATCAAGATCCAGGGCATTACGCGTGAGATCATGAGCACAGCGCTTGATCAGGCCCGTGATGCACGCTTGCACATACTGGATGAAATGAACAAGGTTATCAGCGAGCCGCGTGCCGAGATGTCTGAGTGGGCGCCTACCATCATGACCATCAAGATCGATCCAGAAAAGATTCGCGATGTCATCGGTAAAGGTGGTTCGGTTATTCGTGCTATCACCGAAGAGACAGGCGCTTCCGTCGATATTGAAAACGACGGCACAATTCGCATCGCATCAGTCGATGGTTCATCCGGCAAGGAAGCACTGCGCCGCATCGAGTTGATCACGGCTGACGTCGAAGTCGGCCGTATCTACGAGGGCAAGGTCGCGCGCCTCATGGATTTTGGCGCCTTCGTCACCATACTGCCGGGCAAAGACGGCCTCGTGCACATCTCGCAGATCTCGAACGAACGCGTCGAAAAAGTCAGCGACAAGCTGGCCGAGGGCGATGTGATTAAGGTCAAGGTCCTCGAAGTCGATCGTCAGGGCCGTGTGCGTCTTTCCATGAAGGAAGTCGACGCCGCGTAATCACTGCTTACAGTCCTGGAATCGCGGCATGCGGTTCCAGGAATTCCACGATGCGACCAGGCAGATAAAATGTTGGCTGCAATGGTGTGCCGCCATTGATAAAGCCTACGTGACCGCCAGCTTCTGCAACTTCGAGCGTTACGTTTTCCGAGAGCATGTCGGCGTTGGGGATCACGCGGGGCGTCATGAAGGGATCGTCCAGCGCATTTATGATGAGTGTTGGGCGCTCGATATCATTGAGAAAATGCACAGCACTACAGCGATCGTAGTAGTCCTGCTTGCCATCGAAACCGTGTAAGGGTGCGGTTACCTCGTCGTCGAATTCAGCGAACGTCTTGGAGTTCATGGCTCTGTCCCAATCAAACGCTGCCGTATGTCTATCAAACTTTCGGGTAACAGCTTTCTTCATGCGTTTTAGCAAGTATCGTTGATAAATCTTTGAAAAACCAATATTTAATGCGACTGAACATTCGTGCAGGTCTAGCGGTACACACACGCCTGTAGCTGCGGCCAATGGTGTATCGCTGCCTGATTCGCCAAGGTATTTCAGAAGTACATTGCCACCGAGTGAGTAGCCGACAGCGAGCAACGGCCCAGGATTTTGCGACGTCTGCCGCTCTTCCTGAATTTGATCCAGGAAAAATCTCAAATCGTTGGTTTCACCGGCATGGTAACGACGTGGGAGACGATTCGTGTAATCGCCGCAATCCCTGAAATGCAATACACACGAGCGCCATCCCCTTTCCAGGGCTAACTGCATGAGCATCCGCGCATAGGAAGAATCTGCAGATCCCTCAAGCCCATGCAATATGACGAGCAGCGGTGCGGCGTCTGGCAGAGCGTCGGCGTCGACAAGCCAGTCGACCGCCGTGATATCGCCGTCAGGCAGCTCCAGGCTCTCCCTTCGCAGCGCAGGCCTCGAACGCCACACCCAGGGCAGGATGGGATAGATCGTTTGAGCATGCCGGTTTCGTAGCCAGCGGGCCGGCTCAAATTCGCTTTCTATGATTCTGCTGTTGGTCGTATCCGACGTCATCGGCACAATCTTGTCACGTTTGTGAATAGCGTGGCTGTGAATTGCCTTTGATATAGACAAAAAAATGGCCCCCTGCTTGCGCAGGGGGCCCGCCGTGGAGTGTTAAACCCCTTCAGGCTGTTTGCAACAGGGGGCGGGGGAGCGTATCCCCATTGCAGCCTTCACGCTAGGTCATATAAGGGGTTGATGTCAAGTCTGCAAGATTCTCGATTCGCCAGTTTTGAATGGCCCATAACCAGATATCCTGTAATGAATTTTGCGTGAGATCGGCAGGTGGCTTCTGCCCCAGCGCGTCGAGAGCAGATGTAAGCGTATTCGCGATGTTGTCCAGCGGTATGCCACTTGCCCCGGTCAATTTACTTAGCTTGTCGCCGTCGGGATGTGTAACGACTGGTATGTGCATGTAGGTCGGGGTTGCGTATCCGAGCTCGGTTTGCAACCAGATCTGGCGCGGTGTCGAGTTCATCAGGTCGATGCCGCGTACAATTTCGGTCACGCCTTGCAACGCATCGTCAACGACAACGGCAAGGTGATACGCGATGAGTCCATCGCGGCGTCGAATCACAAAATCGCCGGATTCGCTCTCAAGCAATTGCGATTGATTTCCCTGCAGGCCATCGTCAAACGTGACCGGCTCATTCCTGGTTCGCAGGCGAATTGCGGTTTCATTTGTGTCGCAACCACTGCGGCAAGTACCCGGATAAATAGTGCCCAGTGGGCCACGTGGCGTTTCTGCAAGGTCGCGCCTTGAGCAGCTGCAGGGATACGCCAGACCGCGATCGATCAGTTCCTGCACCGCGGCATCGTGAGCAGCCCGGCTGGTGCTCTGGTAGCTAACGTCGCCATGCCATTCGAATCCATATCGAGCGAGTGCAGCAATGATGATTTCGCTAGCGCCAGCCTGTTCCCGGGGTGGGTCGATATCTTCAATGCGCAACAGCCAACGGCCATTGTGGACTCTCGCTTCGAGATAGCTGGCAACGGCTGCAACTAATGAGCCGAAGTGTAGCGGGCCGGTCGGCGACGGCGCGAACCGGCCAATGTATGGAGCGGGTTCGCGCGTCTGCATCCGTTGCCCGATTTACCGGTACCGGTCGTCCCGATCGCGAAACTGTCGTTCAGCGAGCTCGCGACGTTCCTGCGCTTCGAGACTTAGAGTGGCTACCGGACGCGCTTCCAGGCGTTTCAGGCCGATCTCCTCGCCAGTTTCGTCGCAGAAACCGTATGATCCGTCGTCGATTCGCGCCAATGCAGAGTCGATTTTTCGAAGCAACTTGCGCTCGCGATCACGGGTACGCAGTTCCAGCCCAAACTCGGATTCTTGAGTAGCACGATCGTTCGGGTCCGGAAAATTCGCGGCTTCATCCTGCATGTGGTGAACAGTGCGGTTGACCTCGAACATGAGTTCGATTTTCCACGCGCCCAAGATATCGCGGAAATGCTCGAACTGGTCATCGCTCATGTACTCTTCGCCGCGCCCTGGTTTGTACGGCGCAACGCCATGAATTGGACCGGAAAGAGGATCGCCTTTCGACCGTACGCGACGAGCCGGAGCTTTCATTCGGGTCGCTGGCCGTTTCCTGGCGACCTTTTTCTTGCT
>CAZVLT010000015.1:2666-6615 GCA_964628105.1 uncultured Woeseiaceae bacterium | reverse complement strand
TTCTTGCTCACTTTTTTCTTGGCGACCTTTTTTCTCGCCACAGTCTTCCTGGCGGCAACCTTCTTGCGAGAGGCTGTCGCTTTCTTCCGCTTTTTGCTCGCGGCTCTCTTTGCGGGCATTTTTGACTCCTGCCAAGGAAAGAAAAGGCCGGGATTATACATTGCTTGGGGCTCTTTGGAAGCCCTATTTTTGAGGTATTTTTGAAACGCCGATGTGACGCGCCAGCCCCCGGAAATACTCAAGTCTGGGCGAATTGTCTCTTTTGAGCGACAATTGTCTATTGGCGAGTTTTATTGCTGCAATTACATTACACTAGCCCGATTTGACGGGTTATTGGCCTAGACCACCAATGCGATTAAGCAAGATTAAGCTCGCCGGCTTCAAATCCTTTGTCGATCCTACAACGATTACCTTTCCCAGCAACCTTGTCGGCGTGGTTGGTCCGAACGGTTGTGGCAAGTCGAACGTGATTGATGCTGTGCGATGGGTAATGGGCGAAAGCTCAGCGAGCCGCCTGCGTGGCGATTCCATCACGGATGTGATTTTCAACGGTTCCAGCTCTCGTAAGCCGGTCGGGGCGGCGTCGGTGGAGCTGCTATTCGACAACAGCGAAACGACCCTAGATGGCCAGTACGCCAAGTATGCGGAGATTTCGATACGGCGCGAGGTCAGCCGCGACAGTATCTCAACGTATTACCTGAACAACACCAAATGCCGCCGCAAGGACATCACCGGCGTGTTCCTGGGAACCGGTCTGGGCCCACGTAGCTACTCGATTATCGAGCAAGGCATGATTTCCCGGCTAATCGAAGCCAAGCCTGAAGAGATGCGCGTATTCATAGAGGAAGCGGCAGGTATTTCAAAGTACAAAGAGCGTCGCCGCGAGACGTCAAATCGCATCAAGCGTACGAAAGAAAACCTCGATCGACTGCTCGACGTGTTGGAAGAGGTTGAAAAGCAAATTAAACATCTGGATCGGCAGGCAAAGATGGCAAAGCGCTACGGTCGTTACAAACGCGATGAGCGCAGGACCTCGGCCGAGCTGCTCGCGTTGCGCACGAGAGATCTGGATGACCGGGCCGGAGAGGCCGCGACGCTGCTTGCCGCGCGCAAGACGAACCTTGAAGCTGCGATCGCAAAACAACGCAGTCTTGAAGCTGCGTTGGAAGATACCCGAGTACGCCAGGGTGAACGTAGCGATGAATTTAATGAGGTGCAGGGCCGTTACTACAAAGTAGGCTCGGAGATAGCTCGCCTGGAGCAATCCATCGAGCACGCGCGCGAGCTGCGTGAACGCCAGGAAAAAGATCTTGAGCAGGCCATACTTGGCGCGAAGGAAATCGTCGCTCATATCGATCAGGATCAGACAGAGATCGAGCAAATCGAGCTGACGCTCAACGAGCTGGTTCCAGGGCTCGAACAAGCTCGCCAGGGTGAGCAGGCGTCGGCCGCGTCATTGCAACGCGCCGAAGACGCGCTATCTGACTGGCAACATGAGTGGGATGCATACGCGATCCGGCACGGCGAGTCGCTGCAGCAGCAAAACGTCGAACACACACGCGCAGAGCAAATCGAGTCTCGCCTGAAAAGCATTGCGGAACGACGCAGAAAGCTTGAAGAAGCACAAGACAGTGCAAGTCCTGATGACCTGCAGGCGACCTACGATGACCTGACGGAACAGGAGCTTCGCAAACGCCAGACTCGTGATGAGTTCGATCGTCGATTGACCGATATCGCGGAGAAGATTCGCAAGTTGCGCGAGCAAGATCAAAAGTTGACGCGTCTGGTCGACGAACGTCACACATCATTGCAAGGCGCGAACGGCAAGTACGCCTCACTCGAGGCGTTGCAAAAAGCAGCCCTGGGCGAGGGTGATGACGGCATACAGGACTGGCTCGAAGGGGCGGGCCTGGATCAGAATCGTCGTGTGGCGCAAAACCTGGATGTTGACGACGGCTGGCAAAAAGCCGTGGAAACGGTATTGGGCGATTATCTGCAGGCGGTTTGCGTTGCGGACATCACTCCGGTTACTGAAAGCATTGCCAAGCTGAAGGCGGGCAATATCACGGTTCTGAGAGAGCACGCCAAAGACGCCGAAACACAGGACGCTGAAAACACGTTAGCCAGTAAGGTTGGCGGCGCACCGGCGGCTGCGATTGAGGTACTTGCCAATGTAAAGATCGCAGAATCGCTGGGGGACGCGCTCGGCATTCGTGAGTCACTTGCCGGCGATGCATCCGTCATCACGGCGGATGGGGTGTGGCTAGGCCGAAATTGGCTACGCGTATCACGCGACACGAACGGCAAGGCGGGGGTGCTATCGCGCGAGCACGATATGCGCCGGCTAAAGTCCGACATCCGTGAGATGCAGGCACGCTACGATAATGCGAAGAGGCTTGTGCAAGATGGTCGTGGGCGTTTGACGCAGCTCGAAGAGGGCCGCGAAAAGATGCAAGAGGATGCGTCGTCGCTACTGAACGAGTATTCGGAGTTAAAGGCGGCTCTTGAGGCAGCACGCTATCGCATGGACCAGGCGAACACACGCAAAGATACACTTGCCGAGGAAGCCGACGAACTTGACGTGGAGCAGGCATCCGCTGAAGACCAACTGCGTGAGTCTCGGCGTGTACACGACCAGGCGGCGGAGTCATTGGAAAGACTCGGCGCCGAGAAGCAAAGCCTTGAAAATCAACGTGAAGAATTGCAGTCGGAACTGCAGCGAGTTCGTGCGCAGGCCGACGAGGATCGGCAAAGCGTTCAGAACATCGCGATCCAATTCGAGAGTCGCCGAACGAGTAAAGAGTCGGCCGCGCAAAATCTCGAACGTATGCAAGCACAATTAACGCAGTTCAGTAACCGCGAGCAAGAGATTCGTGATCAGTTGGAGAATAGTCAGTCGCCGATCGCGGATAACAAGCAAGACCTCGAGTCGTTGCTCGAATCACGAATGGACGTCGAGGAAGAACTGGCCGCGGCGCGGCAGAAAGTTGACACGGCCGAACACGAGTTACGTGAACTGGATCAGTCGCGCATGCAAATCGATCAATCTGTGGATAGCGCGCGTGAGATAGTTCGTGAAGCCGAGATGGCGGTTCAGGAACTCAAGGTTCGACGCGAAGGATTTTCCGATCAGTTAGCGCAAACCGAATTCGCACTTGATTTCTTGTTAGATGAAATGGATGAGGCGGCGGATGTCGAGTCGTGGGAAGAAAAGCTCGAGAAGATTCGCAAACGCGTTGATCGACTTGGTCCGATCAACCTTGCGGCAATCGAAGAATTCAAAGAACAATCTGAGCGCAAGGAATACCTCGACTCTCAACTGGCAGATATCAATGACGCCTTGTCGACGCTGGAAGGTGCTATTAGAAAAATCGATCGCGAAACACGAACACGATTCCGTGACACCTACGACAAGGTGAACGAGGGTTTCAAGCGCTTATTTCCGAAATTATTTGGCGGTGGGCACGCGTATCTGGACTTGACAGGTGACGATTTGTTGTCGGCCGGTGTTACGGTCATGGCGCGTCCGCCGGGGAAACGAAACAGCTCGATAAATCTGCTCTCGGGTGGTGAAAAAGCATTGGCAGCCGTCGCGTTGGTATTCGCGATTTTCGAATTGAACCCGGCACCGTTCTGCATGCTTGATGAGGTCGACGCACCACTTGATGATGCCAATATCAGCCGCTTTTGTGACATCGTTAGTGAAATGTCGGAAATGGTTCAGTTTGTATTCATCACACACAACAAGGTCACGATGGAGTTGGCGCGCCAGCTGACCGGCATTACCATGCAAGAACCCGGTGTGTCGCGACTGGTTACGGTTGACCTGGATGCAGCGGTGAAAATGGCGGCGAGTTAGTTCGCGAGTGCGAGTCTGAGAAATGGACGGTCTGCGTTGGTTGCTGTTGTTCTTTGGGCTACTGGTCATCGCCGGTGTCTATTTCTACAG
>CAZVLT010000015.1:0-2566 GCA_964628105.1 uncultured Woeseiaceae bacterium | reverse complement strand
GCAAGCCTCGTGGAACCGGGCAGCTTTGATCTGGAGAACATCGGGAATCAGGAAATCCCGGGTATCAGCCTGTTTCTTGTTCTACCGGGACCCATCGACAGTGTTGAGGGCTTCGACCTTATGATGATTGCGGCTCGCACCTTGGCGCAGTCCTTAAACGGAGAGCTGCTTGATGAATCAGGAAGTACTCTAAGCATTCAGCGTGAACGTTATTTGCGTGAAGAAATCATCCAATTTCAACATAGCAACCTGGTCGCCTGATTCCAGATGATCTGGCAAACATGAACGTGTCGGCCACTACACGCAAGAAAGTCGACGCACTGCGTAAGAAAATTCGGTACCACAACCACCGCTACCACGCGCTGGACGATCCTGAGATTCCGGACGTTGAGTATGATCGTCTCATGCGCGAGCTGCAGATCCTCGAGCAGGAGAATCCGAAGTTGATCACGCCGAGCTCGCCGACACAACGCGTTGGCGAGATACCGATATTGGCTTTCGGTACCGTGCAACATCAGATGCCGATGCTGTCACTGGGCAACGCCTTTAGCGAAGATGAATTACGGAGTTTTCACCGCCGTATTGTGGATCGCCTGGAGCTCGAAGACGCCAGGATCGTGCAGTATGCGGCGGAGCCAAAACTCGATGGGGCGGCAGTAAGCTTGTTGTTCGAAGACGGCCAATTGGTCCGCGGGGCAACGCGCGGGGACGGCACCACGGGCGAAGATATTTCTCACAACGTTCGTACTATCCAGGCGATTCCGTTGCAGCTCGTGGGTAGCGGCTATCCGAAGCGGCTGGAAGTTCGCGGTGAAGTATTCATGCCAAAGGCCGGCTTCGAGGCGTACAACGAAAAAGCTCGCGCAGCAGGCGAAAAGACTTTTGTGAATCCGCGCAATGCGGCGGCCGGCAGTTTGCGGCAGCTCGATCCCAAGCTTACGGCGGCAAGACCGCTGGACATGTACGCATATTCTGTGGGCGTTGTGGAAGGTGGCAGGCTGCCGGATCGGCATAGCGAGGTTATTTCCCAATTGCAGGAATGGGGTCTTAAGGTGTGCCCGGAACGGCGTGTCGTTGCAGGGATTGACGGTTGTCTTGAGTATTACGAAGACATTGGCAAACGACGTGATGACCTGGCTTACGAGATCGATGGTGTGGTCTACAAAGTTGACGACCTCAAGTTGCAAGCGGAACTCGGATTCGTGTCACGAGCCCCGCGGTGGGCTATCGCGCACAAGTTTCCGGCGCAGGAAGAATTGACGAAAGTGGAAGGCGTGGAATTCCAGGTTGGGCGAACCGGAGCACTTACCCCGGTGGCCAGGCTGAAACCCGTGTTCGTGGGCGGAGTAACCGTTAGCAATGCGACATTGCACAACATTGATGAATTGCATCGCAAGGACGTACGTGTCGGCGATACGGTAATCATTCGCAGGGCGGGGGACGTTATCCCGGAAGTGGCGAGCGTGGTCGCAAGTCGAAGGCCGAAGAATACGCGCCGCGTTCAATTGCCGAAGGCCTGTCCCGTTTGCAACTCACGAGTTGAGCGCGAGGAGGGCGAAGCGGTTGCGAGATGTACGGGCGGCTTATTTTGTGCTGCGCAAAGAGCTGAAGCGCTGAAGCATTTCGTTTCTCGGCGTGCGCTCGATATTGAAGGACTTGGCTCGAAATTAATCGAGCAGCTTGTCGAGAGCGATCGCGTAAAGAATCCGGCTGACCTGTTTCAACTCAGCAAGGCGGAGCTCAGCGAAATGGACCGCATGGGAGACAAGTCAGCGGATAATCTTCTTCAATCGATCGGGGCGAGTAAGTCCACTACGTTGTCGCGATTCCTGTACGCATTGGGTATTCGCGAGGTAGGCGAGGCGACAGCAGAAGGGCTGGCGAGCCACTATGGCAGGCTAAAAAAAATCGTAGCGGCAACTGAGGAAGAGCTGCAAAAGGTACCCGACGTCGGTCCAATCGTGGCGTCGCGAATTAGAGCGTTCTTTCAAGAAGACCATAATCTCGAGGTCATCACACGTCTGCGGGATTCGGGTGTGGTTTGGCCGGAATCCGATCCTGTGGTCTCGCCAGACGACGGTCCGCTAGCCGGCAAAACATTCGTTATCACGGGAACGCTCGCCGGCATGACCCGCGATGAGGCAAAAAAACTAATTCAACGCGCGGGTGGCAAAGTTACCGGTACTGTTTCCGGAAAAACGAACTATCTGATCGCTGGGGAGAAGGCTGGATTTAAGCTCGCGAAGGCTCAAGAACTGGAAATCTCCATTCTGGACGCGGCCGGATTGCAGGCGCTGATTGGCGATTAGCGAGAATCGCAATTCGAATTTCAGGTTTGTTCGTCCAGTTACACATATGGCATGCTCGGCCGCCGTATGCCAAGAGTTGGGCGATTATTCCCATGTCCGTCATTTCTCTGGTGATTCAGGCCACTGACCAATACTCTTCGTGCCTATGCAAGAAATGCTAAAAAAACAAATCTTGGACGCGTTCCTCGTGGTTATGCGCCCTGTTGTCAGAATTCTCCTTCGATACGGTGTTGGATACAGAGAATTTCTGGAAGTTA
>CAZVLT010000014.1:0-26063 GCA_964628105.1 uncultured Woeseiaceae bacterium | reverse complement strand
GAAAAATGGCGCGCCCGACAGGATTCGAACCTGTGACCCCTGCCTTCGGAGGGCAGTACTCTATCCAGCTGAGCTACGGGCGCATTGTTGGTTGGCTATTCTCGCCTTTGTGACGACGTGGAGCAATCGTTCGATATTCACCGATCGGTTTGCCGCTTGAAACTTTCATGCGCGCCCTTGATCATAGCCTTCTCATCCTTTGCACAGTTTGTTGGATATAAGATGATAAAACGACTATTCGTTCAAGTGGTTGAATCGATTTCAGCAGCGGACGCGCCGAACACGGGCACTGCGGATCGCGAGGTCGCGTTGCGCCTCGCGACAGCTGTGCTGATGATCGACGTCGCACGTGCAGATCACGTGTTTGACGAGAGTGAATTCGATCGCTTGCTGCAGCTCATCGAATCGCATTTCGAACTATCCGCCGAACAAGCTGCAGAGCTGGTCGTCGAGGCGAGCAGCAAAGCCGATGACCTGATCTCCGCGTATGAATTCACGCAGATTCTGCACAAGCACCTCGATGAAGATGAAAAAGCGCGAATCGTCTCTCTACTCTGGCAAATCGCCTATGCCGACGGCCGACTCGACAAATATGAGGATGCGCTGGTAAGCAAGATTAGCGACTTGCTCCATGTGAGCCGCGGCCGTGTCATGCGACTGAAACATGATGCGCAACAAGGCGTCTAGTCGCTCGCGCCCTTTCCTTCGGTCAGCTTGATTCACAAGTGATCGAGTGGCAATGCGGTCGTGTACTTGATTTTTTCCATGCTAAAGCTCGAGCTGACGTCGTAGAGATCAACGCTCGCGATCATTTCCTTGTACATCTCGTCATAGCTTTGCACGTCAGGCACAACGGAGCGCATCAGGTAATCGATATCACCGCTCAGCCGATGCACCTCCATCACGTTGGGCAATGACGACACCATCTTGTAAAAGCCCTCAAACCACTCGGCAGTGTGTTCGTGAGTGCGGATGGCAGAGTAAACGGTCAGGTGCAATCCGAGTTTTTCCTGGTCCAGCAATGTTACGCGTGCGCCGATGACGCCCTCATTTTCCAGTATCTGAATGCGCCGCCAGCAGGCCGACTTCGACAAACTTACACGCTCGGCAAGTTCCGCTACGGTCAGGGTTGCATCATCCTGTATGGCGGCCAGTATGGCCCTGTCCTTGCGATCCACGTTTGACACTCCAATCGAATAAATGACAGTTACTTGGTATTTTATTCTATTATTATCTATTTTTTACGAATAAATTTCTATTTATTCTGACTTTTGACGAATTTTTGAGACATCGTTTCGGCGCCAATTCGCTACACTGGTCCTTCCGCTCCAGTGACGGAGCAGGCAATACCTCGGGGCGCCAACATCAACAATCGACTCATTTTCGGCACGCTCAGTGCCGCATTCATCGTCTACACATTCCATATCTATACGAGTGGTACCGCGGCAGAGCACGTCCAGCCCATGGGCGACGAAGCGCGCCAGGGACAACAGCTGTTTCAGGACAATAACTGCATGGCCTGCCACCAGTTTTACGGTCTTGGCGGATACATGGGCCCGGATCTTACGAATGTCATTTCCAATCGCGGCGAGGCCTACTCCCGTGCGTTTATCACCGCCGGCACCGAAAGAATGCCGAACTTCGAATTGAACATCGAAGAGGTTGATGCATTGATCACCTTCCTCGCATTTGTTGACCAGACAGGCACCTACCCTCCAAAGAATTACGACGTACGCTGGAACGGCTCCGTCGCTCAAGCGGATGACCCGCGATGACGTCCGATAACCCCGCCTTCGGCGGCCTGCGTTTCATGCAACTGGGCATCGTGGCGCTTGCCACTGGCATGCTATTCGGCGTCATCGGCGGATTCCAGTTCCTGTTTCCGGAGTTTCTGCAGGAGCTGTTGTTTACCAAGACCCGGCCACTTCACGTGTCGATGGTTGTCGCGTGGATCTTTCTGGTCGCAATCGGCGGAATCTATTTCTACCTGCCGCGGCAATGCAAGCTGCCATTATTTTCCGTGCGAGCTGTCGGTTGGCACTTCTGGATATTCCTCGTGACCGGACTTGCCATCATTGCTTGCTACTTGTCAGGAAAGTTCGGCGGGCGTGAGTATTTCGAATTTCCACCAGTCCTGAGTATCCCGATTTTCCTGACCTGGATAATGTTCGGCGTGAACTTTTTCAAAACAGCGCGCCAGGACAAGGAACCGTGGCCCGTCTACTACTGGATGTGGGGCACGGGGATCGTGTTCTTCTTCATTACATACACCGAAGCGCACCTCTGGCTCATTCCCTATTTTCGCGACAACATGGTTCGGGAAATCATGGTGCAGTGGAAATCCTACGGGGCGCTAACCGGCTCGTGGAATATGTTGGTTTACGGCACAGCACTGTACCTTGCGACTCGTATCAGCGGTTGTGACAAGTACGCACGCTCCAATCTCGCATTCGGGCTGTACTTCCTCGGCCTCTTTAATCTCATGTTCGGTTGGGCACATCACACGTACCTCGTTCCGTCCGAGACATGGATTCGCACGTTCGCCTATTTCGTCAGCATGACCGAGCTGTTTATCTTCGGAAAGATCATCTGGGACTGGCGCGCATCGCTTGAGACATGGCAAAAGAATGCCCACTGCAACGCTTATCGATTCCTGGTCGCGGCCGACATCTGGGTATTCATTAACCTCGGGCTGGCACTCGTCATTTCGGTGCCGGCCTTCAACCTGTTCACGCATGGCACGCACATCACTGTGGCACATGCGATGGGCAGCACGATCGGCATCAATACGATGATTCTTCTCGCGTCAATTTTCTACGTCATTCGTGAGGAAGTACCAAACGAAGTACACGCGAATTGTTCGCGCCAGCTGCGCATCGGTTTCTGGACCGTGAATATCTCGTTAGCCGTGTTTTTCTCGGCGTTGATCCTGGCCGGAATCGGCAAGGGCGTCTATGACGGCACGTCGTTTCAGGAAATGATGACGGGCATTCGCCCATTCCTGTTCGCGTTCACCGTTAGCGGGTTTTCAATGATGATCGGTTTCTGGATTATTTTGTGGCACGGGTACCGCTTGATCGGCCGGATCATCACGCCGGTACAGCTAGGTGCCGCCCTGAACGGTCGGCAGATGTTATATAATCGCCCGCCACCGCCGGGCAAGCGATCCGGTTTTCAGTATTAACTCACTCCGGAGCAGCACTTGAGCGGGATCCAGAAATTTCTTGGTAATCACCCCCTCGTCATTGGCGTGCTTTCCGCGGCCGCGCTGGCGATCGTCGTGCTGGCAATGAAAATATCGGATTTGACGGCGGGCGTTAGCGATCAAGATAGCGCGGAGTACCAGGCCGCTATTGCAGCGCGCATCCGCCCGGTCGGCCAGGTTTATCTTCCCGGTGAGGAGCACGAAGCATCGGCGGTAACTATCGAAACCGCTGAGGAACCCGAGCCAGTGGCAACCGCGATGTCAGGTCCGCAGGTTTACAACACAGCATGCCTCGCTTGTCATGGAGCGGGCATTGGCGGAGCCCCGATACACGGCGACAAAGCACTTTGGGCGGATCGCATCGCTCAGGGCGGTGAAGTGCTGAAACAGCACGCACTCGGGGGCTACTCGGGTTCGACTGGCTATATGCCACCGAAGGGTGGTCGCATCGACCTCTCTGACGCAGAAATCGAAGCGGCCGTAGACTACATGATCGGGGAAGCCCGGTAGGTTGCTTAATGTCACAACGGCCGGTCCAGGCAGCGAAGAGACAGCGCCTCCGCAATATGCGACGGCGCTATTTTTTCGTCTCCGACCAGGTCCGCAATGGTTCTTGAAACGCGTAATACTCGCTGATGAGCACGCGCTGACAGATTAAATTGCTCGGCAGCGCGTTCCAGCAATGCCCAACCCTCATCACAAACCCCGCATACGGCATCCAGATCCGTTCCCTTCAGACGCGCGTTGTTTGTCCCTCCCCGGCACCACTGCAACGCCCACGCGTTTTCGACGCGCGCACGCACCGATTCGCTGCTTTCACCGTTCTTGTCTCCTGTGCGCAGCAACTCCGTCGCGGGTCGGGCGACCTCCACATGCAAATCGATACGGTCGAGGAGCGGCCCGGAGATCCTCCGTCGATAAGCAGCGATACGTTCACCGCTGCAATGACAATCGGCGAACGGGTCGCCAAGGTATCCACAGGGACAGGGATTCATCGCCGCAATCAATTGAAATTTTGCTGGATAGTCCGCCTGTGTTCCTGCACGCGCAATGTTGATTGCACCTGACTCCAGCGGCTCGCGTAAACCTTCGAGAACATTGCGATTGAATTCCGGTAATTCGTCCAAAAACAAGACACCGTTGTGCGCCCGCGATATCTCACCGGGCCTCGGACCCCGCCCACCACCGACGAGCGCGGCCGCCGACGCCGTGTGATGCGGAGACCTGAACGGCCGCCGACGCCAACTCGCAAGCGCGATGGGTATGCCCAGTATCGAATCGATTGCTGCTGTCTCGAGGGCCTCCGCGTCAGTCATGGCGGGGAGGATTCCCGGCAACCGCCGCGCAAGCATGCTCTTGCCGGTGCCGGGCGGACCGACGAATAACAGGTTGTGACCACCAGCCGCAGCGATCACCAGGGCGCGCTTGGCATGCTGTTGACCTCTTACATCAAGCAGGTCATTGCATGCTGCATCGGCTGCGAGGTGACACAGTTTCCCGACGGGTTCGATCTTCGCTCGCCCCGTCAGGTGTGCCGTGACTTCAAGAAGCGAAGTAGCCGCATAGACTTCGGCGCCTGCCAGTGACGCCTCGATAGCGTTATTCCTGGGAACGATGACCTTGCGGCCCGCCTCTTTCGCCTTCAGTACTGACGGCAAGATCGCAGGAACAGGGCGCAACTCACCGCTTAGCGCGAGCTCCCCATAGACCTCGACGTCCTGCAACGCCTCCTTCGGAAACTGTTTCCTCGCAGCCAATATGCCCAGGGCGATTGCCAGGTCGTATCGGCCGCCAGACTTTCGCATGTCGGCGGGCCCCAGGCTGATGGTTATCCGCTGTTGGGGAAAATCGAATCCGGAACTTAACAGTGCGCCGCGAACGCGGTCCTTGCTTTCCCGTACTGCGGTCTCGACCATACCGACGATCGTAAACACGGGCAGACCGCCGGACAGAAAAACCTCTATCGTTACGGACGGCGCACCGGTTCCATACTGTGCTCGACAGTGGAGGATGGCGAGGCTCATACTTTGGCCCTCCATGGCCCTTATCGCGGCTTTATGCCCTTTGGGTGCAAGCGCCGCTCCCATCAAGCGGGATCCAGATCCTACTGGCGTGTTTTTTCCAGCTCCTCAAGTTTAGCTTCGAGCGTGTCGAGCTTTTCACGCGTGCGCGCCAAAACGGCCTCCTGCACTTCGAATTCCTCCCGCGTTACGAGGTCGAGCTTGCCAATTCCTGCTTTGAGTACGGAGCGAAAATTAGTTTCCAGATCGTCACGGACCGAGCGCAGTCCGTCCGGAACGGACTCCGCAAGTTTCCTTGCCAGTTTTTCTATCGAATCATCGCCCATAGCCGTTTGATACCTGAGCCAATACAAAAACACCAGCGGCAATTGCTCGCATACGACAGAGAAAGGCGTTGGATCTTCCGGCCTTTTATTGTCCAACCGGGAAATTACCACCGCCCGCTGTGACCGTGATCACAATAAACACGCACCTGCCATGGTTTAATGCGTAAATGAAAAACAGGCACCTCATTCTCGGACTGCTGGTCATGTCCGTCACCGTCAGTGGTGGCGCGATCGCGGACAGTATCTACAAGTGGACT
Organism: uncultured Woeseiaceae bacterium; assembly: GCA_964628105.1. GTDB lineage: Bacteria > Pseudomonadota > Gammaproteobacteria > Steroidobacterales > Woeseiaceae > UBA1847. Next base: position 20,254 of record CAZVLT010000014.1, on the reverse strand, counting down.
GACGTCGACGGCAATGTTCACTACGAAGACCGCCCGTCCGACGATGCAGACGTAGAGCGTATACAGCTCACGTACAAACGCACGAACAACACCGTTGTTCAGGAGCGCGTTCAAGCACGGCTCGACACGCAGACCTCCCGTCGCGAGGAAAAAACCGCAGCTGCCGAGAAAGCCCAGGCTCGCGAAGATGAGCGTGCAAAGGCCGCAGGGCGGCAGAAAAAATGCGACGCCTATCGCAGCAGAACAGACACGTACCTGTATTCACGCCGAATCTTTCGCGAAGACGAATACGGTGAGCGCGTTTATCTTGACGATGCCGAACGGGAGGCAGCCCGCAAGCAAAACGAGGAATTGATTCAGGAATACTGCAATTCCTGATACGAACGTCGACTGGACCTCACCCTGAGGCCGTTGCTGGCGCTACAATACGTTCGTACGCACAAGGAGCGCCCGCTTGACGGCAGCACAGGACCCCACACACGAAGATAGCCAGGCCTACCTTCCGGACTTTTGTGCGGCCAGCACACTATTAATTGTTGTGCTCGTTGCCGAGCTGGTTGCAATCGTCCTGACACTCGCGGCCCACGACACGCAGGGGCAGTTTCAGATCGAATTGTCCAAGACATCGTTCTTTGTCCTGTGGATTGGGCTACTCGGCACGGCTCTCATGTGCCGACTCAAAAGTCGACTGGAAAGCGCCGGCAAAACACGCGCGTTCGTGATCAGTTTTGCAGTGCTCGAATTCATGTGCCTCGCTCTGGCCGAGGCCTCATGGCAGCTGACGCGAATTTTCGCTCAGTCGCTAATCATCGACGACACGCACGGCACGTTTATCCTGCGCACGTTTGCAATCAGCTCTATCGTAATCGCGCTCGCCATGCGCTACCTGTACATTTCAAGCGAGTGGCGGCGTAGCATCGTGCTGGAAGCCCAGTCGCGCATAAGCGCGTTACAGGCCCTGATCCGCCCGCATTTTCTTTTCAACAGCATGAATACCATCGCATCGCTGACCCGTACTGATCCGCGTCAGGCTGAAGAAGCCGTCGAGGATTTGTCAGACCTGCTGCGAGCGAACCTCGGCGGCTCCGGCAATCGCACATCGCTCAAACAGGAGCTGGAAACCGCAGCGATCTACCAGCGTATTGAAAAACTAAGACTCGGCGACAGACTTAACGTCCGTTGGGATATTGGCGAGCTGCCAATGCGCGCGCGCATTCCGAGCCTGACGATACAGCCGCTGCTCGAGAATGCTATCTACCACGGCATTGAATTATTGCCGGACGGCGGTGAGGTGCTGGTCACGGGAAAACAGGACGGCGATTATCTGGATATCTCAATTTCCAACCCCGTCGCACCGGGAAGAGCCCGTGACAAGGACGGCAATAAGATGGCCATGTCCAACATTAGCCAGCGCTTCGAACTCGCTTATGGCAACAAGGCAACAGTCGACGTTGAAGATCTCGATGACAGCTTCACCGTTCACCTGCGGTTCCCTGCGGACTTCACCGGGCAGTGAAAGTTCTGATCGTTGACGACGAGCAGCCGGCACGCGAGCGCTTGCGGCAAATCCTGAACGACGAGGACGGGTACGACGTTATCGGCGAAGCGGGAAACGGCGAAGAAGCCATCGCAATGGCGGCCAGGCTGCAGCCCGATGTCGTACTGCTCGACATTCGCATGCCAGGTCTGGATGGCATCGAGACCGCGCACCACCTCAATAAACTTGAACACAGCCCGGCAGTCGTTTTTACGACTGCGTACGATGAATATGCCGTCGAGGCATTCGACGCTCGCGCAATCGGCTATGTTTTGAAACCCGTGCGTCGCACTCGGCTTACCGATGCGCTCGAGCGGGCGTCAACACACACAGCCAATATACTGGCTGCAGTCGCTGTGGAAGCGCATATGCACTCCGCGCGCAAACACGTTTGTGCAAGAGTTCAGGACGAACTCAAACTGATCCCGATTGCCGATGTGCTTTGCTTTCGCGCAGACCAGAAATACGTGACAGTGGATCATGACAACGGTCAGAACCTCATAGATGATTCTCTGAAGTCGCTGGCCGAGGAATTCAGTGCCGAGTTCGTGCGCATTCACCGCGGCGTGCTCGTTGCTGTGCAACGTATTAGTCGAATCGAAAAAACCGCGGAAGGGAAGAGTTGCGTCGTACTGCGAGACAGCTCGCAAGTCGATGACAAAGAGCTGATAATCAGCCGCCGGCATTTGGCAGAGGTGCGCCGGCGTCTAAAGGGAGGCTAGCTCGCCGTGAAAATTCGTATCGCGACTCGCAAGAGCGCCCTGGCACTTTGGCAAGCCCGTCATGTCGCTGCGATTCTTGACGCGCTGCCCGACGTCGACGGTACCCAGCTCGTGCCCCTGTCAACCAGGGGCGACGAAATGCTCGATCGCAGCCTGCAGAAAATTGGCGGCAAGGGCCTGTTCATCAAGGAACTTGAGGTCGCCATGCAGCAAGGCGATGCGGATATTGCGGTGCATTCCATGAAGGACATGCCGGCCGAGATACCCGCAGGATTTTGTCTCGCGGCCACGATGGAACGCGCCAATTACGCGGACGCGCTGGTGACGCGCAACGGCGAACAACTCGCCGATCTTCCCCAGGGCGCCACTATCGGCAGTTCCAGCTTGCGTCGGCAGGCGCAGCTGAAAATGCTGCGTTCCGACCTGAGAATCGAACCGCTTCGAGGCAACGTCAACACACGTCTCGCGAAGCTCGAGAATGGTGACTACGATGCAATCGTTCTCGCGGCGGCAGGGCTGGAACGACTCGAGATGACCCATCACATCAGCCAGCAATTTTCCGCGGAGGAAATGTTACCAGCGGCCGCGCAGGGCGTACTTGGCATCGAATGCCTGGAAGATAACGCGGAGCTGCGCGCCATTCTCGCTTGTCTCAATGACCAAACGGCGGCACAAACGACGGCCGCGGAGCGCGCCATCGCCCGCGTCCTGCAAGCTAGCTGCCAATCGCCCATCGCGGCGCATGCTGTCGTCAACGGGGACACGATCGCGCTTACCGCTTTGGTCGCACGTCCCGATGGCAGCCATTCAATCAGCGACACGCTAAGCGGAAGCGTGGACGATGCGCGGGCGCTGGGCGAACGTCTCGCGGCACGCCTGCTCGACAACGGCGCGCGCGAATTACTTGACTCAATCGGAGCGTCGCATGAGTGACGCCGCGCTGCAGGGAGTCGGCGTACTCGTTACTCGCCCGCGCGCGCAGGCAGCGGATTTGATAGCAGCGATCGAAAATGAAGGTGGCAGCGTAGTGTGCTTTCCCGTTATCGAAATCGTGCCGCGCGCCACGAATGTCATCCAGGCTGACGTCGCGCGCGTCCCCAAGCCGGACATTGTCATTTTCGTGAGCCGTAACGCCGTTGAATACGGCCTGCAGTATGCCGGCGGCGCCAAAACCGGCGCGATCGGCCCGTCCACTGCAGCGGCAATACTGGCGGCCGGACACATCGTCGATATATGTCCTCAGAACGGCTATGACAGCGAAAGCTTGCTCGAAGAACCCGCGTTAAAAGACGTCTCGGGAAAGCAGATACTCATCATTCGTGGCAACGACGGCCGGGAGTTACTGGCCGAGATGCTGACCATCCGTGGTGCAACGGTGCACTACCTGAGCGTCTACGATCGCGTGCTTCCGCAACCAAGCCCGGAGCTAGTCGCTGAAGTCGAAGCTGGCTCGCGGAATGGCGATATCAGCGTTGTTACGGTGATGAGCATGCAATCCCTCGACAATCTGCTGACTTTGTTGCCCGACTGGTGTGCGGCGCGACTCGAGAGCACGCCACTGGTGACTCCAGCCGCTCGTGTGATAAAAGAAGCATTGGATCGGCACCCTGCCTCAAGGCCGATACTTGCATCCGGACCCGGGGCTAACGAGATGGTCGAGGCAATCATTGCAACTCACCGGACCGAGCGCGGACTAGCACCATGAGTGACACCAAGAAAACAAAAAAGAAAAAACTGGTGAAGAAACCCGTGAAGGAGCCGGCAAAGGAATCGGCGAAGAAACCGGTGAAGGAGCCGGTGAAGGAGCCGCTAAACGAGGTGCCGACGAAACGCAACACGGTCGCCTGGCTGGCAGTCATCTTGGCGGCCACTGCACTGGCCGCCGTTAGCTACACGATATATCAGAACTGGCGTTCGACCAACGATGCCATGGTCAACGACGCCCTGACCAGTCTCGAGACGCGCATCGAGCAGTCGCGCAATTCGTTGGCTGCTCTACAAGCCGAGGTCGATCAGATTCCGCGCGTCGACTACTCGGGTGACATCGACGCGATACGACGTGATATCGATGAGCGCATCCGGCTTCTGAGTTCTCTCCCGGCGCGTATGTCGACGATCGAAAGCTCGGTTGCCTCACTCGCCGGCATTTCGGCCGGTGCTCGAGAGACATTTTTGCTGGCTGAAGCCGAGTACTACATGCAAATCGCGAATGCCCAACTACAGCTTGCAAATAATCCACGCCTTGCCTCGCTCGCGCTGAGTATGGCGGATGAACGCGTAATCCAATTGTCTAATCCGGCACTCACCGATGTACGACGGGCGCTCGCGGATGAGCTTGCCGCGCTTGCGGTAATGGATAAACCGGATATTGAGGGCGCGATCCTGACGCTCGCAAGCCTTGCTCGCGTCGTTGAATCGCTGCCGCTCGCCAGCGCGACGGAGTCGGACGATGAGGCACAGGAGGAACTCGACCCCGATGCCGGTGCCGTCGATCGTGCATGGGCCTCAGTTAAAGATGCAATGTCCGGCCTCGTCAAGGTAACGCCACCGGAGCAGGCCAAGCTCGCCCTGCTTTCGCCCGATGCCGCCTATTTTCTGCACAACAACATCGCCCTGCAGTTGCAGTCGGCACGCCTCGCCCTGTTACGCGGCGAGCAGGCAATATTTGAACAGACACTCGATGATACGAGCTCTCTGCTCAGCGACTATTTCGACGGCGATAGCGCGCAGGTCGTCAGTGCGCAGCAGACAATCGCGGAAATTCGCAACAATGTGTTCACAACCGCCGTGCCGGATATCTCGGAGTCCCTGCAGCTGTTGCGACAGTTCCGAACACTGGGCGAGACAAGCGAGTGAAATTCGGCATCATTGTCGTATTGGCGCTAGTCGCAAGCGCATTTGCCGCACATTTCCTGCTTTCCGATCCTGGCTACGTCGTAATCAATTTTCGTGGCTACCTGATTGAGATGTCGGTCCCGGTACTCGTGCTATTCGCGGCGGCGCTGGTATTGGCGGTCTGGTTGATCCGTAAACTAATCCTCGCGCCGCGCCGTATCGGCGAGGCGGCCGGTCGATACCGCTCAGCACGCTCCGGGCAAAAAATGACTCTTGGCATGATCGCCGTCGCCGAGGGCCAATTTGCGCGCGGCGAGCGCATGCTGGCGCGTGCAGCAAGTACCAGCGACTCACCATTATTCAACTACCTGCAGGCAGCACGCGCAGCACATTTACAAGGCCGCGATGAACGTCGCGATGAATGGTTACGCCTTGCCTACAAGGAAACTCCTGAAGCGGTAAATGCGGTACTGCTAACGCAGGCGGAATTTCAGCTCGATCGCGGCCAACTCGAGCAGGCTCTTGCGACACTGCGCCGTCTTGATGAAAACTCGAAAGATCACGGCCACGCCCTGGCACTCATGGGCCGCTTGTATTACAAGCTTGAGGACTGGAAATCGCTTGGCGACTTACTGCCGCGAGTAAAAAAGCATTCGCATGTAAAACCGGAAACGTTTGACACCTGGGTAATTCGCGTTCGCAAAGAGCTGCTCGACACCGCTGCTGACGGCGATGCAATAGCAGCGGCCTGGACAAGTGTGTCAAGAGCCCTCAAGTCGGACGTCTCGTTACTAGTGTCTTATTACGAAGCGCTCATACGCGTCGGTCTGCATGAAAAAGCCGAAAAGGAACTCAGTACGGCACTCAGGTCAAATTGGCGTGGCCAACTCGTGCGTTTGTTCGGCCTGGTTGAAGGTGCCGACGCGAGCAAGCAACTAAAACGCGCCGAGGGCTGGCTCAAGAATCACAGCGAAGATCCGGATTTGCTGCTCGCAGCCGCGCGACTTTGTTTGCGCAATGAACTGTGGGGGAAAGCTCGAAGTTATCTCGAAACAGTCATCGGCCTGCGACCAACGCCCGAGGCGTACCAGGAATATGGCAGCCTGCTCAACCAGATGGGAGAGGCCGACGCCGCGGCCGACGCCTATCGTGACGGTCTTGGGATGGTTGCCGCGAAGGCCTTGCCCGCGATTGCATATATGGACAAAGCCCAAAGGGAATAATTAGGGCTGGCTGCGTTTGCTACGCAACCACGCCGTGAGCGGCTCCCACTCATCCCAGTCCGGCCACGCCAGATACTCGGGCAACTCAAAGATTCCCAGGCCGCGGGTGTAGGCACGCACGTAATTTTGTGCGTCGCGCAACGCAGCAATATAGGGCGTTCGTGTCTTCGACAAGTATTCGTCGAGATCATCGAAAATCAGTGTGTTGTCGCGGACACGATTTGCAACTGTTGCTATTTTTGCCTGCTTGCGTGCGACCTTGCCAACCGCTTTCAGCTCATCGAGGAAATGCGATGTTGCTTGCATGTCGATCGTCGACGGTAAAACCGGTACAACAATCGTTTCAGCATGACGCACGAGGTCCGTAAGTTCTTTACCGTGGGAGCGCGCCGGAGCATCGATGATGACGAAATCAGCGCTGCGCGGCGCGTGCTTCAAGCCTTCTTCAAATCCAGCTATACCGACAATTTCCGGCCGGTTATCCGGCCGGCGTTCAAGCCAGTCGAGGCAGGAACGCTGTGCGTCATAGTCTGCCAGAACGACGCTGGCGCCTTCGTTCACAAAGTAAGAAGCAATATTTGTCGCGAGAGTGCTCTTGCCGCAACCACCCTTCGCATTCATAACCATGATGTGCCGCATGACTCTCCCCGAGGTCAAATTTGTTCGTCTTGTTAGCGGATTGGGTAAACTACAGAGGCCCACATCAAAAGTCCACACGACAGGAATCAGCGGCCGTATACGAAGTACATGCAAGTTCCCTATCTAAAAATGCACTGCACTGGCAACCAGATACTGGTCGTTGATCAACGCACTTCAAACCGGCCGCCGCCGACGCCCGACAAACTCCGCGAACTCGGAGACAAGACAACCGGACCCGGTTTCGATCAATTGTTGTGGGTCAGTCAGGCGACGAGCGATGCCTGCCGGGCCAGATACAGAGTATTCAATGCCGATGGCTCGGAAGTTGAACAGTGTGGCAATGGCGTTCGCTGTGTTGCCCGCGCGCTGGCTGGCGGTGACGGTCGTGCACAGGAGTTTGTGCTCGAAAGCCCGGCGGGACACATCGAAGCGCGCGTCATGTCGGATGGCCTCGTGGCCGTCAGCATGGGCACTCCGATATTCGAACCTTCCCAGGTCCAGCTTCAGGTACTGGGCGAGAACGTTGACGTCAGCGTCGTTTCCATGGGCAATCCACACTGTGTCTTGCGGGTCGCGGACATCGTCAACGCGCCGGTCGAGGAACTCGGTCCAGCGATAGAACACCACGAGCGATTTCCGGAACTCATCAATGTCGAATTCATGATGGTCGTTGACAAACTGAATATCGACCTGCGAGTGCACGAACGCGGCGTCGGCGAAACCCGGGCTTGCGGAACCGGCGCGTGTGCAGCTGTCGTAGCTGGCCAGCGATTGGGTTTGCTGGACGAGCACGTCAACGTGCGACTGCCAGGTGGTCAAGTCATGGTAAGCTGGCGCGGCGGCGACGATCCCGTCTGGCTCACGGGAAACGCCGTATTGATCAGCGAAGGAACGATGGATCTGGAGGAATGAGCGAACAATGAGCACACAACCCGAAACTGAATACGTTGAGGAAGAATTGTCGGAACAGGCTATTCATGACTACCTGGCCGCTCACCCGGATTTTTTCGAACATCACGCCACCCTGTTGAGCTCTCTGCATTTGCCGCATGCGTCCGGGGGCGCCGTATCGCTTGTCGAGCGCCAGATCTCGATGCTGAGACAAAAGGACCTGAAGCTCGAAAAGAAAATGAAGGAATTGATCGAAGTCGCACGCGCAAACGATCTACTCGCTGCAAAAATACATGAACTCGCCATGCAACTACTGGCGTCCGCCGACCTTAAATCAACGATTGCTGCACTTGAGGAGGGCATGCGCAGCGGCTTCGGCGCCGACCACGCGGTGTTGGTCTTGTTCGGAGACCCGGGTGCGTTTGACGATATCCACGCCGGGCGTTTCCTGCATGTGATCGAACGCAAGGCTGATGAACTCAAGCCTTTCAAAACCTTCCTCGGCGGCACCGTGCCTCGATGCGGGCAAATTCGTGATGCACAGCGCGACTTTCTGTTCCACGATGACGCGAGCGAGATTGGTTCTGCTGCCCTGGTGCCGCTCGCAAAGAGTGCGGAAATCGGTTTCCTGGCTATCGGAAGCAATGACACCCGCCGTTTTCACCCCGGAATGAGTATCGACTTCCTGACACGCCTCGGTGACCTCGTTGCGGGTGCCCTCAGGCGCTACTGACGCACAGGCCTGGTCTCGTGGACGACGCTGGCTGGATCGATAAATTCATACGGCATCTCGATTTCGAGCGTCGGCTGTCGCCGCAAACATCCAAGAACTACCGCCGCGATCTCGAAGCACTAGTCGCATTCTGCAAAGAGTCGGATGTCGGCTCCTGGGGTCAGCTGGATAGCGGGCATATTCGCGCCTTCGCTGCCACCAGCTTTCGCAGAGGCCTGGGTGCGAAGAGCATTCAGCGCAGGCTCTCTGCCTGCAGAACGTTTTTCCGTTACCTGATCCGTGAGAAGCACGTTGACAATAATCCGGTCACGTCTGTCGCCGCGCCAAAAGGCAAGAAAAGACTACCGGGCAATCTCGACGCCGACCGCATGGCACGACTGCTCGATATTCCGGGCGATGGGCCTATCGTCGATCGCGACCGTGCTATTCTGGAGTTGCTGTACTCGTCGGGCCTGCGCCTCTCGGAGCTCACAGATTTGAATTGTGGCGACATAGATATGCAGGACAGGACAGTTCGGGTGACCGGCAAAGGCAACAAAGACCGCATCATTCCGGTGGGTCGGCACGCCTTGAAGGCCCTGCAACGATGGAACTTGTCGCGGGCCAAATTCGCCGCGTCCGAAGAATCCGCCATGTTTGTCAGCAACCGGGGTACGCGCATCAGCCCGCGCTCCGTGCAGGCCAGGGTTGCTCACTGGGCCCGCGTACAGGGAATTGATGTCAAGGTTTATCCACACCTGTTTCGCCACTCGTTCGCCACGCACCTGCTCGAGTCGAGCCACGATCTGCGTGGCGTTCAGGAGCTTCTCGGGCACGCGAATATCTCGACGACGCAGATCTATACCCACCTTGATTTCCAGCATCTAGCCCAGATATACGACCGAACACACCCCCGGGCGCGTAAGAAGAGCTAGAAGGAAAACCACCATGGAACAGTTTCGAGGGACGACCATTGTCTCAGTCCGGCGCAATGGCAAGGTAGCTATCGCCGGTGATGGCCAGGTCAGCATGGGCAACACCATCATGAAGGGCAACGCGCGCAAGGTTCGCCCGCTGGCCGACGGCCGCGTGATTGCAGGCTTCGCAGGTGGAACTGCCGACGCGTTCACGCTCTTTGAGTTGTTCGAAACCAAACTCGAGCAATATGGCAACCTGACGCGTGCCGCTATCGAATTAGCGAAGGAGTGGCGCAGCGACCGCCGGCTGCGACGCCTGGAAGCGTTGCTTTGTGTCGCGGATACCGAGAGCTCGTTTGTTGTTTCCGGAAATGGCGATGTTATCGAGCCCGAGAACGATCTCATGGCGATCGGCTCCGGTGGTCCGTACGCACAGGCCGCAGCACTGGCCCTGTTACAGAACACAGACTTCGAGGCCGCCGAGATTGCCAAAAAGGCGCTACTCATAGCCGGCGACATCTGTGTTTTTACCAATCAAAACATCACCATAGAAGAACTGTAGGAGCGCGCCTTGCACCCAGACGGGCATAAACGCGCGAAATGAGAATCCCATGTCGCAGATGACCCCCAGAGAAATCGTCCAGGAGCTGGATAAACACATCGTCGGCCAGGACGAAGCCAAACGCGCAGTCGCAATCGCGCTACGCAATCGTTGGCGGCGCGTTCAGGTCGGTGAGCCGCTTAGAAGCGAGATTACGCCCAAGAACATTCTCATGATCGGACCCACGGGTGTTGGCAAGACCGAAATCTCCCGTCGCCTTGCGCGCCTTGCCCGCGCGCCATTTATCAAGGTTGAAGCAACCAAGTTCACCGAGATTGGTTACGTCGGCCGCGAGGTCGACAGCATTATTCGAGATCTCATGGACGTGGCAGTCAAGATGATTCGTGAAGACGCCATGTCGAAGGTGCGACATCGCGCCGAAGATGCGGCCGAAGAACGTGTTCTCGACGCATTGTTGCCACCACCGTCACGAAACGTTGGCATCAGCGCCGAGGCTGTGCCCGGCCGCAGCACCGGCGATAACGACACTCGTCAGAAATTCCGCAAGATGCTTCGCGAAGGCAAGCTTGACGACAAGGAAATCGAAATCGATATCCAGGCGCTGCCCGTCGGGGTGGAAATAATGGCTCCTCCGGGCATGGAAGAGATGACCAGCCAGCTACAGGGTATGTTTCAAAATCTCGGCGGCAGTCGCAGAAAGACCCGCAAGCTCAAAGTCAAAGAAGCTTTCCGAAATCTGACCGATGAGGAAGCTTCGAAGATGGTCGACGAGGAAGAGCTTAAGGCAAAGGCGCTCGAGGCCGTCGAGCAGCACGGCATCGTATTTCTTGACGAGATCGACAAGGTTGCCCGCAGTTCAGGAACTCACGGGGCCGACGTCTCACGAGAGGGCGTGCAACGCGATCTATTGCCGCTGGTCGAGGGCTCAACGGTCAACACCAAATACGGCATGGTCAAGACCGACCACATTCTCTTTATCGCCTCAGGTGCTTTCACTGCGTCGAAGCCGTCAGACCTGATCCCGGAATTGCAGGGACGCTTTCCGATACGTGTTGAGTTGAAGTCTCTTACAACAGAAGACTTCGTGCGCATCCTGACCGAGCCCGACGCGTCATTGACTGCTCAATACGGGGCACTACTGAACACGGAAGAAGTCGCGCTGAAATTTGCCGAGAGCGGGGTAAGACGTATTGCCGAGGTTGCATTTCAAGTCAACGAGAACACCGAAAATATCGGCGCTCGGCGACTGCATACGGTGATGGAGCGTCTCCTGGAAACGATTTCATTCGAGGCGTCGGACAAGAGTGGGGCCAAGCTGACTGTGGACGCCGGCTATGTGAATGATCACCTGGCTGAACTGGCGCAGGACGAGGATTTAAGCCGTTACATTCTGTAATGCCGGGTCGACCGGCTGATACTCGCAGGGTATCCTCGCGGCAGACGCCTGGATAACAACGACAAACGATGGCAAAGCCGGAACAAAGCAGCGACACGACGCACTTCGGATACACGACCGTTTCGGCCGATGATAAAGCCGGGTTGGTGCGGAGCGTATTCGATTCTGTAGCAAGTCGCTATGACATCATGAACGACCTGATGTCGGCCGGGCTGCATCGACTTTGGAAGCGCTATACGATCGACCAGGCAGCAGTGAAGCCTGGCCACGTTGTACTGGATCTGGCCGGCGGTACTGGCGACCTTACTCGGGAGTTCGCGCGCAAGGTCGGCAAAGACGGGCACGTCGTTCTTGCTGATATCAATGCCGCCATGCTCGGGCAGGGGCGGCGACGCCTTGTCGACGCCGGCATTGCCGGCAACGTCAGCATTGCCCAGGTCGATGCCCAGGATCTGCCGTTCGCGGAGCGAACTTTCGATCGCGTCGCGATTGCATTCGGGTTACGCAATATCACGGACCAGGATGCCGCGCTGGCTTCAATGTACCGGGTATTGAAGCCCGGCGGGAAAGCGATGATTCTGGAATTTTCCGAGCCAAGCGAGGCAATCAGGCCCGCTTACGATCTCTACTCTTTCAAGGTATTGCCAGTGCTCGGCAAGCTAATTGCCGATGATGCTGACAGCTACCGGTACCTCGCCGAATCCATACGCATGCACCCTGATCAAGAAACGTTGAAGAGCATGATGCAGAAGTCCGGTTTTGAGCGCTGCCGTTACCACAACCTGGCCGCAGGCATTGTCGCCCTGCACATTGGGTACCGGATTTAGACGCCATGGGTGCTCTCGAAGCGGCATTGCGCCCGATTGCAAACATCCTGAATCGCAATATCCAGGCGACGACGCCGGCGCGTGAATTATGCGCGAAACTTGACGACGTCGTGGTTGCCGTACGCGTTCGGGATACCGCGCTCGCGGCGTACTTCATCATTCACGAAGAGCTGCTAGAGCTCGTCACCGAAACAGAGAGAGAGCCGGATGTGATCATCAGCGGCTCCATTGTCACGCTGGCGATCATGGCAGGTCGGTCGGGAGAAAGTGCAATTCGAGACGGATCACTGGATCTCGGCGGCGACGCCGAAACCGCCCAGGATTTCCAACGACTCCTTAGCCTGGCCAGGCCTGACGTTGAAGAAGAACTGTCCGTCTTCGTCGGCGATATTGCCGCGCATCGCCTGGGCGAATTCGCGCGTGGGCTGCGTCGCTGGGCGCGTGAAGCCCGCTCTACCATGGGTACAAACATTCGCGAATACTTGCAGGAAGAAAGCCGCGAGACGCCGAGTCGCTATGAAGTTGATCGCTTCGCAAAAAAGGTCGGCACGCTGCGCGATGACGTGGCCCGCCTCGAGGCACGCTTGAATCGACTAATGAGTGACACCTGAGTGGCCAGGCGACGCACGATTTTTCGCATGCTTGCAATACAGCGAGTACTCGTCAAGTACGGCCTGAACGATGTCATCAGGCAGACTCATTTGCTGCGGCCGCTGCGATTTCTTTTCTACCTGGCGCCGCGCCGCCGTGACAGCTCGGCGCCGCTCGGAGAACGCATACGGCTGGCGCTCGAGGAACTGGGTCCCATATTCGTGAAGTTCGGCCAGGCGATTTCAACCCGGCGCGATCTTCTACCGAAGGATATCGCCGATGAACTCGCCAAACTGCAGGATGACGTACCGCCATTTCCTGCACAGCAGGCAATTGAAATAATTGAAGCGGCCTATGGCGAGTCCGTCGACCATGTCTTCAAGCGTTTTGACGCAGAGCCATTCGCTGCCGCGTCGATAGCCCAGGTTCATACCGCACAACTGCAAAGCGGCGTGGAAGTGATCGTGAAGATTCTCCGGCCCGGCGTGTTGGAGGATATCGAACGGGACCTTGCCGTGCTTCGCGTGCTCGCGGGACTGGCCGACCGTTACTGGCAACATGCCAAGCGTCTGAAACCGCTTGAGCTCGTCGATGAGTACGAGCATACGGTTATCGACGAGCTCGACCTGATGCGTGAAGCAGCAAATACCACGCAGCTGAAGCGGAACTTCGAAGGCTCGGACATGTTGTACGTACCTGAAATTTACTGGGACTACTGCCGGCCGGAAGTCCTGGTTCAGGAGCGTATTTATGGTACCCCGATCAGTGACATGGAATCGCTACGCGCCGCGGGCACCAACATTCAGGTGCTGGCCGAGAACGGCGTCGAGATTTTTTTTACACAGGTCTTCCGGCACAATTTTTTTCATGCTGACATGCACCCCGGCAATATTTTCGTCATTACAACCGATCCGGAACGACCCAGGTACGCAGCTGTCGATTTCGGCATCGTTGGCACATTAAGCCCCGAAGATCAGCGTTACCTGGCAGAAAATTTCCTGGCGTTTTTCGATCGTGACTATCATCGTATTGCGAAACTTCATCTCGACAGCGGATGGGTGCCGTCGGGCACACGTATCGACCAACTGGAAACAGCGATTCGTACTGTTTGCGAACCCATTTTCAACAAACCACTCGCTGAGATTTCGTTTGCGCAACTCCTCATGCGACTTTTCCGGGTGGCGCAGCGGTTTGACGTCGCAATTCAACCGCAGATGATTTTATTGCATAAGACACTGTTCAATATTGAGGGTCTTGGACGACAGCTTTATCCGCAACTCGACCTGTGGAAGACAGCACACCCGGTGCTCAAGCGCTGGATGGACGAGCAAGTTGGCCCCCGCGCAATGCTTAAAGACCTGCGGGAAAACCTGCCGCAGTATCGAGACGCGATGCGTGAGCTCCCCGCGATTATTCATCACCTGGGCGAGCAGGCGGCGACAGGCAAGATAGAATTCAGCCTGCAATCATCCGAGTTACAGCAGATTCGCGAACAACTCAATGCACAACGTCATCAGCGATATTGGCTGGCCATGGCAGCAACGGCCGTTGTGTCAGGCACATTGGTTCTGACGCTCGGTGAACTGCCGTGGCTGGGGTGGTCCGTGGTCGCGGCCGGAGCCCTTGCTGCGCTTGAAGCTCGACCCTGATCTCGCAGTTGCGCCTATTCCGCTTGCAGGAGTTCCAGCGCGGCGAGCGTCATCGACTCTACGCCCGCCTTGATTGACGTCTCCGCGTCGATTTTGAACAGCGGCGAGTGATGGCTGGCCCACGCGCCCGTTTCGATTAACTCCGGCGGCGTACCTCCGATCTCAAAGTAGACACTGGGAATTGGCGGATCGACGTTGACGAGCATGGGAAAGTCTTCAGCGCCCATGTCGGATTGATACCACTCCACGAACGCGTCGGCGCCCATGCCGGCGAGCATTGCTGCTCTCACGCGTCGTGACAACGCAGCATCATTTGTCGTCGTTGGTGCGCCGTCATCAAGAACATCGACAATCGGCATTAAGTCTTCTGGAACACCGGCGGCTCGCGCGGTCTGCGTTGCGACACGTTCGATACTTTTTAACAGCATGGCGCGGGTCTTCTCGTTGTTTGCGCGCACCGTGATATCCAGTCGTGCGTGATCAGCGATTACGTTCGGCGCCGAGCCGCCGCGAAAAGCTCCGACCGTGATGAGCGCGGGAGTCAGAGGTGAAACCTCTCGCGTAATGATGCCTTGTAGCGCGAGCACGATCTGCGAGCCGATCAACACCGGGTCGCGGCCAAGATGTGGTGAAGCGCCATGCGCGGCGACGCCGCGCACCGTAATTTTCACAGTATCGGCGCTCGAATACATGAGGCCATCGCTAAACGCGATCTTGCCTGCCGGGTACTTGGCAATTACATGAAGCGCCAGGGCAAAATCCGGCCGTCCGACGCGCTCGTACAAATTATCGGCCACCATGGCCTTGGCGCCGCCGATCGCCTCTTCTGCAGGTTGCCCGAGCAGCATCAACGTGCCTTGCCAGTGATCCTTGAGCTCAAGCATGCGCCGTGCGACGCCGATTAACGATGTCATGTGCATATCGTGGCCACACGCATGCATCACCGGCATCTCTGCGCCCTCAAGATTCACCTGGCGCGCAGCCGATGCATAGTCCAGGCCTGTTTTTTCAAGAACGGGAAGGCCGTCCATATCGGCCCGGATCAATAGCGTCGGGCCCTCCCCGTTTTTCATGATGCCGACAAGACCCGTCTTGCCGATATTGCGGGTAACGACATATCCCAACGCCGACATTTCCCTGGCCATGCGATCAGACGTCCTTGTCTCCTGCATCGACAACTCGGGATTGGCGTGCAAGTGCTGGAACAGCTTTGCGAGATATGCATAATCCGCTGCCACCGCGTCTTGCAAAGGTGATGCCAGAACAGCGCCGCCGAACGCGGTACCAAGTGCGGCGATGACGGACGATAGTATTATTTTTCTCATTGACATTTCCTCAGCTCGACAGTTGGTGGGATTGACCCGGATTCGATGCCCGTGCCTGAGTCTAGCGCAAAATCTGTAAATTATGGCTTGGCTTTGTTAGCCTGATCCGCTCCAAGAAGAGCAAGGACTTTCTCCTTCGCCTTTGAACAAGATAACCGCAAGAAGAGTCGCCGATAGTCTGACCTGGGCCAGGGTCGTTAGCTCCGTTCCAATCACCATCCTTGCTTTGCTCGGTCTCAGGTGGTGGGTAGTCGCTGTCTACGTCGCGGCCGCGCTTACCGATGTATTCGACGGTGTCTATGCGCAACGTGCAACCGACGTGCCATGGTTTGTAACCCTGGTTCTCCTCAGCTCAATAGCGGCCAAGGCACAACTGGCCTGGTATGTCGTGATGCAGCAGAGACGCATTGATGCAGTCTGATTTAGGGCGACCGTGGCCAACCGTTCCGGTCTTGCTGACCGTGCTACCGACTCTCAGTCGCCTGTTCCTGCCCATCGATCAACAAATACGCTCCGCCGAGGATTCCTGATGTTGGCAAGGATCGCAAAACTCATACTCTGGCTGGCGGGTTGGACTGGCGTGGGCGTCGCCCCCGATGAACCGAAGGCCGTGTTTATTGCGGCGCCGCACACATCAAACTGGGACGCCGTCTGGGCGCTGATCTTCAAGGTTTCCATCGGACTTGATGTTCACTTCTTTGCGAAGCACACCGCGTTCTGGTTTCCACTCGGCACACTCCTGCGCGCACTTGGCGGCATCCCATTGGATCGATCCCGGGCCAGCTCTTCTGTGCAGCAAGTGATTGCGGCTTTTGATGCGAACGAGAAATTTAGTTTTGCCCTGGCGCCCGAAGGAACGCGTAGCCTGACCGACGGATGGAAGTCCGGATTTTATCGCATCGCCAAGGGCGCGAAGGTCCCCATCTTCCTGTGCTTTTTTGACTACAGGAACAAGCGACTGGGTATCGGACCAAAGCTCGAACTGTCCGGCGATCAAAGCGCGGATATGCAATTCTGCCGGGATTACTATTCGGGCATCGAAGGCCGCTGGCCGGAACTGGCCAGCCCCGTCCGACTTCTCTAAAAGCCGATACGGACATAAAAAATGGCCACCTCGAAAGGTGGCCATTTGACTCTCGATAAATCTAATTCTTGCGTCTAGTAGCGTAAGTTCACCTCGAGACCGATTACGCGACCCTTCTTCATCGGACCGGCGGTATAAAGTCCGGCGATCGAAGTCAGGTTGCCCCAGTTTGCCTCATCCTCGAGGTTCTTGCCATAAAGAGAAGCACTCCACTGTTCATTCGCGGAGAACCAGTTGATGCTGGCATTGGTTCGACGCTGATCATCAAAAAACTCAGTATTTGAATCGTTGTAAGGATGGCTTTCACGGTAACTGTGATTGGCCATCACGTTGATCAGACCTGAGGCGAGTGGAATATCCCAGGACACGCCAACGCTATAGTTCGACGGCGCAAGGCGCGGCAGATCGGGACCCAGAAAAGCGGCGAAAGCCGGCTCAACGCGATCATATTCCCCATCCTGTATGCCATACGATGCGTTAATCGAAAACGTGTCCGTGATCAGCGCAACGAAGTCAACTTCAACGCCGCTGATGGTTACATCACCGGCGTTGATCGTGGCCTGCAACACAATGACCAGGGGATCCGGTGTGTTCAGCTCGCGCTGCATGTCTTCGATCTCGTTTCGGAACGCAGCCACATTGAGTCGCATGCGACCGTCCATGAAATCTGCTTTGAAACCAATTTCGATCGTGTTGTTTTCTTCTTCCCTGGTCGGTCCGGGCGGGATCAGATCAGGCCGGGCATTACGGAAGTTAAAACCACCGGAGCGGTAACCTTTTGACCAAAAGCCGTACAGCTGCATATTCTCCGACACCGTAAACTGGGCACCGATTTTGGGAGTGATGTTGTCCCATTTGCCGGACAGGTCGTCTGTTGCACAATTGAAGTTGGCGTTATCCGCACAGCCACCGATAATTATCTGCGCTGACTTGCTCTCATCCGTGTAGCGCAGCCCGGCGGTAATCGTCCACGAATCACCGAAGTGAAAATCGTTGCTCCAGAAAGCACCGAAATTCTTCGAATCCATGTCGCCGCCCAGGGCTGCCTGCAGATTGAGACCCATTGGAAACATGGCTGGCGGAACGACGCCCGGCGGTAACCAAATGTAACGTGCCTCGCGGTATGCGACATCCTGATCAAAGTAATAAAAGCCGATCGTTGCGTCCCAGGTGTCGCTGAATGACCCCGACCACCGAATTTCGTTGCTCCACTGACTCTGGTCCGTCGTACCGCTCGCTGAGAATACGGGTAGAGCTGTACCATCAATATCGGTTGCGGATGCGACATTTACGCCGCGCCAGCCAAGAATATTCGTCAACGTTCCGTTGCCGACTTCGGCGATGTTGGTCTCGAGCGTGACCTGTGTCCAGTCGATGTCCGTAAATCCGGTCTCATCCGCCGCGGTCGAAAATTCGGGTTCTACTCCAGCGCGTTGCGCCGAAACATTCGTCCATACGGCACCTGTCCCTTCGGTTACGCCGTGCTCGATTATCAGCGTCCAATCGACCGTATCCGTCGGCGTCCAGACCAGCGTTGGTCTAAACAGCCTGGTGCGGAGTCCACCGCCGTCCGAGCCGTCGGCCGCCGAAAAATAGAATGGCTGCAGCGGGTGCGGTGCGCGGAAAGTAAGTGTGGCAGGGTTCTCCACTATGCTCTGGTTCGTGTTCGCAAAATAGCCGTCATCGTCGTCATAATAAACGACCATTTTTGCCGCCAGCCTGTCCTCGATAAGTGCGCCCTCGATTGCCGCTGCAATACTGACTTGATCGCTGTCGGTAGCACCCACCCGAATACGGGCGCCATACTCGCCATCAGGACGCGCACTCCGTAACACAACTGCACCACCCGTTACGTTGCGACCGAACAAAAGTCCCTGCGGGCCACGAAGTACTTCAACAGACTCGAGATCAAATGTGTCGATGACAACACCGTACGTGATGCCCATGTAGACCCCATCGACGAATACGCCGACGGTTGGGTCGACCGACGGAATTGAGCTGTTGATACCCTGGCCGCGAATTGAGAAGTTTTGTACGCCCGGAAACGTGCCAACGGACTCGAGCTGAACGTTGGGCATGACGTAACTAAGATCTTCCAGTTTCTTTACGAAAAGAGCATCGAGTTGACTCGCGCCAAAGGCGCTGACCGCTACCGGAACATCTTGTATAGCCTCCGCAGCACTCCTCTTGCGGGCCGTGGTGACGATCTCTTCAAGCAAGGCGCCAGCCATGCCATCCTGTGCGACGGCAGTATTCGGTAGTGAAAAAGCAACAACCGCTGTCAAAGCAAGTGCCGCTGCTGTCACCGCGAACCGGGACATCTTGCTCAAGCCTTTGATTTTGTATGAAATAGCCACATTCATCCCCTACCTTTCTCTAATAGTAATTGCAAGCATACTGTTGTACGCGCACCAACGCCACTGGCTTATGCGAAAATGATGACCATGCAAGACAGCCACATTCGAACCATACGGAGTTTCGTACGCCGCAGCGGTCGCCTGACACCGCCGCAACAAAAGGCGCTTACTGAGCTATGGCCAATTTATGGCCTGGAGTTCACGCCCAGTCCGGTAGAATTTCGTTCCACCTTCCAGGCACGCCAACCCGTCGTACTGGAAATCGGCTTTGGCAACGGCGAGACCCTTGTTGAACAGGCGTCGCAAAACGCCGGGCAAAATTTTCTGGGAATTGAGGTGCATGATCCGGGCGTAGGGCATTGTTTGCTCAGAGCACATGACGCCGGCATCGATAATTTGCGCCTTATTAACCACGACGCGATTGAGGTCTTGAATCTGCAAATTCCTGCCGCATCGATCGCGCGTGTAAATCTCTACTTTCCTGACCCCTGGCCGAAGAAACGACATCACAAGCGTCGCATCGTGCAGCCCGAATTTGTTGATCTGATAGCCGAGAAACTGGTCATCGGCGGCACCCTCAATATCGCGACCGACTGGGCGAACTACGCGCGACACATCGACGAAATACTTTCCCACTCGGATTGTTTCACCTGTACGCAGCGCCGCGAACACGATGGCGATCAACCGCTCGACAGGCCACGCACCAAATTCGAACAACGTGGACTACAAAAAGGCCACAGAATCTGCGACTGGTGTTTCACAAGGCTGGCATAGAACAATTTAGTTCTTGCAGTTCACGAAACTTCATCTATAAATAGTAGAATAAGGGTCTTAATTTACTACCGGAAGTAATTCGATGGCTGTTCAATATCCCGTTATTGGTCACTGGTTCCGCCGGCCGAACGGGACCTTGTTTGAAATAGTTGCCATTGACGAAGAGGACGGCACGATCGAGATTCAACAGTTCGATGGCACGATCGACGAAGT
>CAZVLT010000013.1:21458-26314 GCA_964628105.1 uncultured Woeseiaceae bacterium | reverse complement strand
GGCGGCATGAAGAACCTGATGCGCGGGTTGCCCGGCGGCGGGATGCCGCCCGGAATCAGGTGATTTTCCGGGGCTTGTCGCTCTGAAAAGCCCGGTGACTGCACGGGACCCGGCACTGGTAAGGTAACGCGCTGAAAATATTAACTATTTTCGCTGCCAAAACGCTTCACATTTGGCGCAAATACCGTACAATGCGCCGTCTACTCGGGTCGGCCCGAGCCAAGGCATGTCTGCCTCATCTTTGCACAAATACGGAAAAGTAATGGTTAGTATTCGACTTTCGCGCGCGGGCGCGAAAAAGCGTCCTTTTTATCACCTGGTGGTCACCGACAGTCGCAATCGTCGGGACGGCCGGTACATTGAGCGTCTGGGTTTCTTCAATCCGCTGGGCAAGGAGCACGAGGAGAATCTGCGTATCGATCTCGAGCGTGTGGATTACTGGATTGGCGAGGGTGCGCAGCCGTCTGATCGCGTCGCGTCACTGCTCAAGAAGCACCGCAAGGCTGCTGTCAGCGGTTAGAGAATTGACGCCCGAGCCGATAGTGATGGGTCGCATCGTTGGCCTGTTCGGTGTCAGGGGATGGGTCAAAGTGTTTTCGTACACCGATCCGCGTGAAGCGATATTGAGTTATGAAGGTTGGTTGCTCGGTCGAAAGGGTGATTGGAAGCCGGCCGAGGTTGCCGAAGGCCAGCGTCACGGCAAGTCAGTCATAGCCCACTTTGTTGGCGTTGATGACCGGGACCGGGCAGCCGCCCTGGTTGGTAGCGAGATCGCGGTCTTGCGCGAGGCGTTGCCGGAGACTGCCGAAGGACAGTATTACTGGTTGGACCTTATCGGGTTGCGAGTCATGCACCGTGATGGTACCGATCTGGGCGAGGTTCAGTCCATGCTCCAAACCGGCGCGAACGATGTCATGGTGGTGCAGGGCGAACAGGAACGGCTCATACCGTTCGTCAAGAACGAAGTAGTGATCAGCGTCGATATGGTTGAGAGAATTATCAACGTTGACTGGGAATGGGATTGATGCGATGCAAATTGGTGTCATTAGTCTTTTCCCGGAAATGGTTCGTACGATAGGCGAGTTTGGTGTCGTTGGTCGGGCACAGCGGCGTGAACTGATTTCGCTGGAAATTGAGAATCCGCGGGATCACACGGACGATGTGCATCGTACGGTGGACGACAGGCCGTATGGTGGCGGTCCCGGCATGGTGATGAAGTACGAGCCACTTGCCGGCGCGCTGAAAGCCCTGCGGGCGAAGCTGCCAATGGGCAGCCCGGTTGTATACTTGTCGCCCCAGGGCGAGGTGTTCGATCAGACGAATGCGAGACGATTTGCCGCATTGCCAGGCATGGTGTTGTTGGCAGGTCGGTACGAAGGAATCGATGAGCGGCTTATTGAGTCGCAGGTTGATGAAGAAATATCGTTGGGCGATTTTGTACTTTCGGGTGGAGAGATTGCAGCGATGGCAGTCATTGACGCGGTCGTCAGGTTGCTGCCGGGTGTGTTGGGCGACGATGAATCGGCGGCACAGGATTCCTTTATGGAAGGGTTGCTGGATTATCCGCACTACACGCGGCCGGAAAAGGTAATGGATACTGAGGTACCGGACGTATTGTTGTCCGGTGATCATGCGCAAATCGCCACTTGGCGGCACAAGCAGGCATTGGGGCGTAGCTTTTTGCGACGACCCGATCTGTTCGAAAAACTGGAATTGAATGACGAGCAGCTAACGCTGCTAGACGAATTTTTGAAAGAGCAAAGACAATGAGCAAAATTATCGAAGCGATCGAGAATGAGCAGATGGGCAAGGAAATTCCCAAGTTTGCTCCGGGCGACACTGTGGTTGTACAGGTCAAAGTCAAGGAAGGCACTCGTGAACGATTGCAGGCGTTTGAAGGCGTCGTAATCGCGAAACGCAACCGCGGTCTGAACTCGTCTTTCACTGTGCGCAAGATATCGCACGGCGAGGGCGTAGAACGAGTCTTCCAGACCTACAGCCCGGTCGTGGATTCGGTCGAAGTGAAGCGTCGCGGCGACGTGCGTCGCGCCAAGCTGTACTACCTGCGTGGACGTACTGGTAAGGCCGCGCGCATCAAAGAAAAAATCTGAAAATCATCATAAAAACATTGCCTCGGCCACACAAGTGTCCGGGGCGTTATTCGTTATAATGCGGGCCATTCCGGGACATAGTGCTCGAATCGGGCACAAATCCTGAACCATCTGCCGACAGAGAGGTCCGTCGTCACATGAGGAAAGCATTTGTCATTTCTGCGATTGCGCTTTCGCTCAGCGGCTGTGCGTCACTGATGTCGTCGGCCGCGACGGGCCTGACTGACAATCTTTCCGCCGCGATCCTGAACCAGGATGACCCCGAGATCGTCCGTATGGGAGCACCTTCTTACTTGCTATTGCTCGATAGTTTCGTCGAGGGTAATCCTGATAATCCAGGAATTCTTTCCGCGACCGCAACTCTTTACGCGACGTATGGTGCGATATTCGTCGAAGACGAGGCGCGTGCTGCCAAACTGACATCTCGGGCACGGCGCTACGCGCTCAGGGCAATGTGTCAGTCTTACTCTCCTGCCTGTCGCTGGCCGGACGCGACTTACGACGAGTTTGTGGCCACACTTGATGGTATTGGCGCCAGGCATGCTGACGTTCTGTATACCTATGGATTCGCTTCACTGGCGTTCCTCAGGGCGCACAGTTCCGATTGGAACTCTCTTGCCGAGCTGCCGCAGATTGAAGCGCTCTTTAACCACTATCTAAAAATAAGTGGCGACGAAGTTAACAGCGGCGTTTACACGTTTATGGGAATATTGCTGACGCTGCGCCCGCCGGCTTTGGGTGGTGAACCGGAAAAAGCACGCGAGTTTTTCGAGAAAGCCATCGTCGTGACGCATGGCAATGATTTGAGCGTCAAAGTCGAATTTGCGCGCGGCTACGCAAAGCTTTTATACGAACGAGAGCTGCACGACCAATTGCTAAACGAGGTCACAGAAGCAGACCCATACCAGGACGGCTTTATTTTGAGCAACGTAATGGCCCAGGAAGAGGCTGCGAAGTTGCTTGCTGAAGCGGACGAATATTTCTGAAAAGTGAGTCGGGCAACAGGAAGCCCGACATCAGGATGAATAAGCCATGAGAACCAAATTGACGACAAAACTGCTTCTTACGATATCTGTATTGATGCTGAGTATGCCCGCAACGGCGCTCACGCTGAAAATCGCCACTGTTACGCCCGAGGGCTCACAGTGGATGAAGGACATGCGTGCCGGCGCGAAGGAGATCAAGGAGCGAACCGAAGGGCGCGTGCACATCAAGTACTACGGCGGCGGTATCATGGGCGACGATGCCAAGGTGCTGGCAAAAATTCGCATCGGGCAGTTGCAGGGCGGGGCATTTACACCGTCGGCGCTCGCAGCAATTTATTCCGATCTGAATCTATACGGCATGCCGCTGGTATTCGATTCAGTAGAGGAAGCAGCCTACGTCAGGGGCCATCTCGACGATCGCTTGCAGCAGGGACTTGAGGATGCCGGATTCGTAAACTTCGGATTTGCGGCAGGCGGATTCGCCAACTTGACGTCAATCAAACCCGTGAAGTCACTTGCTGACATGAAAGGCAAGAAGATCTGGGTCCCGGAGGGCGACGCGATGAGCCGTGCATCGATGCAGGCGCTATCACTCACGCCAGTGACGCTGGCATTGACGGACGTATTGACGGGTCTTCAGACTGGCCTGATCGATATTGTCGCTATTCCTCCGATCGTGGCGCTCTTGATGCAGTGGCACACGAAGGTCAAGTACGTCACCGAGCTGCCATTGGTCTATACCTTCGGTTTCATGGCCATCGACAAGAAGGCGTTTGACAAGATCAGCCCGGACGACCAGGCCATCGTTCGCGAGGTAATGGGCGCGACCTACGGCAATTTCGACACAGTGAACCTGGATGATAATAAAGGTGCATTCGACGCACTCATCAAGAGCGGCATTGAGCCGATCGAGTTTGGAGCAGAGGAGTTCACGGAGATTCGCGGCGTGTTATTGAAGTCAAATCGGCAACTGGGTCAAAAGGGCGGATTCTCGCTGGCTCTTTACGATGAAATGATGCGCCATGTCGAGGAATACCGCAGCGAACACGATGCCGCTGGCGAATAGGCGTGTCCGCTAGTATTGCGACGGTGTTGGGGCGCCTGGAAAAAGCCGGGCGAGCCATCGAAACCACCATGCTGGTCGGCATGCTGACGGCGATGATGGTACTCGCGGTCAGCCAGATCGTGATGCGAGAAGTTTTCAATATCAGTGGGCTCGTATGGGCGGCTGAATTCATCAGGCTCATGGTGCTCTGGCTGGCGCTAGTCGGCTCAATCGCTGCTTGCCGCGAGAATCGCCACATACGCATTGATGCGTTGTCACACGTACTTCCGGACAAGGGTATCCGTATTGTTCGGATTGTCGTCGACCTGTTTGCTGCAGTGGTGTCTGGAATCATCGCCGTGCAAGCCTGGCGTTACTTGCAGATCGACATCGAGTACGAAGTCACAGTCTTAGTCGATACGCCGGCCTGGATCGCGCACATCATCATGCCCGTCGCGTTTGCTCTGATCAGTTATCGATTCCTGGTCTCCTCTGTGCAGCAGTTGAGCGATTTCGTTTCAGGCACGCCTGCCGAGACACTGGAATGATACTTTTCAGCGTCATTCTGGTGTTACTGGCCGTGCTTGGGGCGCCATTGTTTGCCGTCATCGCCGCGAGCGCGATGCTCGGTTTCTATGGTCAGGATTCCGACCTGATGATCATGGCGATCGAGATTCAAAGTATCGCGAGCATGCCATTTCTCGCCGCGATTCC
>CAZVLT010000013.1:19992-21358 GCA_964628105.1 uncultured Woeseiaceae bacterium | reverse complement strand
GGCAGCCTGGGCCTGCTGTTCGCGCCGTCCTTGCCGCTGATTCTCTACGGTGTTATCGCGGAAGTCTCCATAGATAATCTGTTTCTCGCGGGCATCGTGCCGGGCTTGTTGATGCTACTGATGCTCTCCGGTTGGAGCCTGTGGGTTAATCGTCATATTCGGAAGCCACTGAGTTCGTTTTCGATGCGTAAAGTCCGGGCGGCGCTAAGGGAGTCCATGTGGGAATTACCCTTGCCGATCGTAGTGCTCGGTGGCATCTATTCAGGTTTCTTTGCGGTTTCCGAGGCGGCTGCTGTAACAGCTCTCTACGTTCTGTTGGTTGAAGTCGTCATTTTGCGGGAGATTCGCCTGCGAGACCTGCCCGGCATCATGCGCTCATCCATGGTACTCGTCGGCGGCATCCTCATCATCCTGGGAATGTCCATCGCCTCGACGAGTTACATGATTGATGCGGAAATTCCGCAACGCCTGCTCGAATTAGTCGCCTCAATGGTGAGCAGCCAGACAACGTTCCTGATTCTGTTGCTGCTATTCCTTCTGGTACTCGGCGCAATTCTCGATATTTTTTCAGCTATTGTGCTCGTGGTACCGTTGATACTGCCGATCGCTTCCGGCTATGGCGTTAACGAAGTCCACCTGGGCATCGTATTTCTGGCCGCGATGCAACTCGGCTACCTGACTCCACCGGTTGGACTTAACTTGTTCATCGCAAGCTACAGGTTTGAGAAACCGATTATGCACGTTTATTCAGCGACTTTTCCGTTCCTCGTTATCCTGATGTTGTCGGTTATCCTGATTACCTTCCTGCCCCAAATGTCACTGCTATTCCTTGCGGAATAACGGCCGTCCAAAAGAGATATTTCGTGCGTTGCTGGCTTTGCATTTTTGTAACAATTGAATTCTTGTCATGCAACGCGTTCGCGCTCGACGACATCGTGTTGCCGCCCGGGTTTTCGATCGAGGTATATGCCGACGTTCCCAATGCGCGGTCTCTGGCGCTGGGTGACAATGGTACGATATTCGTGTCGAATCGACGCGGGCGTTCGATCTACGCGGTCGTCGCTGACGGCGACTCGACACGAACCATAAGACTCTCCCGTCGCCTGAACACACCGAACGGCATCGCGTTCCACGATGGTGATCTTTACGTTGCCGAGATCAACCGAGTCATTCGATTTGTGGATATTGAAAGCAATCTCGAGCGTGTTCCCGAAGCAGAGGTTCTCCCCATCGAATTGCCGTCGAAAAGACATCACGGCTGGCGGTACCTCGGATTTGGTCCAGACGGCATGCTTTACCTCAGTATCGGCGCACCGTGTAATATATGCGACGAGCCAGAGTTCGGGCAGATCGTGAGGATGAATCC
>CAZVLT010000013.1:17541-19892 GCA_964628105.1 uncultured Woeseiaceae bacterium | reverse complement strand
CACCGTGTAATATATGCGACGAGCCAGAGTTCGGGCAGATCGTGAGGATGAATCCAGACGGGTCGAATCGCGAAACATTTGCGTCGGGCATTCGTTATTCAGTGGGGTTTACCTGGCATCCCGAAACGAACGAGCTCTGGTTTACTGACAACGGGCGAGACATGCTCGGAGACGATTTGCCCCCCGACGAACTCAATCGGGCGCCAGATACCGGACTGCACTTCGGTTACCCGTACTGCCACGCAGGCGATATACTTGATCCCCGCTACGGCGCGGGCAAGAATTGCAACGATTACATTGCTCCCGTGCAAAAACTGGGGCCGCATGTCGCGTCTTTGGGTGTCAGGTTTTACACGGGCGGCATGTTCCCTGACGAGTACCAGGGGCAGATATTTATTGCGGAACACGGCTCATGGAACCGGTCTAAAAAAATAGGCTATCGCGTTTCACTGGTGCGACTCGAAGGTGGTGTGCCTGTTTCCTACGAGCCGTTCGCACATGGCTGGCTGCAGAACGAATCAGTTGCAGGTCGACCCGTTGATTTGCTGGTACTTGGCGATGGCTCAATGCTGGTAAGCGACGATTTTGCGGATAAGATTTACCGGATCAGCTACACGGCACCGACAGAGTGAAGGCAAACTGATATGAACATCGAAAATAGACTTGTGCGGTTTTTGACAGCGATTTGGCGCGGGGCGGACGGCGTCCGCAAGGTTCTGCACTTGCTACTCCTGGTTGCGGTGTTTCTCGTCTTTGTTGGTGCAATGTTTGGCTCGGTGCCCCTGATGCCGCGGCAAGCGGCGTTGTTCATTCAACCGATCGGTGCGCTGGTCGACGAGAAGGATGGTGATCCTTACGATCTCGCCATTGCCGAAATTCTTGGTGAAACAGTGCCACAGACGCTTGTGCAGGACATGGTCGACGCACTTGAGTTCGCAAAAAATGATGATCGTATTAGCGCTGTACACCTGGAGCTGAGTAGCCTGGGATTCGGTGGCCTGAGTAAGTTGCAGCGCATCGGGGCCGCACTCGAAGACTTCAAAGAGTCCGGCAAGACGATCGTTGCAAGCGCTGATTACTTCAGCCAGCCCGGCTACTACCTGGCGGCGCATGCGGACGAGCTGTATATGCACCCGGAGGGCATTTTGTTTTTGCAGGGCTATGGCTCGTTCCGTAGCTACTACAAGGAAGCTATTGACCTCTTGCGTATCGACTGGAACGTATTTCGCGTCGGCACGCACAAGTCGTATGTTGAGCCTTACACGCGCATGGATATGTCGCCCGAGGACAGGGAATCCAGGTCACGCCTCATAAACCAGTTTTGGAGCATGTATCAGGAGGGTGTTGAGGCGGCGCGTAACCTGCCGCCGGGTGCGATCGACGACTTTGTGCAGAATCTGGTCGCAAAGGTTACAGCGGTTGGTGGTGATCTCGCCGAGGCGACTGTGGACTCCGGATTGGTTGATCAGCTGATGAGTCGTGCAGAGATTCGCAGTGTCCTCAAGGGATACGTGGGTGAAGACAAGAAGGACGATACGACTTACTCGTCCGTGCACATGAGTGACTATCTCAAGCATATGCGCCTGACACGCGGAAGCGACGCAGGTGATGAAAATATTGCGGTCATTGTCGCCGTTGGCACCATTCTAAACGGCTCACATTCACCTGGATCTATCGGCGGCGATTCCATGGCGGCGTTGTTGCGAAGGGCGTTGCGGGACGATTCCGTCAAAGCCGTGGTGCTGCGAGTCGATAGTCCCGGGGGCAGTGTTTTCGCATCCGAGGTCATCGCACACGAAATCGAGACTTTGCAAACGGCCGGTAAGCCCGTCGTCGCGTCGATGAGCAGTGTTGCCGCATCGGGCGGCTATTGGATTTCAGTCGTAGCTGACAAGGTCATAGCGAGCCCAGCGACGATAACGGGCTCAATCGGCGTGTTCTCCATGCTGCCAACGTACCAGCGAACTTTGCGCGCGGTAGGTATTGCAAGCGACGGCGTGGGAACGACGCCGTGGTCCGGACAGTTGCGCCCCGATAGAGAAATGTCGACCGACACTAAACAGCTCATTCAGTTGCTGGTTAACGATACCTACGACGATTTTATTTCAGGCGTCGCGGAATTACGCGACATGGACAAGCAGGCAGTCGACCTAATCGGGCAGGGTCAGGTCTGGAGCGGAGTTGACGCGCTCGAGAATGGACTCATCGACGAACTGGGCAGTTTTGAAGATGCAATTAGAGCGGCAGCCGAACTCGCTGAGCTCGAAGAAGGTGAGTACGGGAAAAAACAGATCAAAACAGAGCTTTCACCGAGCGAGCAGATGGTTCTCGATTTTCTGGCGCTGGCCAAG
>CAZVLT010000013.1:0-17441 GCA_964628105.1 uncultured Woeseiaceae bacterium | reverse complement strand
AACAGAGCTTTCACCGAGCGAGCAGATGGTTCTCGATTTTCTGGCGCTGGCCAAGGGCGTCGGCATCGATCCCGCAAGTCTTGTCGGCAAGCCGACGATCATCCAGTCGTTTGCGAATCGATTGCAGAAATTGCTTGCGCAGGTAACGCAGTTCAATGACCCGAAAGGTGTTTACCTGCACTGCTTTTGTGAGATCGACTAGCGTCAGAAACGGCACGCCAATCAGCGTAAGATCAGGGTTGGCGAATCTATCATGATTAAAAAAATACACGTACTGGTGTTGCTGGCCTGCCTGCCCGCCCTGTTGGCTGCTGTTCCTTCATTGGCAGACGAGGTGAATGTTGAAGGTGCCCGGAAATGTATAGGAACACGTGCCGTGAAACGGACTGAGGTCGTGGACGACCAGATCGTCCTTTTCTTCACCAGAGGCAAAACAGTCTACGTCAATGTCCTGCCAAGAGAGTGCAAAGGCTTGTCTCGCGACCGGCGCTTCTCATATAGCACGTCATTTGGGCGGTTGTGCAAACTCGACAGGATCCGGATTCTTCGCGACAGTGGCGCCGGCCTCCGGGAGGGCAGATCTTGCCGCCTCGGCTCTTTTCATCCGATCACTAAAGAGGACATCGCGCCCTTCATCGACGCGTTGCAAAAATCACCGGAACCCCAATTGCCAAATCCGCCCGGACCGGTAGATATTATTTTAGAGACCGACGAATCCCGAGACTCAGCGCCCAAATAGCCGCAGGCTACGATTGGCCAGCACCAAATACAGTGCTGCCGACATCCCCGAAGCACCGAATAGCATGGTCATAACGACGATCTGGTACTTCGCTGCCACCAGCGGCGAAGTCCCGGACAAAATCTGACCGGTCATTATCCCGGGCAGCGATACGAGACCGACTGCGAACAACGAATTGGTAATAGGTATCAACGACGCCTGTAACGCAATGCGCCGAGCCTCTACATATTGTGTTCCCCTGTCGTATTCGGACTGCAGCCTTTCGGCAGCAAGACTGACGGTGTTCATTGAACCGGCAAATATCATTCCCGCCAGCGGTACCACGAAGCGTGGGCTAAACCACGGTTGAACGTCGATAACGATCTGGCTCACCAGTGCCAGAGTTGGCAGACTGCCGACGGATATCGCGAAAAGTGAATTGAAATACGTCCGTGGCTGCTTTTCCTTCAGCGGACGAATCGCAATCCAGCTCGCGACGGTTAGCATAACCGCCAGTACCGCAATGATGAACGCAGGCTGATCGGTTTCGAAAATAGTTATCAGCACATAGCCAATGAGCAGCAATTGGATCAGCATTCGCAGCGTGGCAACTATTGCGGTCCTGGCGTCCGCGGACCAGCGGAACATGATCCCGATAACGACGGCCGCTGGCAGAATGGCAATGACTAGTCCTTGCCACGAAATCGCTGTTAACGCCGTGCCCATTTCAAGTCCAGTGCAGGATGACTTTGCCTGACTGACCGGATTCCATGAGCTCGAATGCGGGCTGAAATTCGCCAATATCGAAATGGTGCGTAATGACTGGATCGATGTTCAGGCCGCTTTGCAACATGCTGGACATTTTGTACCAGGTCTCGAACATTTCCCGACCGTACACCCCCTTTAATTCCAGTCCTTTGAAGATCACCTCGTTCCAGTCGATACTCATCTCACTTGGCGGTATACCGAGAATCGCGATTTTGCCGCCATGGTGCATCGTGCGCAACATGTCCCTGAACGCGTCCGGGTTCCCCGACATTTCCATGCCGACATCGAATCCTTCTTCCATGCCGAGGTCGCGCATGGTGTCGTCGAGTGATTCCCGCATAACGTTCAGCGTGCGTGACGCGCCCATTTTTTTTGCGAGGTCCAGCCGATAATCATTGATGTCAGTGATAACGATATGGCGTGCACCCGCGTATCGTGCAATCGCGACAGCCATTATGCCGATCGGTCCCGCGCCAGTGATTAACACGTCTTCGCCGACCAAATCGAACGAAAGCGCGGTGTGCGTCGCATTACCCAGCGGGTCGAGTATGGCCGCCATGTCGTTGCTGATCGTATCCGGCAACTTGAAAACATTGAACGCCGGAACAGACAGGTATTCGGCAAATGCACCGGCCCGGTTAACGCCAACGCCGGACGTATTCATACACAAGTGTCGGCGGCCAGCTCGGCAGTTGCGGCACACGCCACAGGTTATGTGACCCTCTGCGGAGACGCGATCGCCGATCTCCAGGCCACGCGCCTCGACGCCGAGATCAACCACTTCTCCACTGAACTCATGTCCAATTGCGAGCGGAACCGGAATCGTGTTTTTTGCCCAGTCATTCCACTGATAAATATGAATGTCGGTGCCACAGATTGCAGTACGGTGAACCTTGATAAGGACATCGTTGTGCCCAATCTGTGGTGCCTCGACATCTTCCATCCAGATGCCACGTTCGGCTTTCGCTTTTACGAGTGCTTTCATTCGTACACGTATCCTCGTTGGACCACTAGTTAATTATTTTGAGTTCGCGGCCGACGTCTGTAAATGCGTCGATCGCCTGATCCAGTTGTGGCCGTGTGAGTCCTGCCGACATCTGGGTCCTGATCCTAGCCTGACCTTTCGCAACCACGGGGAACGAGAATCCCACAACATAGACGCCGCGTTGCAGCATCATGTCAGCCATTCTGGATGCCAGCTTCGCGTCGCCCAGCATGACCGGGATAATCGGATGTTCGCCTGGTTTCAGGTCAAAGCCGCGCTCCGTCATTTTGGCGCGGAAATAGCCGGCATTTTCGTGTAGCTGATTTTGCAGTGCATTATCGCGCTCGAGCAAGTCGAGCACCGCGATAGACGTCGCGGCGATCATAGGTGCGACGGTATTAGAAAACAAATACGGCCGGGAACGCTGCCTGAGCCAGCCGACAATTTCCTTGCGGCCGGACGTAAAGCCACCGGATGCACCGCCCAGTGCCTTGCCCAGCGTGCCGGTGATAATGTCGATGCGGCCCATCACACCGCGATATTCGTGGGTCCCGCGGCCATTTTCTCCGAGGAAACCGGCAGCGTGGCAGTCGTCGATCATGGTCAGCGCGTCGTATTCGTCGGCCAGATCGCAGACGGCGACGAGATTGGCGATCGTGCCGTCCATTGAGAACACACCGTCGCTGACGATGAGTCGATTTTCTGCACTGGACGCGCTCTTCAGCTGCGCCTGCAGATCTTGCATATCATTGTTGGCATAGCGGTGGCGGCCAGCTTTGCAGAGCCGTATTCCGTCGATGATACTTGCATGATTCAAGGCGTCGCTGATGACGGCGTCGTCGGGTCCCAGCAGCGTTTCAAACAGCCCACCATTGGCATCAAAACAAGAGGGGTAAAGAATCGTATCTTCGGTTCCCAGGAACGCGCTGATGCGAGCCTCCAGTTCTTTGTGAATCGTCTGCGTGCCGCAGATGAAGCGCACTGACGCCATGCCGTATCCGAACTCGTCCAGCGCCTTGTGGGCGGCAGCGATAACCTCCGGGTGATTCGCGAGACCAAGATAATTGTTGGCGCAAAGGTTCAGGACTTCCGCGGTGTCGCCATTCGAGCGGACGTCGATTACGGCCTGTTGCGGGCCCGCGATGAGCCTCTCGGACTTGAATAGGCCCTCGGCCTTGAGTGCGTCAGTCTGTGTTGCCAGCGATTCCAGAAATGCAGTAGGCACGGGTTTGCCCCCGGGATTTAAAGGCCGCAAATTATATATCGAATCCGCCTGAATACCGATGCCCGCGGCAACGCGAATACCCTATAATCGCCGGCCTTGTATTCGTTTTTGATGTCATCGCGAGGATGAACGTCGGAGATGTCGAATGAGTTTTGTTGACCAGCCAGCTGCCCGGGAAGGCAGAATTCCGTACATCAACGATCTGTATCTGGCGGACGAGGAAACACTTGTCCGCGAACTGGCTAGCGCCGCGGATCCTGGCAACGCAGGCGCCAAGAAAATTCAAAAAACGGCCGCGCAGCTGGTCCGCGCAGTGCGCAAGAATTCTAAAGCGGATGGCGGCATAGAGGCCTTCCTGCAGCAGTATGACCTGTCCTCGGAGGAGGGCGTGTTGCTCATGTGCATAGCAGAGGCGCTCTTAAGAATTCCCGATGCGGATACGGCTGACAAGCTGATTGCCGACAAGATCACCTCAGCGAGTTGGCAAGATCACCTGGGACAAAGCGATTCGCTGTTCGTAAACGCGTCCACGTGGGGCCTGATGCTCACTGGCCAGTTACTGCAGATTGGCGGTGGCACAAAACTTGACCCCATCCAGGTGATTCAGCGTCTTGCGAGCCGTGCTGGAGAACCCGTGGTTCGAACGGCCATGCGACAGGCCATGCGCATCATGGGGCATCAGTTTGTCATGGGACGCACGATCGACGAGGCATTGAAACGCTCGGTCAAAAAGCGCAACAAGCCGTATCGCTACTCATTCGACATGCTGGGCGAAGCGGCGTTGACGGCGACGGACGCGACGCGCTATTTCGACAGCTACTTTGATGCTATCGGGTCGATTGGCAGCGGCCCACATGAAACGCCGGAGGATATTTTCTCTGCACCGAGTATTTCGGTGAAGCTCTCAGCATTGCACCCACGATACGAGTTCACGCACGAGGAGCGGGTGCTCAAGGAACTGGTGCCGCGCGTCGTTGAACTGGCCAAACACGCAAAGATATCCGGGATTGCTCTGACGGTTGACGCAGAAGAGGCGGACCGGCTGGAGTTATCACTCGATATTTTCGAGGCCGTGTATCGCGACTCTGCACTGGACGGCTGGGACGGGTTGGGCCTGGCCCTGCAGACTTATCAACGTCGAGCGCGTGACGTCGTTCGATACCTCGAAGAGTTAGCAAGGAACTGCGGGCGCAAAATTCCAGTGCGCCTCGTAAAGGGTGCGTATTGGGACACGGAAATTAAACTGGCTCAGGAGGAGGGGCTGAATAGTTACCCGGTTTTCACGCGAAAGTTGCATACCGATGTCTCGTATCTTGCATGTGCCCGACAGGCGCTCGCGGCCGGCGAAGAACTATACCCTCAATTTGCGACGCACAATGCACATACGCTGGCGAGTGTTCTGCACTACGCGGGCTCGAACCGCAACTACGAATTTCAACGTCTGCATGGAATGGGCGAAGATCTCTACTCCGAGGTTGTCGACGCGGACAAGTTCGGCCGACCGTGCCGTGTTTATGCGCCCGTCGGCAGCCACGAAGACTTGTTGCCCTATCTCGTGCGACGCCTGCTTGAGAACGGCGCCAATACGTCGTTCGTCAATCGCATCGTTGACGAACGTATTGATGTACAGGAGATAGTAACGGACCCGGTGGCCGCGACACTCAGCCATGACTGTCTGCCGCACCCGAAGATTTTGCGGCCAGGCGATCTATTCAAGCCGGAACGCGCGAATTCCATTGGAGTGAATCTGCCTGACCGGAATGTTCGTGTGCCGCTCATGTTGGAAATGGAGCAGGCATCGGGTAAAGAACATGTAGCTCGACCGCTGGTCGGCGGCACGCCTCGTAATGGCGAACGAGTTGCGTCAGTAAATCCGGCACAGATATCGGAAACGGTTGGTACTTGCCAGCTTGCAACTGAAGAACACGTCGACGAGGCGCTGGACCGGGCGGTTGCCGCGCAGCCAGGATGGGATCACGTGCCGGCGAACAAGCGTGCCGAAATTCTGAACAAAGCAGCAGACTTGTTCGAAAGCAATCGCGCCGAATTACTGTCGCTTTGTATCAGGGAAGCTGGCAAGACAATGCCCGATGCAATTTCAGAATTGCGTGAGGCCGTTGATTTCCTGCGCTACTACTCAGCGCAAGCAAGACTGCGTTTCGGTGAACCGAGCGTAATGCCGGGACCAACGGGCGAACGCAACACGCATGGCTTGCGTGGTCGCGGAGTATTCGTTTGCATCAGTCCGTGGAACTTCCCGTTGGCGATTTTCGCCGGACAGGTAACCGCCGCCCTTGCAGCTGGCAACTCCGTCATCGCAAAACCTGCTGAGCAAACACCTTTGATCGCGTACCGCGCCATCCAGTTGTTGCACGAGGCGGGTGTTCCTGGCGATGTGCTGCACTTTCTACCTGGCGACGGTGCGAAAATCGGTGGCCGAGCCGTTGCTGACCCTCGAATTGCAGGCGTGGCGTTCACCGGATCGACTGAAACGGCTCGCCTTATCAACAAGACACTCGCAGACCGTGACGGACCGATAGCGACGTTAATCGCCGAAACCGGAGGCCAGAACGCGATGTTCGTCGACAGTTCGGCACTACCGGAACAGGTCGTACTCGACAGCATTTTCTCTGCATTCAACAGTGCGGGGCAGCGGTGTTCAGCACTACGATTACTCTGTCTGCAGGAGGAAATAGCACCTCGGGTTGTGGAACTGCTCGTCGGACACATGAATGAGTTGTCCATCGGCGATCCGGCATTGTTGTCGACCGATGTTGGTCCGGCTATCGACGAGGAAGCGAAGAATCTGCTGAACAAACACATAGAGCGCATGAAGATTGATGCGAATATCGTTCATCGCTGCCAGCTCAGTGCCGCGACGGGCAGTGGTACGTTCTTTGCGCCGACGTTGGTGGAAATTGACAGTCTCGCTACATTGCAGAAAGAAGTGTTCGGACCGGTACTGCATGTGTTCAGATTCAAGAGCAAAGACCTCGCCGCAACAGTCAACGCAATTAACGCGACCGGCTATGGTTTGACTATGGGTTTGCACAGCCGTATCGATTCGCGCGCCACTGAACTGGCAGAGCTATCGGGTGCTGGCAATGTCTATATCAATCGCAACATGATCGGAGCGGTTGTTGGTGTGCAACCGTTCGGCGGCCGTGGATTGTCGGGAACGGGTCCAAAAGCCGGGGGGCCGCATTATCTGCCTCGATTTGGTAGTGAGTACACGATAAGTAATAATATTTCGGCAGTTGGCGGAAACGCCAGCCTGCTTTCGCTGGGGACGGATTAATGGATTCGCCGACGACTTCGATCAGCATTTTCGATATTTTTAAAATCGGCATCGGACCGTCGAGCTCGCATACGGTCGGTCCAATGAAGGCGGCACGGGCTTTCGTTATCAGTTTGCAAGACCTGCCGGCCGAGGTTGGCTCGATCGAAGTCTCACTGCATGGATCGCTGGCGTGGACGGGCAAAGGTCATGGAACCGATTCTGCGGTGCTCCTCGGACTGTCCGGGCTGGAACCAGACACGATTGACCCTGATGGCGTAGACGAAATTCTTAAGACGCTACACAGTGAAAAGCGCATCGACGTGCCCGGAGTGGGCGTGTTGGATTTCGATCCGGAATCGCAGCTTGTGTTCGACTTCGAAAATGAATTGCCACGCCACACGAATGGCATGCGCTTCATCGCCAGATCGACCAGCGGTGATGAGTTGGTCAATGACAATTACTACTCGCTCGGCGGTGGCTTCATAGCACGCAACGACGATCCGGAACCGGTAATGCAGGAAGGCGAGTCGCCATTGCCGTTCACTAGCTGTAAGTCGCTGCTACAGCAGGCCGCGGACAATAACCTGAGTATCGCCGATGTCGTTTATCGCAACGAAACATCATGGCGCGATGGAGACGAAGTGGATCGACGCATCGCAGGTTTATGGAGTGCCATGAACGCGTGCATCGAGCGTGGTCTGCATACAGAAGGCGTTCTGCCGGGCAAACTGTCTGTGCTGCGTCGTGCGGCCAAACTGAAAAAAAACCTGACCGCACGGGGTGATTCGTCCGGACTTGATGCGATGGAGTGGGTCAACGCATTCGCTATTGCTGTAAACGAAGAAAATGCATCAGGCGGGCGTGTTGTAACGTCTCCCACCAATGGTGCCGCCGGAATCATTCCGGCCGTCTTAAGGTACTACGATAGTTTCATTCCCGGGGCAGATGAGAAGGGCATCCGCACGTATATGCTGACGGCGGGCGCGATCGGCATTCTTTACAAGATTAACGCATCGATTTCGGGTGCCGAGATGGGCTGTCAGGGTGAAGTGGGTGTTGCTTGTTCAATGGCAGCTGCCGGGCTGGCGGCAGTACTGGGC
Organism: uncultured Woeseiaceae bacterium; assembly: GCA_964628105.1. Lineage (GTDB taxonomy): Bacteria > Pseudomonadota > Gammaproteobacteria > Steroidobacterales > Woeseiaceae > UBA1847. The sequence goes on along the minus strand of CAZVLT010000013.1, from coordinate 9,365 downwards.
GGCAGCAATGATCAAATCGAAGAGGCCGCTGAAATCGGCATGGAGCACAACTTAGGGTTGACGTGCGATCCGATAGGCGGCCTGGTGCAAATTCCCTGCATCGAGCGCAATGCGATGGGCTCCGTTAAAGCGATCAATGCCGCGAGACTTGCGATGCATGGCGACGGCACACACAAAGTGTCACTCGACCAGGTTATCGAGACCATGCGCCAGACGGGCATCGACATGTCAACTCATTACAAAGAAACGTCGCGCGGCGGCCTCGCGGTCAACGTCCCGGAGTGCTAGATCAGTTTCGGGTAGTCGTACACAAGCAGTTCTGTCTCGGGGTGCTCGTAAAGATTCCAGTCATCGCGATCGATTTTCACCGACACGACGCCGGCAGTCTGCAGGTTGTCGGTTACAGCAGGAGACAAGAAATTCGCGAATCTCGTCAGGCCGGGATTGTGCCCGACAATCATCAAGCTGTTAAAGCCGTTATCCTGTGCGACGACAACATCCAACAAGTCATCGAGCGACGCCAGGTAAAGCGAATGCTCACGTTGCAGAAACTCGAGCGGGTAGTTAATTTTCTCTGCGATGCATTTCGCCGTCGACCATGCGCGGAGCGCAGGACTGCTGATAATCAGGGACGGTCGAATATCATGGTCTCTTATGCGCTCGCCCATTATCGGCGCGTCGCGCTCGCCTCGCTTATTGAGGGGCCGTTCTCCATCACTGAGGCTTCTGTCCTTCCAACTGGATTTTGCATGGCGAACTAATGTTAATATTTTCATAGATGTATAACTTTTATCTAGAAATTACATTAATCCAGTTTGTAAACGGGCTTCCTCCGACATCATGCCGACATTCCACGGCGGATCGAAAACGAGCTCTACGCTGACGTCCGCAACCGTGGGGATTATAGCGATTTTTTGACGGGCATCCGCAACCAGGATTTCTCCCATACCGCATCCGGGCGCTGTCAGTGTCATGTCGATGCTAACCGAGCGTTGGTCGCCGTGGAGCGTGGTGATGTCACAACGGTAAACGAGTCCAAGATTCACAATATCGACCGGGATCTCCGGGTCATAACAGGTCTTAAGCTGCTCCCAGATGACCGCTTCAATGTCGGCATCGGTGGGGTTATCCGGCACTTCGGGCGGCGGCACGGGCGCTTTGCCCAGGGCGTCGGCGTCCATGCCTGATATGCGAAACAAATTGCCCTCAACGTAGACGGTAAAACTGCCGCCAAGCGACTGGGTGATGAAGCCACTCGTGCCTTCACGTAATGTCAGTTCGTCTCCCGCCGGGATAATGACCGCGGTGACATCGCGCGAGAGTGAAAAGGGTTCGTTGGTATGACCGAACATCGTCGTTCTATTCCGTTTTTGCTGGAGCGGCTTGGTTACTGAGCGCTGCATGCAGCGCGTGCCAGGCTAGTGTCGCGCACTTTACCCGTAACGGATACTTGCGCACGCCGTCGAGCGCGTTGAGTTTTTCATTTTCAATAACAGCAGAGCCGTGCGTCAAACGCGCCGTGACCGTTTCAAACACGGCTTCTGCCTCTGTCACGGACAGGTTGGCGATGGCTTCCGTCAGCAATGAAGCAGAGGCCACCGAAATGGCGCATCCGGAGCCTTCGAAGCAGATCTCACTAACACGCTTGTCGGCACCGACTCTCAGGTACAGTTTGAGCTTGTCACCGCAAAGCGGGTTAATTCCTTCTGCGGCATGAGTCGGATTATCGAGGCGGCCGAAATTGCGCGGGCTGCGCGCGTGGTCGAGTATCAACTCGCGGTACAAGTCCTGAAGCTCTGCGTCTTGCATTGCCGCTTGCGTCATCCGAATATCCGCCGTGCTTTTTCCAGGGCTGGGATCAGGCGATCGATATCGTCGCGGTTGTTGTACAGCCCCAACGAGGCGCGGGCCGTTCCCGGCAGTCCGAAGCGTTGCATCACCGGCATCGCACAATGGTGCCCGGTGCGTATGGCGACGCCCTGTTGATCGAGTATCGTGCCGAGATCGTGAGGGTGAATGTCGTTCAACATAAACGACTGCACGCTGGCCTGATTGTCGGCTGTGCCGATAAGCCGGATGCCGTCTGTCTTGCGGAGTTCGCTGACCATGTAGGCGTGCAACGCCATCTCATAGTCATGAATGCTCTGCATGCCGATAGCTTGCAAGTAATCGACCGCGGCGCCATGACCAATGACGCCGGAAATATTCGGCGTCCCAGCCTCAAATTTGTGTGGCAGATCGTTGAATACCGTGCCGTCAAAACTGACTTCCAGAATCATGTCGCCGCCGCCTTGATACGGAGGCATCGCGTCAAGTAACGACTCGCGCCCGTAGAGCACGCCTGTGCCCGTAGGACCGAACATCTTATGGCCGGAAAACGCGTAGAAGTCGCAGCCGAGTTCCTGTACGTCGATCACCAAATGCGGCACGCCTTGCGCACCGTCCACCAACACAGGAATTTCCCGTCGCTGTGCCTGATCGATAATTTGCCGCAATGGATTAATAGTGCCCAGTGCATTCGATACGTGGCCAATGGCCAGTATCATGACACGTTCCGTCATGAGTTCGAACAGGGGTTCCAGCTCCACCTGACCGGCATCATCTATTGGTGCAACGACCAGCTCGGCGCCGGTTTGCTCGCAAACAATCTGCCACGGAACGATGTTTGAATGATGCTCAAGATGGGTAATCAGGACCTGATCGCCAGGCCCCATCCGGGGCCGACAGAAACTCTGCGCGACGAGATTCACGGACTCCGTGGTGCCGCTGGTAAGCACTATTTCAGAGCGGCTTGCCGCGTTGATGAAGCCGCACAATTTGTCGCGAGCAGCTTCATATGCATCCGTTGCCCGGGCGCTCAGTGTGTGTACGCCGCGGTGCACGTTGGAGTGGTCCTCACGCTGGTAGCGTGCGACCGTATCAATGACGACAGTCGGTTGTTGTGACGACGCGGCACTATCGAGGTAGGTCAGCGGGTGGCCGTTGACCGTCTGCCTGAGGGCAGGAAAATCCTTGCGGCAGTTCGCTACTGCAGAGCCAAAGTCCGATGATTGCTGCGGCTGATTCATAGCGCGACGTCCTGAACCAATTCTTCGAGACGAGACTCAACCATTGACGCTATAGCATCTCTCGCGGCGGACACCGGTGCCCGGCCGACTATGTCGACGGCGAATGCGTGCGTGAGAATCTCGGTTGCACGGCGCTTGTTGAGTCCGCGCGTGCGCAAGTAGAACAGCGCGGCCTCATCCAGTTGCCCGACGGTCGTCCCGTGGCTGCACTTAACGTCATCGGCGTATATTTCGAGTTCCGGCTTGGTGTCGATCTCGGCTTTGTCGGAAAGCAAGAGGTTGTGATTGGCCTGACTTGCGTCTGTGCCGTCTGCGCCTTCATGAACGATGGCCTTGCCGTTCCAGACACAGCGGCAGTTGCCGTTCAGTATGCCGCGGTACTCCTGCGATGATGTCGTCGGCCCGACACGATGGTCGACACGTATGTGGTTGTCGATGTGCTGGCCTTCACCGGCGACGTACAGACCAACGATATTAACCTCAGCGCCAGGTTCAGCCATGTTAATTTCGACGTCGTTACGCACGAGACGACCGCCCAGATCGTAACTGGCGAAACTCATCTTGCTGTCCACGCCCAGTGCAGCAGACAGCCGGCCTGTCTGCACGTGAACGTTGCCGCGATTCTGCATGCGCACATAGCTAGCGCTTGCACCCTGGCCGACACGCAGTTCGACGACTGAATTCGCGTAGTGGTCGTTTTCGCCTACAGACGCCTGGTATTCAATGATCTCGACATCGCAGCCCGGCGCAATATCGATATCAATGCTTGCCTGGGAAACACCTGTCGCCGCGCCCGCACTGTCGATTACCAGCAGGCCAATCGGCTTTTTCGTCGCGGCGGAGACCTGAATGCGCAGACCATCGCGTAACAGTGCGGCGTTCAAATTGGCGAGAGGCCGCTCCATGACGAATGTTTCAGGGCGCTCGCTAAAGCGGGAAACGTCAAGACCATTGCTTTTGGTCACGCGGGAGTCGTCGATAAGGCCGTTTGCGATGACCAGCCAGTCGGCATCGATGGATGCCGTTATTGCAGCAATCGAATCAGCAATTTCCTTATCCGTTGCCAAGCGGGCCCCGGCCGCTAACCAGCGATTGCTGATGTCGATGGCGGGGCCGAGGTCAGTGTATTTCCAGTCTTCATCCCGCACCGTCGGCAAGCCATGCTCGTCAAGATGCGCCAGCGCGGCCTCGCGAACAGGGGTCAGCGCGTCCTCAGGCATTTGCCGGACGGCGTCCCTGACTCCCTCAATAGAAAGAAACTGCTGCTTCATGCGTTCACGGCCTCACGAACCCAGTCGTAACCCTTGTCTTCCAGCTCCAGCGCCAGCGTCTTGTCACCGGAGCGCACGATTTTTCCTTCCGACAGCACGTGCACGAAATCAGGCTCGACATAATCGAGCAGGCGCTGATAATGCGTGATGAGAACAATCGCCCGTTCCGGGCTGCGTAACGTGTTAATGCCCTTGGCGACCGCCTTGAGCGCGTCGATGTCGAGTCCGGAATCGGTTTCATCGAGAATGGCCAGGCTGGGCTCGAGCATTGTCATCTGCAGGACTTCATTGCGTTTTTTCTCGCCACCGGAGAAGCCTTCATTGACGCCGCGATTCAGAAGCTTGGGGTCCATGCCCAATGCGGTCATCTTCTCGCGGGCAAGCTTGAGGAATTCAAACGCGTCGACTTCATCGAGGCCGTTGTGCCGGCGCCGGGCATTTACTGCTGCTTTCAACAGATACGCATTGTTCACGCCCGGTATTTCGACGGGGTACTGGAAGCCCAGGAAAACCCCCTCACGGGCACGCTCCTCGGGTTCGAGGTCCAGCAAGTTCTGTCCTTTATAGGTCACAGTACCATCGGTCACGATGTAGTCGTCGTGTCCCGCGATGACCAGTGCGAGTGTGCTCTTGCCGGAGCCGTTCGGTCCCATGATGGCGTGCACTTCGCCTGCTTCCGCCGACAGCGTTAGTCCGCGAAGAATCTCGGTATCACCGATACGGGTTTTCAGGTTCTTGATTTCAAGCATTTCTATTTCCGGGTGATAAATTAACCGATCGCGCCTTCAAGGCTGACGTTCAGCAAAGCCTGAGCTTCAACAGCGAACTCCATCGGTAATTCCTTAAAGACATCCTTGCAGAAGCCATTGACGATCATGTTGACGGAATCCTCTTCCGAGAGGCCGCGTTGCCGACAGTAGAACAACTGATCGGCGGAAATCTTTGAAGTTGTCGCTTCGTGTTCGACCTTGGCCGACGGGTTCTTGATTTCCATGTATGGAAACGTATGCGCGCCGCATTGTTTGCCGATGAGCAGTGAATCGCACTGGGTGTGATTTCGAGCGCCGTGTGCCTGCGGCATGATTCGCACCAGGCCGCGGTAGACATTCTGCGCTTTCCCGGCGGAAATGCCTTTCGACACGATCGTGCTGCGTGTGTTCGCACCGATATGGATCATCTTGGTGCCCGTATCCGCCTGCTGCATGTTGTTTACAACAGCGACTGAGTAGAATTCGCCGACCGAATTTGCGCCGCGCAGAATACAACTTGGGTATTTCCAGGTTATTGCAGATCCTGTTTCGACCTGAGTCCACGATATCTTTGAATTCGCGCCGCGGCAGTCGCCGCGCTTGGTGACGAAGTTGTAGATACCGCCGACGCCGTTCTCGTCGCCCGGATACCAGTTCTGAACGGTCGAATACTTTATTTCCGCATCCTTGAGCGCCACCAGTTCTACGACGGCGGCGTGCAGCTGGTTTTCGTCGCGCATGGGTGCTGTGCAGCCTTCGAGATAGCTGACGTGACTGCCTTCTTCGGCGATGATCAGCGTGCGTTCGAATTGCCCGGTATTTGCGGCATTGATGCGAAAATACGTCGACAGCTCCATCGGGCAGCGCACGCCTTTGGGTATGTAAACGAACGAACCGTCACTGAACACGGCTGAATTCAACGCGGCATAGAAATTATCGCGACGCGGTACAACACTGCCGAGATACTTCTGCACCAGCGCCGGGTGCTCCCGTACGGCTTCCGAGAACGGGCAGAAAATCACGCCGGCCTCGGACAATTTTTCTTTGAATGTCGTGGCGACAGAAACGCTGTCGAAAACGGCGTCAACGGCGACGCCCGCCAGCCGCGCCCGTTCGTGCAGCGGTATACCGAGTTTTTCGTAAGTCTCAAGGAGTTTCGGATCCACCTCGTCAAGGCTCTGCGGGCCGTCCGCATCCGACTTCGGAGCCGCGAAATAGGAGATTTCGTTGAACTCGATTTTCGGGTAGTGCACGTGCGCCCAGACAGGTACCCGCATCTCCAGCCACTGTCGATACGCCTGCAATCGCCACTCGAGCATGAATTCCGGCTCGTTCTTGCGCGCCGAAATTGCGCGCACGACGTTCTCATCCAGACCGGGCGGAAAACTTTCGGTTTCGATGTCGGTCACGAAGCCGTGTTCATAGCGTCGGTTGACGAGGCTTTCCATGTTTTTAGAGGCCATTGCTTCAGTCTTTCCTGGAGTTACATGCATTTTCAACGGTGATCGGCATACCGGCGAAGCGAAAGCGAGGCACCGGGCGGTTGCCGCGAAGCAAGTCGCTGAGGCTTATGTCGTCAAGCGCGCGCCGCATCGCGATGTTGATACGTTGCCAGGCACCGCCTACGCTGCACACGCTTTCGTGCTCACAGTGGCTGTCGCTGCCGCTGCACTCGGTAATTGCGACCGGACCTTCGAGCGCATCAATGACATCGGCTGCGCTGATCTCATGCGGACTGCGAGACAGCCTGTAGCCGCCGTTTGCGCCGCGTGTGGAGATGGCAAGACCGGATCGAGCCAGCGATTTCAGCAGCTTGCTAACGGTCGGAAGTGCCAAACCCGTGGTCGTCGCAACGTCTGCTGCGCTGCACACGGAGCCGTCATGCGCCGCCAGGTGGGCGAGCACAACGGTCCCGTAATCGGTGAGTCTGGTGATTCTCAGCAAGGTCAGCTCCCGGTGCGCGTGAATAAAGGACTATTTTAGTCCTATTTAGCCTCGGAGGCTATACCGCTGGCGGATTTCGTACATAAGCGAGTGGTGATTTTGCTATGCTACGCCGTCGATTACGCTGGAGAACACCCGCATGAACGTCAACGAGCTGAACTCCGTCGCCAAAGCGATGGTTGGCAATGGCAAGGGCATCCTCGCCGCAGACGAGAGTACGCCGACGATCGGCAAGCGTTTCGCTTCGATCAACACTGAATCAACAGAAGCGACTCGCCAGCGCTATCGCGAGATGTTGTTCACGACGGCAGGTGTCGCCGATTACATCGGCGGAGTGATCCTGTTTGATGAGACGTTGCGCCAATCGACATCGGATGGTGTGCCATTTGCGAAATTCCTTGCTGATCTCGGCATGATTCCGGGTATCAAGGTTGACACTGGTGCCAAGCCTTTGGCTGGTTTCCCGGGTGAAACGGTCACGGAAGGGCTGGATGGCCTGCGTGATCGTCTTACAGAATATTATGAACTCGGCGCGCGTTTCGCAAAATGGCGTGCCGTTATCAATATTGGCGAGGATATTCCGACGGATTTCTGCATGCATGCGAACGCGCGTGCTTTGGCTCGCTACGCCGCACTTTGCCAGGAGGCGAATATCGTGCCGATCGTTGAACCTGAGGTTCTGATGGACGGTGACCACAGCATCGAGCGTTGCGAAGAGGTAACCAATGCCGCGCTCGATGCATTGTTCGCGGCACTTGCCGAACACAAGGTTGCATTGGAAGGAGCTGTCCTGAAACCCAACATGGTCATCTCCGGCAGCGATGCAGCAGGCCGGGCGGGTCCTGCCGAGGTTGCTGAAGCGACGCTACGGTGCCTGAAAGCGCATGTTCCGGCGGCTATACCCGGTATCGCATTCCTCTCGGGCGGCCAGACCGCGGAAGAGGCAACTGAGCATCTCGATATCATGAATAAATCGGGTGACCTTCCCTGGGAACTGTCTTTCTCTTACGGCCGGGCATTGCAGGCGCCAGCGCTGGATGCCTGGCAAGGTGAGGAAGCTAATTTCGGAGCAGGGCAGACAGCACTCTTCAAACGTGCGAAATTCAATAGTCTTGCGCACGCCGGAAAATTCGACACCGCTATGGAATCTGAAACCGCGTAATAAAACGGCACGGTTGTGACTAGCAAATCAGAAAATCTGATAGAGATACGCGAGCTGAAATACTCACGCGGTGCACGCGTGATATTTGAAGACCTTAATTTAACCATCAAACGCGGTCAGGTGACCGCGATTATGGGGCCCAGTGGTACGGGTAAGACCACGCTATTGCGATTGATCACGCGTCAACTGATTCCACATCACGGCGTGATCTTTGTTGACGGCGTTGATATTGCGTCGTTGAACCTCACGGAGTTGTATCAGCTACGGCAGCGCTTTGGCATGCTGTTCCAGAACGGCGCGCTGCTCACCGACCTGAACGTTTTCGAGAACGTGGCATTTCCTCTGCGCGAGCATACGAAACTAACGAATCGCCTCATACGTCATGTCGTGTTGACCAAATTGCACGCTGTAGGGTTGCGCGGTGCCGCGGACATGGCGCCGGCAGAGCTGTCCGGCGGTATGGCGCGCCGCGTTGCACTGGCACGCGCGATGGTCATGGATCCGGATATCCTGATATACGACGAGCCTTTCGTCGGTCTGGATCCAATTTCGATGGGTGTCATCGTTCGACTCGTGCGGCGAATGAATGATGCGCTGGGAATTACGAGCATTGTTGTGAGCCATGATGTCGCTGAAGTATCGACGGTCGCCGATTGCAGTTACCTGATCTCCGGTGGCAAAGTCGCGGCATCGGGCAGCCCGGACGAGTTGCGCACAACAAAATCAAAACTGGTGCAGCAATTCATGCACGGCATGGCGGATGGTCCGGTCGCATTTCATTTTGATGCGCCAGATTACGCGGAACAATTGTTAGGCCGTGATTCCGAATGAGGGCGCTGTTTCGAGATTTATACGGAACCGCCTTTGAGTTTGTACGCACGTTCGGTGCATTCCAGCTGTTTTTCATCCGTCTGTTAAGGCATTCGCCTACCTTGATCGTGCGGCGGCCCGGCCTGGTCATCAAACAGATTTACAACACGGGCGCTTGTTGGCGGGTTACAATCAGGGGGGGGGGTTTTTTGGTGGTGGTGGTTTGGGGGCTGAGGGGCTAGGGAAACCCCCCCAGGTTAATGCGGGGGGTTTGGGTGGCCCCTTTCGTGGCGTTGGCGTTGTTAAAGGGGCTGGGCCGGGTGTTACCGGCGCTACTTTTGGCGGGGCGGGCGGGTAGGGC
>CAZVLT010000012.1:11003-27777 GCA_964628105.1 uncultured Woeseiaceae bacterium | reverse complement strand
AGGGATTGTTCATGAATCCCTCGTCGGTAATCGTTTCAAAATTTAATGTCGAGATCAGATTCTTGGTAAGAATCTGCGTTAGTCCTATGCCGTAGATTTGCCGATCGAGATCGCGTTCGAACGTGGGATCGTCAGACCTTCCAACCTGGTCGTCGGCGAGCGCGTAGCTGAGCGTCAACGTCGTCATGTCGCCAAACATGTCCTGACTAACCGAAAAACTGATGGTCTCTGCATCGTAGTCGGATTCATGACTGCTCGTGTAACCAACACGCATGGTCGTATTACCGCGCAGGTAATCTATTCCCAGTGACCATTGTTTGCGTTCTTCCGTATACGGACTTGCTGTTGTGATGACGTCGATGGAGGCCGAGCTAACCATGTCGACGTAGTAATTGCCGACGAACGACAGGTTCTCGCCCGCTTTCTTGCGCACCAGTATCGACGGGCCATCAATTTCCACTCCGCCGCCGTCGTACAGGTGATACAGGATGTCGGCACGATCCTCAGGCAACACGCCCGCGAACGCGTTGCCAAACATTGTTAGCAGGAATGTAGTCAGGGAGACGCGTCGCAACATCATCGTCATCGCTAGTTGCAGCCGCAACCGCCTCCAACCGCGCCCTCGCCTCCGCGAGCACCTTCGCGTGATTCATAAACGTGCTGCATGTACGCACTGGAAACCGGATCGCCATCGAGCGCCATGATCGGGTCCGCGAGCCTGTCACGCTCGTAAGGCTTTACCCAGGGCTCAATTCCGCTGCAGCCAGACAAACCTGCCATCAACAGCAACGGCAGTATGATTCGTGCAATTGCCAGGAGCCTCATATTCTCTTTCCTCTTGTCCATATTTTAAAAGAACACCGTGAACCCGAGGTGCCCCTCCAGATTATGAACGGTCTTTTCTTCACCGAGGAGGTCGATATCGAACAGGTGATCACGGAAGTCGATATGCAACGCGATTGAGTCGGTCAGCAGAAATCGGAATCCTGCGCCGACATTCACTGTAAACCGGTCATCGCCGGCAAAGCGTGTCGAGCCCAACCCGGCGACCAGATATAAGTTTGTGTTATATGCGCGCCCCTCACCGATGAACACTTCGCCCGGCAGGATGTTGTAGCCGAGATTCAGGTTGTAATAGGTGAACGTGCGTTCGCTGTCGGTAATCAATCGTGCCCCGCCGGAGAGAACCTCAAAACTGGTCAACCCGGCGTCGGTCTGACCCACTGTACCTTCAACAAAAAATCCTTCGGTGATGTGGTAAGCGAGCCGCGCACCGTAAACGACGTTAGTGCCGAAGTCCTCGACACTCATGATGCCAACGAACGCGCCAATTTCGAAGTCCTCGCGATCGATCGCGGGCTCCTTGATCTCACGGCGCTCGACTTCCGGATCAATGACCTGGCCCGGCGACTCCGCCGTTGGCGGCGGCGCGTCTTCGCTGCCCCCGCCGAACAGGTTATTCATCGCCGCACAGCCTGGCAGACTGACTGTGGCAACGATCAGAAAAAGAACGCGAAACCGACTTTCCATTCCTCTACTTCCTCATTCTCATCACGGCTCGTGAAAACCACGTAGCTCTTGTATTCAGCCCGCAACAAAAAACGTCGTGCCGCATAAATCCGAACACCGACACCAACGTGACCAATCTGGTCCGTTCGGTCCTGACCCAGAATAATCGTCGACTTCGGCTCGGTGTGAATTACACCAGCCCCCAGTGTAAAAAACGGCGAAACACGCCACTCTGGCCAGGTTTCGTGAACGACATTAACACTGCCCATCCAACCATTCGAGAAGTTACCCAAAATCTGTGAACCCCATACTTCAAATGACACATTCGGGTTCAACGAATAGCCGCCATACAGCGATATGATGTTGGCGCCACCAAAATCGCCGCTCAGTAGCCCGACCTCCCATTTGGCATTCGCAAATTCCTTCACTCCGGGTCTTTTGAAACTGACCGGATCTCCGCCAGGTTGTAAGGTCAATTCCATTTGTGCGCGGTCTACCCAGCCCTCCTTGCCGTTGGCTGCACGTACCCGGTACCACTCCGTGCGTTGCATGATGATATCCACGGTCTCGCCGCGATCGACCACATGAAAAATCGGGTAACCGCGGCCCGGCCCTGTGCGCAATTCGAGGAACGGATCTGCAACTGTAACTGAACGCAGCTCGTCGGCGGCGTGGGCCGACGTAGTGATAAAAATCTGCAGTACGACGGCGACCAGACACGCGATCAGAACGAAATTAGTTAGCCGGCGCGTCGAAGGGATTATTGTAATACTGGGCTCCGATATCCAACCATTCCGCAATGAGGCGTCGCTCCGCTTGGGATAAAATGTTGAAGTGTAGATCCTGAGGATCGTCAAATCGGTCAAAGAAATCGCTCGATGCTCTTGCGCCCGCAATTCTTGCCGGAGATGAAATCGTAATAACCGGACTTGCATCAACCAGCTCATTGTTCAGTACAACCTGAAGATTATCAGTAACTAACAGCTCGCGATAGGCGTGAAAGTGATCAGGTTCATCAATCGACAACCCATCCTGCAATTCGAGCTGACCTGCAGGAACCCGAACCGCGCCATTATTGTTCGGATCAGAAGGTGTATGGCAATTCAGACAATTGTCATTTAACTGTACGCCGTTGCCATCGAGAACCGGGTCACCCGCGGCATCGAATACGAGGCGTGGCTGACTCCACAATGGATGAATGATGGACTCATAGTTGATCACGCTGCGGCAATTCCATTGCCAGTCCTGCTGGCAAGCGAGCGATGTCGGAGAGGTTGTCGTTAGATCGGTATACAAAAAGTCGATGTCTGCATTGTTGGCGGCGATAAGAGGGTCCGCTGTCCAGATATCGCGATAGATGACGTTCATGGATGGCTCAAGGGACGAACAACCATCGTTGGCACACGTCGTTCGGGCACGCACCTCAGCCATGGTCTCGCCAAACTCGGCGACGATCCACTGCGGATCCGTGTTCGGGAACGGGAAACTGACAATTGATGCGGGCGCACCTGGATAGGCAGTGTCGAACGCGTTGCGGCGGCCGTGCGATACGCCACTATTGGCGTCGTGGCAGCCATTACAGGTGAGCTCTTGACCCGCGCCTAGCGAAATCCAGTTCTGATGGCGCTGCGTAATTCTGCGTCCATTCTCATCGAGCACGCTGACCATAAGTGCAGCATTCGCCGGTACTCTTGCCATTACCGAACCATCGGGCTCGATCATCGCGTAGCCTACAATCTCCCTCATTCCTTGCTGTGTGCTGACGCCGAATGCCGTGTTGTCGATGTCGCGAAGATTCGGGTCGGGTATCGATACCGCTTTTTCAATGCGCAGGAAACGCGCAGGCCTGTCTGTTGCAAGCGTTTGCACAGGATCGGAGAGTACCGCAGGGTCGAGGCCCGGAGGGAATGCGCCGTCAAAGTCATAAACGTTGCGAATGTTAAGGACAGCTTCGCCCGCGCCGGCAAGGGTGACATCAAACGTGTAATCGTTGGAGCCATCCAGGATAACCGGCGGTATCGGCCGCGGATCAGCCGCAACGACTTCAGTAAACATGAAGCCCTCTTCGCCCACGACTATCGGTAGTTGTGTGTCGTCACGAGGATCGTATATCCACACTCCGTACAGCGGCGGCGCAACCAGGAAATCGCCCAAAACCGGCGTAACAGGATTGTTCGGATCAATGATGAGTACATTTGCGAGTCGATCTGCGGTACACGCAACAATTGCCTCATCGACCGTGGCCGGATCGCCATCATCAGCAAGGATTTCGGTCAGGCGACACTGGGTCCAGCTTACTATCAGGCGCGTAGTACCATCCTGAATCGGGTACGCCGAAAAGTAACGGCCGCCCGGCGATGGTTCACCCGGTACTGTCGTTACATCGTTGATCGTTGCATCTTCCTGCGCGGGACCGGTCAGCACGCCAATGTTGTCCCGGGTTGGCTGTGTGTTCTCCAGATATTGAGGTGTGTCTATGAGCACAAGCTCACCACCGCCTTCGGTATCCGTAAAGGGTCGAGCGACCACCATGACACGCCCGTCTTCCACCTGCCGCGGCTGCATAAATTGAATAGTCTCGCCGCTTGCACCAGTATCGTGGCTTTGTTGTCCGTACAGTAACTCCAGGCCAGAGCCATCGGGATTCATGCGATAAAGATTGACGCTGTCATTCACGGCATTGTGGTCCCAGCGACTGAACACGATTTGACCGTTCGCAAGTACGGACGCGTCGAGATCGTGACTCTGATTAATCGAAACCTGCTCAATGCCCGAACCATCGTCGTTCATTATGTGCAGGTTAAACGCGAATTCGTTCCGATCCTCATCGATTCCGGGAAAGGCGCCCTTGCCCTCGTCAAGCAACAAGGCCTGTGATCGTGTCTGGCGTGTCGAGGAAAAAATAATGCGACCATCGGGCAGAAACTTCGGCATGATGTCGTGGCCGATTTCTGCTGTGAGATCCGTTGGAATGACACGAATTAACGTATCGGTCGCAAATGTGTATTGCCAGATATTCCAGGTCGGCAAATCTTCTTCGGCCAGATCCGGATCGAAAGGTACACGCATGGCGAACAGGATGCGGCTACCGTCGTAGTCCATTTCGACGCCACGAATCGCAGCGAGACCCTGCGAGACGCTTTCCGTAATATTCATTGCCGCAGCACTCGGCGATGCACGATCACGAAAATAAAGATCTGCGCCGAAGTCGAACGTAATCTGCTCACGCAGATCCTGCTGCTGGAATACACCGTTTGCATCTGTCGGCAGCGGCGCTTTTATGTACGCAATTGGAAAATCAATAATGACCGGATCAGGATCCTGACCTGTTCCAATACTGACGCCGTCGCCGCTGCCACCACAAGCGGCAAGCAAGATGGACACCATCGACAACGCGACCATCCTGGTCACTTTCTCGGTAAATCCATTTTTGGATTGTCGCGGTAGCCTGAGCATTGCTTTCACCTCGGTCATCCTGTAGGAGGGTACGCTGCACAACGGCGGACATCCGTTAACGCGATCACAAAGTATAGGAGAGGCTGCGGGGACGATGTAATGTCTCAAAAGTACGACACCGAATTGTTTGTTGTTTGACTGTTTCACTTTGTGTCAGCCCTGTCTCTGTTTAGCGACAGTTGCGCTTTGCTTCACATTCAGTAGCTTATGTCATCCGGTCATAATTCCTGTATGCAACCACCGACAGTTGCTTGTCATATCACCATTCATGCCTCCGCCCGTGGGCACGTTCAAGTATCTGATTAATAAACGGTTTATCGACGTTACTCGGGGCTATCCCCAGGCTGGCACAGCACTTGCAGTATCTAAGGCGTATGAATCAATTTTGTCGCGCGCAGCGTCAGCGTGTGATGCAAGGACTGTGAAGGCTTTAACGGTGATTCAACTTTTAGTTTGGCAGAATTAGTCGGCCACGCTTTGTACAAATAAAGACTCGTGAGCAAAAACAATATGGACAAAAGGATTTGGACAGAACGCAGGGAAGGCCGTTGCGACTACTCGCTGCACGTTGTTCTTGCCGTGCTGCTTAGCGCAATGTTCGTGTTGCCTGCAAACGCAGGATATCGCGAGCAAGCCAAACAAATGCATGATCGTCTCGCCGGCGTACCGCCGACCAATATCGTCTTGCAACAAATGGAAGACGCGATCAATCCGGCACTCCCTGGTAATGTGAATACCGCAGCTGACATCGCGATGGACAACGAGAATTTCTACAACGTGACGTTGAAGAATTTCGCCGCGCCCTGGACAAATCGTGACCGCTCGATTTTTGTACCACTCAATGATTACATCGCTACGGTCATCGGGATGATTCGCGATGACCTGCCATTTAACACATTGCTTACAGACGACATCACTTACATTGGCCGCGCCGGCGTCGTCCCTGCTGCTCCGTCAGCAAACAATAACGATCACTACGAGCAACTTGAGGCGAACCACATCAACCTGCGTGATGAACTCCAATTCGCGCAGCAGTCTTCTATCAACGGCATTCCCTCGACAGCGACAGCTGGCGTGATTACGTCGCGAGCTGCGTCAGAAGCATTCTTCATCGCCGGCACGAATCGCGCGATGTTCCGCTTCACATTGCTCAACCACCTTTGCAACGACATGGAGCAGTTGCGCGATCCCAGAGTCACGCCTGACAGAGTCCGTCAGGACGTAAGTCGCAGCCCGGGTGGCGACAGCCGGCTGTTCCTGAATAGCTGTATCGGCTGCCACACGGGCATGGACCCGATGACGCAGGCTTTCGCGTATTACAACTACGACGAAGCGTCCGGCGCATTGGAGTACACACCCGGCAACGTACAGCCTAAGTATTTCAACAACGATCTGAATTTCCCGCAAGGCTTCAGGACACCAGACGACAGCTGGGATAATTACTGGCGCAAGGGTCAGAATTCGTACCTTGGTTTCGATGTCTTGCTGACCGGCAGCGGTCAGGGCGCCAAGTCACTCGGCCAGGAATTGGCGAACAGCCAGGCATTCGCAGCATGCCAGGTCAAAAAAGTTTTCCGCACGGTTTGCCTGCGCAGCCCGGAGGATGCTCCTGATCGCATCAAGGTTGATGAAATCGTCTCTACATTCCGCGGTACCGGCTACAGAATGAAGCAGGTTTTTGCGGATACCGCCGTTTACTGCATGGGCCTGTAGGGAGACATGACAATGACCAGGGCATTTGAAATTGCTACCCAGGCGCAGAAATTCCGCTCGCTGCGCGCTGGCGCGTTAGCAATGTTCATGAGCATAGCTCTCACGGCGTGCGGCGGTGGTGCAGAGACTACTAATAACCCCCAATCTCAGAATCCAGGCGGCGGTGGCACGACTTATACCGGCCCAGCGCCCCGCGATAGCGATGTGCTCAAGTTCCAGCAGGAGTTTTGGAGCAAGGCAAGAACGACGGACCGCTGCGGCAATTGCCACAACGAGACGGTGGGACAAGTACCAATGTTTGTTCGTAATGACGACGTCAATATGGCCTACGACGCCGCGACTACCGTTGTCGACCAGGCGCAACCATCGATGTCGCGCATTGTTGAGAAAGTCGGCCAGTTGCCTCTTGGGCACAACTGCTGGGTAGCAGACCCCGGTGTCTGTGGCACGATCCTGACGACCTGGATCGAGAATTGGGTCGGCGCGGCCGCAGGCGGTGGGCGGCAGATCATCCTGACGCCACCGGTATCAACGGACCCGGCTGACAGCAGGAACTTCCCAACCGATACGACGGCATTCGAGCAACTGATTCATACGCCGATTCTGGTGCCATACTGCGCCAGCTGTCATAGCTCCGAAGCTCCGAGCGCCCAACAACCCTATTTCTCAGATCCGGACATTGACGTCGCCTACGCGGCGGCGAAGTCGAAGATCAACCTCGATACGCCCGCTGACTCGCGTTTCGTAATCAAGGTCAGCCCGGCACCTGTCGGGGAATCACATAACTGTTGGGACGGCGGCAACTGCACGACATCTGCAGCGCAAATGCTCGCAGCGATCACGGCCTTCGCAAACGGCATCAGTGCGACAACCGTGGACCCGGCTCTTGTCACGAGTAAGGCGCTGCGTCTCGTTGACGGTACGCTCGCCGCTGGCGGCAACCGCTATGAAGATGCACAAATCGCCCTGTGGGAGTTCAAGACAGGCAACGGTTTCATCGCCTATGACACGAGTGGCGACGACCCCGCGATCGATCTGAACTTCTCAGGCGATGTCACCTGGTTCGGCGGCTGGGGAATAACCATCGGTACCGATATGGCGCAAGGCCCGGGCAAGGCACAGGGCTCTACGACCGCAAGCAAGAAGTTGTTCGACGTCATCCAGGATTCGGGTGAATTTTCGATCGAGGCCTGGGTGATACCTGCCAATGTCACGCAGGAAATGTCGCGAATTCTCAGTTACTCGGCGGGAGCCACGACGCGCAACTTTACGTTGCAACAGACACTTTATAATTATGACTTCCAGCTGCGGACTACCGAGACCAGCCTGAATGGCGATCCGGCCCTTTCGACGCCGGCAATGGACGAAGTATTGCAAGCAACGCTGCAACACGTCGTGGCGACGTATGACCCGATTAACGGCCGCAGTATTTACGTTAACGGTGCGCTGGTCACCAATGCCGATCCGGTTCCCGGCGGTACATTGGTCGATTGGCAGGATACATTTGCCATGGTTCTCGGCAACGAAGCATCGACCGACGGCGTCTGGGAGGGAACGTTCCGCCTCGCAGCAGTTCACCGTCGCGCTTTGACTCAGGCACAGATTGTGCAGAACTACGACGCTGGCGTCGGCGAAAAATTCTACATGCTGTTCGATATTTCCGAGCGCATCTCAGCCGCGCCTGACTCGTCGTACATCCTGTTTGTGGCGCAGCAGTTCGACTCGTATGCCTATCTGTTCGAAACGCCGTCATTCATAACGCTGGATGGATCAACGCCCGAGGGCATCGTGATAAAGGGCTTGCATCTTGCCATGAACGGCCAGGAAGTCCCGGTTGGACAATCCTACGCGAACATGGACGATACGCTGAGCGCGGCGCTGTTCGAGGAATTCGGCCAACCGCTGTCCGTACTTGGCGCTGTCATTCCGCTCGAGAAAGGACCGCAAGACGACCAGTTTTTCCTGACTTTCGACGAGCTGGCGAGTTTCACCTACGATCGACCGGAAGACCCGATGCTCGTGATCACGCCGACCGACCTGGACCCCGCATCGCACGTTGGCTTGCGCACATTCGACGAGATTAGCGCGACGTACACCGCAGTGACCGGTGTTGATCCGAACACTCCGGCCGTCGATATGACGTTCCAGGAACTCAGGCAGTCGTTGCCGGCTGTCGAAGACGTGAATACGTTCCTGTCTGCGCACCAGGTTGCTATCGCGCAACTCGCAATACAGTACTGCGACGCGGCGATCGGCACGGCCGCGAACCCAAACCCGGACGCCGCTGCATACTGGCCCGCGTTTAACTTCGATGTCGCAGCTTCTACCGCGTTCAGTGCTGCCAACCGCAACAATTTTGTTGACCCACTGATCGCGCGGGCTGTCGGCCAGACGCCAACCGGTCCGCAAATTCTGACGCAGCCGAATTACACGCTTGTCTACGAGGAGCTGGCTTCGTTCCAGACAGGTCCGGGCGTTGACCGCCCCGACAATCTCATTGATCGACTGCTTGCGGGTCCAAGCGACACACGGGCTATTGCCAAGGGCGTCTGTGCCGCCGTGCTCGGAAGTGCAGCCACACTGATGCAGTAATGACAGGACAAATTAGGGAATTCTCAACATGAGCAAGAAACGAAATGCACGGCGATGGGATGCGCCGCAACGTCATGGAGATCATCCGCGTCCTGTCACGCGACGTGAGTTCGTAGCCCAGGGTTTCATTACAGGCACTGCGTATACTGTAGGAGGCGGCGTATTGAGCCTGTTCTCAAACCCGCGCGAAGCTTTGGCAGCCCTGTCGACTGATCTCGACAATCTATTACTAAACCCGTGCCAGATCGCGACAGACGGCGCCGGCAAGATCCCGTTCATCTGCTTTGATCTGGCGGGCGGCGCAAACATCGCTAATTCAAACGTTCTTGTTGGTCAGGCTGGTGGCCAGAGTGACTTCCTGACCACGGCAGGCTACAGCAAGATGGGCCTGCCCGGCGACATGGTGCCAGGACTGAACGACCCTGTTTCGGGGCAGCCCTTCGCAAACTTCGACTTTGGACTTGGTTTCCACCTCGACAGCGCGTTCCGTCGCGGCATGATGGCAAGCCTGTCGCCAGGCCGCGAAGCGAACATAAATGGCGCGGTCATTCCGGCGCGCTCCGATAACGACACCGGCAACAACCCGCACAATCCGATGTACGGCATCGCACGTGCGGGTGCGGATGGCTCCATCCTGACGCTCGCCGGGTCCGAGAATACGGATTCTGGCGGCAACTCGATGCTACCTGCTGCGCTTTATGACCCCGAGCTGCGCCCAACCAAGGTTGATCGTCCGAGCGACGTTGTAAACCTCGTCAATACCGGCAACCTGGTTGGCATTCTGTCGAAAGACGACGCGACGGCAGTCATGGAGTCAATCTACCGACTCAGCGACCAGAAAATGAACAACGTCAACACACTGATTTCGCGTGATGCCGTGATAAAGCAGATGGTCAGGTGCGGCTACCTGAAAGCGGCTGATATCGCGGATCGCTTTGGCGGTGTACCGATCGATCCCGCACTGGACTCCGAGATCGTGGACCAACCGGGTTTGCCGGGCACAGGCATTTTCACGGATGCGGAATTCAATGCCGGAGATCGAGACGCACGGGAATTTCAGAAGACAGCCGCTATTATGAAGCTGGTTATCAACGGTTTCGCCGGCGCTGGTTGTATAGAGATGGGCGGTTACGACTATCACGGCGGCCGCCGCGCCGAAGGTGAGGTCAAGGACGAGCGTGCCGGGCGTTGCATGGGTGCCTGCCTTGAGTATGCCGCGCGCAAAGGAGTGCCATTGATGATGTACGTCTTCAGTGACGGTTCGGTGTCTTCAAATGGCGTCATCGACAACACGGCACAAGGTCGCGGCAAAGGCGAGTGGGTGAGCGACAACTCGTCTACAGCCGCAGCCTTCTTCCTCGTTTATAACCCGACACGAAGACCGGTACTCATCGGTGCGAATGCCGCCGAACAGGCGCTGCACCAGCAAATCGGTTACATGAGTTCCGGCGGCTCGGTTGAGCGTGCCGCGACACCGGCAGCAAATAACGTCAACTTGCTCGTGAACACCGTGCTGCTGAACTACATGGCATTGCACGGTGAGCAAGGACAATTCAGCAGCTTGTTCCAGAACCATGGCCTCGGTAATTCAACATTGCAGGATCGCCTTACCGCGTTCACGCCGATCGTCAACGGCATTATTGCCAACCCTGTCTAGAAATATTCGTATTACCCCAATCGGGACAGTGGTGCATAATCGGCATCCATGACCGACCTCATTGACCTGCTCGCCTGCCCGCGCTGCGACAAGACGCCACTCAAACAAAACGACGATGTGCTCCACTGCCTCGCGTGCGAAATAGACTTTCCGTCACTCGAAGGCATGCCGTGGATGTTTGCGGAACCGCAAGCGACGCTCGGCGATTGGCGCGGTCGCCTGCAATTCTGGCTGCAACAGCTGAGTCATGAGGTCACGGCGCTGGAAAACGAGCTCAAGATCAAAGAACTTCACTCGTTAACAAGGCGCCGGGTAGAGCGCTACAAGAAAGCCATAAGCGCTCACAAAAGATCGCTGCAAGAACTATTGCGGCCCGTTGACGTGCAGTCCTTGCATGGCGATTACGAAACCTACCTCGCGATGCGCACCCGCCTGCCAGTCGACCAGGGACTCAATACCTACTATGCGAACATACATAGGGATTGGGCATGGGGCGACGAGGAGAACAAAGCTTCGCTGAAGCAAATACGCTCAGTGCTGCACAATCGCGCCGAACTCGGCAATGTCCTGGTGCTTGGCTCAGGTGCCGGACGTCTCGCCTACGACATTCACATGAATTTCGAATGCGTCACCACGATTGCAATGGATTTCAATCCGTTGCTCATGCTGGTCGCACGTGCGATGGTCACGGGTGAGCAGCTAAAGATGTACGAATTTCCAATCGCACCGCTTGCACTCAAAGACGATGCGGTCCTGCGCACCCTGTCCGCGCCAGACGTTGCGGGCAAAGACTTTCACCTGGTGTGCGGCGATGCGTTGCGCCCGCCGTTCACGGATCAGTCTTTCGATACGGTCGTCACCCCCTGGCTAATTGACATTATTGCTGAAGACCTGCCTGTGCTCGCGGCGCGCATCAATGCTCTGTTGAAGCAAAACGGCCGCTGGGTAAATTTCGGCTCTCTGGCGTTCTCTACACCCGAACGCGCGCGCCGCTACAGCCCCGAGGAAGCCAAGGCCGTTATTGCCGAGAAGGGTTTCTCCGATCCATACGTATCCCAGGCGACGATTCCGTACATGTGCTCGCCGGCCAGTCGGCATGGTCGCAACGAAAAGGTGTTTTCATTTTCTGCATACAAGGAACGCGATGCGCAGCAACCAGAGCGTCACAGAGCTCTCCCCGATTGGATCGTGACCGGCAAAGAACCGGTGCCGTTGACGCCTTCGTTTCGTACCCAGGCGATGACGACGCAAATATACTCTTTCATGATGTCCCTGATCGACGGCAAGCGTACGATTGAGGATATGGCGGACGTGCTTGGAAATCAGAAACTCATGACGAAGGAAGAAGCGGAGCCCGCAATTCGTTCGTTCCTGACAAAGATGTACGACGACTCGCAAAAGCAGTCAGGATTCTAGGCGAACCGGCCCCGGACATAATCGCCTATTTTCCTTATGGCACGCCCGCTCTCCGGCATTTTGCCAATGAACATCTGGAAGACATGCCACATCTCGGGCCATACCTCGAGTTCAACTTCGCCACCAGCGACTTCGATTTTTTGCGCGATACGTTCTGAGTCGCTCAACAATATCTCGTCATCGCCGACCTGAATATACAATGGCGGCAAACCGCCAACGTCAGCGAAAACAGGTGAAACGAGCGGCTCACGGCGCTGCTCTGCTGCACAATAATAGTCAGCGATCGTCGAAATATCCTCAGCATGAAACCACGGATCCTGCATGGCGCGGCTTTGCATCGACTCACCACTCCCGCTTACGTCGAGAAATGGCGATAGCAATACGGCGGCAGCAGGTAGCGGATCACCCGCATCGCGTAGAGCGAGTAGCGTTGCGACGGCCAGACCACCGCCCGCTGAGTCGCCGGCGAATACTATGCTCTCTGGCTTGATGCCTTGTTGCAGTAAGGTGCGATAAATACCCACTGCATCGTCAATCGCCGCCGGGTACTTGTGTTCCGGTGATAACCGGTATTCAGGTAGTAAGGCCTGAATTCGGCCAGCGCGCGCCATGTGGCTGACCATTTGCCGATACATATCGCAGCCACCTATTACGTAAGCGCCGCCATGGAGATAGAGCAGCAATTTGCCATCCATCCTGTCTTTTGGCGTTAGCCATTCAGCGTACAGGCCATTGATTTCATCACGCGCAATCTTCACTCCGAACGCCGTAATCATCATTCCGCCGAGAAAATTCCACAGACGACGAATCTTTCGCACATCGACTTTGGCCACGTTCATACGTTGTAAATAAGCGCTGCTGATTGAACGCATGATTTTCGCGCGCATGCTGCTCATCTGGTATCGCTTATCGTCCCTTTGGAGATATCATTGAATGGGCCGATCGATAAGAGTACACGACTGATGAACGCACTGCGTACGCCGGACTCGTGCTTCGAAAATCTTCCGGACTACGACTTCGCACCAAACTACGTCGATATTGACGGCTTGCGGATGCACTACGTCGACGAAGGTCCGCCCGACGGGGACGTTGTGTTACTGCTGCATGGTGAGCCAAGCTGGTCGTACCTCTACCGTCATATGATTCCACCGCTTAGAGATGCGGGGCTGCGAGTTGTCGCGCCAGACCTGATCGGTTTCGGCAAGTCCGACAAACCGACAATGAAAAGTGACTACAGCTACGTCGGTCACGTCAGTTGGTTGAAACAATTCATCGCAACGCTCGATCTCAATGACATCACGGTATTTTGCCAGGACTGGGGTTCGTTGATTGGCCTTCGTGTTGCTGCAGAGAACGAACATCGATTCGCGCGCATTGTGCTCGGCAATGGCGGCTTGCCCACTGGCGATCGAGAAATGCCCAGGGTCTTCAAGATCTGGCAGGTGTTCGCACGCTTTAGTCCGTGGTTTCCGATCGGCAAGATTGTTCAGAAAGGCACGATCACGGATTTGCCGGACGGCGTTGTCGCTGCCTACGACGCGCCGTTTCCGTCGTCGAGTTTCAAGTCAGGCGCGAGGGCATTTCCGACGCTAGTGCCAACCACGCCGGATAACCCGGCAAGTGATGCCAACCGCGCGGCCTGGGAAGTTTTCGGCGGTTGGCAGAAACCGTTTCTGACAGCGTTCAGCAATCGCGACCCAATCACCCGGGGTGGCGAGAAGTTCTTCGAGCAGGTGGTCCCCGGTGCGCAAAACCGCGAACACGTGAAAATCAGGAATGCAGGTCACTTCCTGCAGGAGGACAAAGGACCCGAGCTGGCCGATGTATTAATCAAGTTCGTGCGAGATTCGTAGGAGCGCGTTTCAGCGCTCCAGGTACTTTAGCTTGTCCTTCCTCTCACGCCATTCGGCTTCATCTTCGGGCGGGTCTATCATTTCGGTGATAACCGGCCAATCCAGGGATAGCTCAGCGTTGAGCTGCAGAAACTGCTCCTGGCCGGGCGGCAGCTCGTCTTCCGAATAGATGGCCTCCACCGGGCATTCGGGCTCACACAGCGTGCAATCGATACATTCGTCAGGATCGATCACCAGAAAGTTCGGCCCCTCGTGAAAACAATCCACCGGGCATACCTCGACACAGTCTGTCAGTTTGCACTTGATACAGGCTTCGGTGACGACGAATGTCATGCTGGGTACCTCAAATTCCGGAGCGCGTACGCTATGCGAAGTAGCCGCTCGAATCAACACGTATTTTACGCGTAAAACAACAGGGTCAACTAGTCGCTAGCCCGTAACGCGCCAACGGCTATCAGCTCGCTCAGCAGCGCCCTCTTCCTCCAACTTCAACAGATGCGCGAGCAATGATCGCTCCGCCCAACCATAAAGTTTCTCGTCAACGTCTTTGTAAACATGTGGCACGAGTTCGGCTGTCGTAACACCCGGGTTAGCGCCTAGCGCCGCAACAACCTTGGCTTCACGCTCAAGTCGATGGTTAATGATCCAGTCGATAATCGCGTCAGGCTTATGAATCACCTCACCATGTCCGGGCAGCAGCGCCGAGGATTGCAGGTTCTTTAGCTTCCGCAATGACTGCAAGTAATGATTCATGTTCCCGTCGGGCGGATCAATGACGACGGTCGAGCCGTCGATGACATGGTCTCCGGTGCAAATCCAGTTCAGCTCAAGGAGATGAAAGCACAGATGGTTTGATGCATGACCCGGGGTGGTTACAGCCTCAATATCGATGCCATCGACGGATATGCGGTCTCCATCGTCAAGAATCTGATCTGGATCAAAGGTCGCATCCTGATGCTCGCCTTCCGGCGCGGTTCGCCCCAGTAGCTGAGCACCAGTCGCTTCTGCTAACTCAACCGCACCGGGCGAGTGATCGGGATGAGTGTGCGTCACCAGCACCCAGCGTATGGGCGCACCGGCGACATCTTGAATTTTCTGCAAATGACTCTCGATCACCGGGCCCGGATCAAGCACGGCAATCTCGTTACTGCCGAACAGGTACGTGTTGGTGCCAGGACCCGTCATCATCGACGGATTCGGGGCGACCAGGCGGCGCACACCGGGCACCAGCTCGCTGAAGGCAGGCATCTTGGGACCGAAAGTAGTCACGGCTTCGCACCCGGATAGTCCTTGTCGCCCGGGAGGACAATTTCCTGCTGGCCGTCCCTTACGATGGTAGCCGGCACCATGCTGGTTATGCCCCACTCCACGCACGATTGTGCCCACTCCATGAGCGCACGCAGCGTCTTGTAACGAGCAACACTTTCAAGTGTCTTGGTCGTCGGAAAATGCAATTTGAGGTCACCGTTTCTGCCTGACACCAGGAATTCGTTTGCCGACGCCCAACGGGATGCAGTTAGTTCGCCGCCACAATGTGTGGCGATCTGACCTGCCGGCAGCACCGCTGCGAAGAAGCGCGTCGAGTATCGCTTCGGTTGCGATTCCGGCGTGATCCAGTGGCTGACGTAATGCAGCGAACCGCATTCCAGTTGCAGCTCGTTGCGTTGTACGAAAGCGGCCCAGCTATCGGATGCAGTGTTCAATCCGCCCCGAACCGTCTCAAGGTTTTCATCCAGGCCAGAAATGTCGGCGAGCAAGACGCCAGATTCCTCGAAGAGTTCGCGCACCGCGGCACTGTAGTAATCCAGCCCATTACCCTTCACGCCCAGCCTCGAGTCAGCGTCCTCTGCGCTAAGCCCAGCGCAATATTCATGCACATCCGCGTCGTCGGTATCGACGACGCCGCCCGGAAAAGCGTACGCTGCACCAAAAGATAAACTCTCGTGCCGCCGTACCATGAAAATTTCGGGCTCACCATCCGCTTCCCTGGCGAGAATAACGGTTGCGGACGGTCGCGGTATGTCAGCCAATGACTGCATTCCCGGCGTCGCCAGTCTCAATATGTGCCTTCATTCGTTGCAGCGCTTCGCCAATCACGTAATCGACCGGTACGGAGATCGCGTCGAGACCGCCTGCACGGTAGCCGCCAACGGCATAAGTAAATTTGACCCTGGTGCCGCCTTCCGCGTCCTCAAATTCCCAGGTCATGTTGCCGTTCACACCCATTAAGCCCAGCGGCCCAAGTCCGCCGGTGAGTCGTAATAATACGAGGGGATTCACCATCGTTACG
This sequence comes from uncultured Woeseiaceae bacterium, assembly GCA_964628105.1. Classification (GTDB taxonomy): domain Bacteria; phylum Pseudomonadota; class Gammaproteobacteria; order Steroidobacterales; family Woeseiaceae; genus UBA1847. The sequence goes on along the minus strand of CAZVLT010000012.1, from coordinate 11,291 downwards.
GTCAGGTGAACAACACCTGCATTGTCACCAAACTTCTCGCAAAAACAGCCCAATGGTCTCGCGCTGATGCTAAGACGACTCGCATCACCGGAGATAGTGTGGTCGGAGTTCCACCACGCATCGATTTCACCGATGGCGGCTTGCCAAACGGCCGCGCGCGGTGCGTTGATCAATACCTCGTTGACCGTAGTGAAACCGCCCTGCCCGGCATCAAGGACATCGGCCGCGGCAACTCCGGAGCAGATAACGCTCGCCAGAATGATTTCGCAGATCAGCTTTTTCATTGGA
>CAZVLT010000012.1:0-10903 GCA_964628105.1 uncultured Woeseiaceae bacterium | reverse complement strand
TCCGGAGCAGATAACGCTCGCCAGAATGATTTCGCAGATCAGCTTTTTCATTGGAACTCCTGTCAGGAATGCCTAGCTTACCGTAATCACACGGCCGACCATTGTAGTGGCGACAGTGGCTACAAAACGGCTTTTATTTGCGAATAGACATTGAATAGAGCAATCAAAGTGCATAGATAAGGTGAACTGTATTGTCGCTGGCCATGCCTGGACTCGTCTCGAAGCCCGGCAAAACTGAGTAACTGATTGATTTTATGACTGAAGACTTACGTGTAGTGTTTGAAAGTCGCAACCGGCAAAGCTGTTCGGACCGCGCGCTCGTGCTCGCATCGAAGCAGATTCCGTACCAGATAATCGACGATGTCAGTTCCTGCGCGTTGGTTGTACCGGCCCAGCATTCCGCGCGTGCGGCTCGGGAATTGCATCTCTACGACGACGAAAACCCGCCGCTACGGCCGCCGCCTGCAAAGCATATCGAACACCAGAATGCGTTGCCGGGTGTTATTGCCTATGTGCTGATTATTTGTGCCATCGCCGGAATGGCCGGCTATTCATTCTTCGACAAGAACTGGTTTTCGGCGGGACGTATAGACGGCGAGCTTATTCGCAACGGCGAAATATGGCGCCTGTTCACCGCCTTGACCTTGCACGCAAGCGTCAAGCACTTAGTAGGCAATATCGCGTTTGGCGTACTGTTCGGGCTTTTCGCAGGACGACTTCTTGGCTCCGGTGTCGCCTGGCTGGCCATTATACTGGCGGCAGCCACTGGCAACGCGCTAAACACGTTGTTGCTTGAATCCGCACACCGTTCCATTGGCGCATCAACCGCCGTGTTCGCAGCGCTCGGCCTGGTAGCCGGTTACGTCTGGCACGGCAAGTTGATGGCCCAGGATCGCTGGTCGTATCGCTACGGACCTATCGTCGGTGGCTTGGCATTGCTGATGTACACCGGTACCGGCGGGCCCAACACCGATGTCGGTGCGCACCTGCTCGGATTCGTTTCGGGGTTTGCCGGCGGCATGTCTCTCATCAGTTTCGGACCCATTCCTACGGACTCGCGAACCCAGGTCATCGCGGGCTGCATCGCTGCGACGTTGATCCTTATTAGCTGGCCAATCGCACTTCTGGTCTGACATGTGCACACAATGATGTAATATTTCATCACGGACATCACTTGACCACAGCAGCCAAACATGAAAAAGACTCTGCTGTTCCTGGCAGGCATTATTATTATCTCAGTCACCATGCTATGGGTGCGGCACGGTGGTGGTTCTCCGTATCCGGACCTTTCTACGACACCACGACTAAACAGTGCGGCGATCGAAAAGGTCCTCTCATACCCGGAGCCCATCGGCAATGTTGCCGTGAGCGCAGACGGCCGCATCTTTTTCACTGTTCATCCAGAATCAAGACCGCAAGGCAACAAGCTGCTGGAGTACATTGACGGCGCTGCCGTACCTTATCCTTCAGGGCGGCTGCAATCCGAGCTCTTCGATACCGTACTTGGCGTCGCGATCGATCGCTTTGACCGGCTTTGGACGATAGACCATGGCAATCATGGCGTGCGCGCGGCGAGAATCGTCGCCATTAGTCTTGAAGATGGCGAGGTGATTCGAAGTCAGGCACTCGACAAGACTATTGCACCGGTGGGATCGTTTTTGCAAGACCTGCAAATAAGTGCCGACGGACGAACCATAGTTATTGCCGACGCCAGCTTCTGGCGAAAAAGTCCCGCGATCATTGTCTATGACGTCGAGACCGGGAATGCGCGCCGCGTACTTGAAAATCACGTTTCTGTTGCTGCCGAAAACTTTAAAATCCGAAATCGCGATCAGGACATGGAGTTCTTGGGCGGCATTGTCGTTCTGCGCGGCGGTATCGACGGCATCGCACTGGGGCCGGAGTGGCTTTACTACGGTGCGCTTAGCGGCTCAGGTCTGTATCGCGTGCGGCTCAAAGACCTGCGCAACAAGAGACTGCCGGAATCGCAACTCGCTAATCGCGTCGACCGTTATAGTGATAAGCCGCTCAGTGACGGACTCAGCACAGACGTCAATGGCAATGTTTTCATTACAGACGTGGAGCACAGCTCGATTTTTATTGTGGGCCCGCGCCAGGAGCTCGCAACACTCATTCAATCACCTTCGATCCGCTGGCCCGATGCCTTATCTTTCGGGCCGGATGGCTATCTTTATTTGGCGGACAGCGCGCTTCCAGATCTTATTCTGCAGTCTGCAGAACATATCAAAGCGAGTGGACCGTACTATATTTTTCGTTTTCAGCCCGGCAGCATGGGTGTTCCGGGGCAATAACCTAGGATCAATACAATGAACGACACCAAATTCACTGAACTGGACTTCGACTGGAGCCAGATTCTCGACATGCTACAGACGAGGGGCATCGAATTCGCTATTAATGCGGCGATCGCGTTGATCATATTTTACGTCGGCAAGTTGTTCATCGGGCTACTTGTGAGTGCGATTAGCAATGTCATGCAGAAACAGGGTGTCGACAAAACACTCGAGAGCTTCATTTGCAATCTTGTCAAGACGTCATTGATGGTTGTCGTTATCATCGCCGCCATCGGTGCTCTCGGCATCGAAACCACGGCATTCATAGCCATATTTGGTGCCGCAGGTCTCGCCGTCGGCCTCGCGCTGCAGGGTTCATTGTCGAACTTCGCATCCGGCGTACTGATTGTCCTGTTCCGGCCCTATCGTGTTGGCGATTATATTGAGGCGGCCGGCATTGCCGGCTCGGTTGAACAAGTCCAGATTCTGACGACGGTGCTCAAGACCGTTGACAACAAGCAGATCATAGTGCCGAACAGCCAGGTCATGAATAGCATTATCACCAATTATTCAGCCAACGATACTCGTCGCGTCGATATGGTCGTCGGTGTTAGCTACGACGACGATCTCGATAAGGTTCGCGCGACGCTGGAAGACTTGATTTCAGCCGAAGCAAGAATTCTCGAAGATCCCGCTCACTTGATTGCAGTTTCAGAACTTGCAGACAGCAGCGTCAACTTTGTTATTAGATCCTGGGTTAAGGCAGGCGACTACTCGGGCGTGATGTTCGACCTGACGGAAGCGATCAAGAAGCGCTTCGACAAGGAAGGCATTTCGTTCCCGTATCCGCAACAGGACGTTCACCTCTATAACACCAGCTCAGACCAGGCGCGGTCGCCGAGCTAATCGACGACGTCAGGCTCGATAAAGCACCAGCGAAGGTTCGGCACACGCGCTTTAAGCTCGCGCTCCAGGGCATTGATGTTATCAACCGCGTCTTCGATATCCATGCCCGGACGCATCTTTATCTTCGCAGCAAGCATCGTGTCCGGACCAAACTGCATGGTGATGGTGTTGAACACGTACTCGATACCATCTTGTTCAGAGATAATCGCGTTGATCGCATCCTGAATATCCGGTTCGGCGGAGCGCCCCACCAGCAATGAGCGAATGCGACTTGCAACAAATGCCGAGATGATGATCAGGATGACGCCAATGCAGATTGAGCCTAGCGCATCATAAACAGGATCGCCGGTAATCTCCGCGAGCACCAGAAAGCCGAGCGCGAACATCAGCCCCAACTGCGCCCCAATGTCCTCGCCAAGTACGACGACAAGCTCCGAATTGCGAGTGTGCTTCAGCCACTCCCGGAAAGGCCGCTCGCCACGTATCTTGCGAATCTCGCGCAGCGCTCCGTAAAGCGATGAGCCTTCCAGCAGCATGGCAAGTACAAGAACGACGATCGCTATCCAGATCTGTGACAGAGGTTCGGGGTTTTGCAGCTTGTGGAGCCCCTCGTAGATGGAGAACAACCCGCCCATGCTGAACAACAGTATTGCGACCACAAAACTCCAGAAGTAACTGAGCTTGCCATAACCAAGCGGGTGTTCATCGTCCGCGGGTCGCTGCGACTGCTTCAGACCCAGGAACAACAACACCTGGTTGCCCGTATCGGCATACGAGTGAATCGCCTCGGCAAGCATGCTGCCAGAGCCGGTCAGCCAGGCTGCCCAGGACTTGGCTATGGCGATTCCGAAATTAGCCAAAAAGGCGTACAAAATCGCTCTTGCAGTCGAATCGCGCGTGTTTGAAGCCATATAGGAGCCCTGCGTCTTGTAAACCGATTACTGACTGATGCGTTGTTTATTATGATGCCACGGTATGTGCTCTGCGCGATACTGTGAGATCTGTTGCATAATCTAATGACTGGTATACCAACGGACTGGAACCATGCGTGAATTCAAATTCTTGACGTTATTCATTTTCTTCGCGGGCTTTGCGGGATGCGCAGCCCACCCTGATCCCATCGTCGATATGAAAGGGGTGAACCCGGACCGGCTCGCCAGGGACTGGGAGGAATGCGAGAACTACAGCGAGGAGATTGATATCACCAAGGGTGTTGCCAAGGGCGCCGGAGTTGGCGCCGGAGTTGGCGCGATCGGCGGTGTAATCAATGGCGATGTCGGCCGCTCGGCGGCAAACGGTGCTTTGATTGGCGGCACACGCTCCGGCCTCGACGCGGATCGCGCGAAACAGCGGGTATTCAAGCGCTGCCTGCGTGGTCGAGGTTACCGGGTCCTCAACTGATCGGGATTTCTTGACCGCGTAACAATCCGGGAGTACTGTGTTTATATACAGTACCGGAACCCAAATTGGCCACGAACCCACACAAGGGCCGCGGTGCAGTCTCCACGCCTGACGGTCGATTCAGCGTACGCCAGACCGAATTCGCCGCAGACGAAGCTGACGCCAGGGCACAGAAAACACCAGAAACCGTGGTCAGAGCGATGCCTGCCGGCCGCATTATCAGTCGCAACAATTCGCCTGACGTCCCGTTTGACCGTTCGATAAACCCTTATCAGGGCTGTGAGCATGGCTGCGTGTACTGTTATGCGCGGCCCACTCATAGCTACCTGGGCCTCTCACCCGGCCTCGATTTCGAAACGCGAATTTTCTATAAACCGAATGCCGCTTCACGCTTGATCGAAGAGTGGCAAAAGCCGAATTACGAATGCAAGCCGATTACTATCGGCGCGAATACCGACCCCTATCAACCCGCTGACAAGTCATTGCAAATCACGCGGCAACTCTTGCAATTGTTTGTGGAATATCGTCATCCTGTCAATCTCATTACCAAGAGCAATCTCGTTTGCCAGGACATCGATCTCCTGAGCGACCTGGCGGCCGACGGCCTTTGCTCTGTCGCTATCAGCATGCCCACGATGAACTCCGCGCTAAAGCGAATTATGGAACCGCGCGTGCCGGCAGCGGCGTCACGAATTAAAGCGATAGACGACCTGACCTCCGCGGGCGTGCCTGTGAGTGTGCTGGTTGCGCCGATAATTCCGATGATCAATGACGATGAAATCGAGCAGATACTTGAGTCGGTCGCATTGGCCGGCGCTGGTCACGCCCGCTACATTTTTCTGCGATTACCAAACGAACTGAAAGGCCTGTTCGACGATTGGCTCACCGCACACTTTCCGGATCGCCGGGAGCACGTTATGAGCCTGGTACGACAGGCAAGCGGTGGCAAAAATTATGACAATCGTTTTGGAATTCGACAAACCGGACGCGGGCCGTACGCCGATATGCTGGCAGCGCGCTTTAGGAAAGCTTGTAAAAAATTTGGACTTGACCCGGCGACATACCAACAAAGACTTGATTGTGGTCAGTTTCTGCACCCGGGCCAGAAACAGCTACTCTTGGAACTCTGATTAGACGGGCCGCACCGCTACCGTCCCAAGGCATCAAAATGTATAGTGGTTCGGTCGCCGACGGACCTTTATTCGAGAACTAATCGGCATGATTCCGGTCACAAACTAACTCCGGGTAGCGTCTCGGACGACGTCAGGAAAACAGTACGCTGTATGAGCATGGTCAACATAATCAATTACATTGCGCTGCTTTTGATTCTCTCTACGGCCCAAGCCAGTCAGGCCGGGCAAAGCGATGCTGATGAAGAAGTCTCCCCGCTCGATCAGGTGGTACCGGTCGCGGATGACGACGTCGAAGCGGCTACCGACCAAGAGGAAATCGTAACTGAGGAGCGTCTCCTCAAGGAATTCGTAAGATACCGTCGCCTGCTCAGCGAGGGTTCGCTTGATGAGGCGGATGTCACGGCGAAGCGGATTGTCGAAATGGCGATCAAGGTCTACGGACCGCAATCCCGGGAAACCGCAAGCGCACTGAATAATTTAGGCATCGTCCAGCACGGTAATGAGCAGTTCGATGCGGCCATCCAGAATTTTTCATCCTCCATTGAGATTCTTGAGATCGTTGAGGACCGCCTGAACGGCGCTTTGGTTAATCCTCTGAAGGGTCTCGGTGCCGCACAACTCGGAATTGGCCGTCCGGACCAGGCGACCAAGACGTTTAACCGCGCCGCCCACATAACGCATGTAAATGAGGGACCGCACAACCTCGACCAGGTGGAAATTCTCGAATCATTGGCTGAATCCCAGCTGCGGTTGGGGGATATGAAGGAAGCACGCAAAATACTCGATCGGATTCACGGACTGAATGTAAGACATTTTGAGCAAGATCCGATGGGGCTCTTGCCATCATTAATGAATCGTGCAACTTGGCAACATCGTGCAGGCTATTACAAAGATGAAAGAAATTCGTACCGACGCGCTATACGGATCGTAGAAGCAGGCGCAGGAAAACATGACCCGTTGTTGATCGAACCGTTGCGCCGACTTGGAGAATCGTTCTACTTTGTTGACTTGAATACCTCTATTACACAGCGGCAGGGCTTTCTCTCATCAAGCGAGGTGTATTTCAAGCGTGCAGTGCGTATTGCGGAGCGATCCGAGGGCCTGGATTGGAACGAACTTGTCAAGACCAAACTTGCACTTGCAGATTACTACACGTACATCGACGCACAGACTCGTTCTCGCAGAATTTATCGGGATATCTGGGTATATCTTTCTTCAGACGATGAGCGACTCGCCGCTAGAAATGAATTGCTGGACCAACCCGTTCCATTGCGAATGGATAACCTGCCATCCCACGTGGGAGGGCAAGCCGAAAGTGGCTCGAAACAAATTGATATTCTCGAGGGCAAAATCACGGTCAACTACTCGGTATCTGCACGCGGACGAGTACGCGACTTGACGGCGGAGGCGATACCGTCTGAATTTACGAATATGCGACGCATGGTGCATAGAGAAATTCGACGCCGCATATATCGGCCAAGGATCGAGGACGCAAAAACGGTCTTAACGGAGGGACTTGTCTTTGAGCACAGATTTGCCTATCTGCAGGCAGACCTGGATTCATTGCGATCGAAGAAAGCAAAAATCGCTGGAGACAATGCACGGGACGAAAGCAGCGATTGATGTTGCGTAAGGCTTTCAGTCTGCTGGTTCTCGCCGTGTGCACGGCTCCCGGCCTCGCGCATGCAGACTGCAAAGACAACTGGTTATGCATCGATGAGATTCGAAAGGGCAGCGATGTCGAATTACGTGCCCGCAACCTGCGCAGTTTTCCGATTACGTACACACTGAGCGTTCGCACACGCAATTTTGACGTTGATGGCGCGCGTACTGTCACACGATCACTCGGCCCCGGCGAATCAGAGCAGATCATGCGCCTTGACCACCGTGCCGGCGGCAACAAAGGATTTTATCGCTATTATTTTGAGTGGACCGTTGGCCGCGCCGATGCGAAGCATGACGACGGGCAACTCTACGCGCTGCCTTATGCCCCGGATCGTTCCTATCGGGTCCTGCAGGGTTATGGTTCACGATTTAGCCACCGCGGTCGTGAAGAATTCGCGGTCGACTTCAATATGTCCGAGGGAACGCCGGTACACGCAGCAAGGTCAGGCATCGTTGCGCGTGTCGAGGAGCGTTATTCGAAGGGTTGTTGGCACGCTGGCTGTGGCAATTTCGCCAATTACATCGTAGTGCTACACAGCGACGGTACCACTGGCGAGTACTATCACCTGCAGCAGAACGGCGCGTTGGTGCATGTCGGCGACAAAGTTATTCGCGGGCAGCACATCGGCCTGTCGGGCAATACGGGCCACACAACGATGGCACACCTGCATTTTGCGGTTTATCGCGCCATCGACTGGGGTCGTACTCAATCAATTGCGGTGCGTTTTCAAAGCGCCGACGGTATTATCAAGCGACCGCGCCGCGGAGCTCGCTACGTGGCTCAATAGAGAAACTACTCGAATGAACAACACAAACACCTCGACCCTGGACAGGCATTTTGTCAATGGCAATCCTGTGCAGGGACCGTTTGACCAACACCTGCAACAGGCTGTGTTTGCGCTGGGCTGTTTTTGGGGCGCCGAACAGCGTTTTTGGCAGACCGAAGGCGTGTTCTCGACGGCTGCAGGATATGCGGGTGGCAGCACGTCGGATCCAGACTATCGCTCTGTTTGCAGCGGCGAAACCGGACATGCCGAAGTTGTGCTTGTCGTCTACGACCCAACTGCCGTCAGCTACTCACAATTGCTCAAGGTTTTTTGGGAAAGCCACGACCCCACTCAGGGTATGCGGCAGGGTAATGACGTCGGTACCCAGTATCGTTCGGCCATATACACTGCCGACGATGCACAGCACCGCACCGCACTGGATTCTCGGAGCGCGTATCAATCCGAACTGACGTCAGCCGGCCTGGGCCGGATTACGACGGAGATCGAACCGCTGAAATCGTTTTATTACGCCGAGGACTACCATCAACAATACCTCGCAAAAAATCCCGACGGCTACTGCGGGCTGGGCGGTACGGGCGTGAGTTGCCCTGTCGGCCTCGACCTTGAGAAGAAGACTGCGTAGCATTGCTTGCTTAGTCTGAGGGAGTCGTTGGTGGCTGCAAATAAGAAAAAGGGACCCAAAGCGTGCAGGCCGAGCCGCACGCAGGCTGAGGATGCCGTTCGCACGTTGCTGTTGTGGGCGGGTGAAGATCCGCGCCGCGAAGGGCTGCTTGACACACCCAAGCGAGTAGCAATTGCCTACGAAGACTGGTTCAGCGGCTATAAAGAAAATCCCGTTGCGTATCTTGAGCGTACTTTCGAAGAGGTCGACGGTTACGATGAGATGATCGTGCTGCGTGACATCACCTTCGAATCGCATTGCGAGCACCACATGGCACCCATTATTGGCAAAGCACACGTCGGCTACCTGCCCAACAAGAAAGTCGTAGGCATCAGCAAGCTCGCGCGAGTCGTCGAAGCATTTGCGCGCCGCTTTCAGGTGCAGGAGAAAATGACCGCCCAAATCGCGAATTGCGTTCAGGATGTACTGCAACCCAAAGGCGTCGGTGTCGTCATTGAGGCAACGCATCAATGCATGACGACACGTGGTATTCACAAGTCTGACGTGTCGATGGTTACCAGCCAGATGGTCGGCTCCTTCCGCAAAGACGCACGGACTCGTGATGAATTTTTACGCATGATTGAGTCAAAACTCTAGCCACCGGCAATGATGAAAAAGACCCTCGCGATCGCGGCGATGATCCTGGCGCTCGCCGCTGCGTATCTTTTGCTCTGGCCCGTACCGATAGACCCTGTCGCATGGCAGGCACCAACAGACCGCGGCTACGTCGACCCATTCTCGGTAAACGATCGTCTCAAGTTTGCGACCGGCATCGATCTGGGTAACTACGAGGGCCCGGAGGACGCGACCGTCGGCGCCGACGGCCGCATTTACGCGACGATCAGCGGCGGCGAAATAATCCGTGTCCAGAATCGCGGCGTCAGTGTTTTCGCGAACGTGGGCGGTCAACCGCTCGGCATAGAAACCGATCACGATGGCTCATTGATCATCGCGAATTCATACCTCGGCATCCAGAGAGTGTCACGGGACGGGAACGTGACAACATTGCTTGACGAGGTAGACGGTGAGCCGCTCGTGTATGCAAATAACCTCGGCATCGGCCCGGATGGAATAATTTACTTTAGCGAATCCAGTAGCAAATTCGGCGCCGAGAAGTTCAGTGGGGCCCTTAGTTCATCCTTGCTGGACATCATGGAACATGGTGGACACGGTCGCGTGTTTTCTTTCGATCCTTCATCCGGCACGGTGCGAGTATTGTTGCGCGATTTGAATTACGCCAACGGTGTCGCCGTCAGCCAGGACGGTAGTTATCTCGTCGTTGCAGAGACGGGACATTACCGGATACTGAAGCACTGGCTCACTGGCGAAAAGAAGGGGACGACAGAAATCTTACTCGACAACCTTCCCGGATTTCCGGACAACATCAAAACTGGTTTCAACGGGCGATTCTGGATTGGCTTTGTTGCGCCACGGAATCAACTTCTGGATCGGCTGGCTGATAAACCGTTTGTGCGAAAACTCGTTCAGCGCCTGCCGGCAGGCCTGAGACCCAACGCCCAGCCTTTCTCGCATGTCGTCGCGATCAATGGTAACGGCGACGTACTGATGAATATGCACGATCCGGACGTGCGATTTGCCATGTTAACGGGCGTTCTCGAGACGCGAGACGCACTGTACCTGACGACACTGTCTGGCAATCAACTGGCAAGAATCGACAAGCGCGATCTGTAGCAACGCAAATAACGTACACTCTCCCGAGCGCTAATTCGAGCACATACATAGGATACCTGTACGCCCATGAGTGGTCTCTTCTCAGAGCTCAAACGACGAAACGTATTTCGGGTCGCCGGCGCATACGCCGTTGTCGGCTGGATACTTGCGCAGATCGCCACGACCCTCGAGGAATCGCTCGGACTCCCCGCCTGGTTCGACGCCAGTATCGTCGCACTGCTCTTGCTAGGGTTGCCGATCGCCCTGATATTCGCCTGGGCCTTCGAACTAACGCCCGAAGGCGTCGTCAAGACAGAGGCTGTACCTGAAGGTGAGAGCATCACTACCGACACGGGCCGCAAGCTCGACTACGCGATCGTCGCCGGT
>CAZVLT010000011.1:10201-29046 GCA_964628105.1 uncultured Woeseiaceae bacterium | reverse complement strand
GCATGGTCGTGGCGACAAACTCATGCTCTCTTTTCATGGTCTGCCAAACAGCACCGTGGCCAACGGTGATCCGTACCGCGACCAATGTCAGCGAACCGCGAATCTCGTCGCGGACGCGCTGGCTCTGCGCGACGACGATTGGGTCATTGCCTTTCAATCACGTGTCGGCCGTGAGGAATGGCTGCGGCCGTACACCGATGAAACAATCGCAAGTCTCGGCCAACTAGGTGTATCCCGGCTGGACGTCGTCTGCCCGGGCTTCCCCGCCGATTGCCTGGAAACGCTTGAGGAAATCGCGCTACGAAATGCCACGCTGTTTGCAGCCTCGGGGGGTGGATCGTTACACTACATCGCGGCACTCAACGCCCGTGACGATCACGCGTCGTTTCTTGCCGACCTGGTAGAGCAACATTTGTCGGGATGGTCTGGGTAATTGCTATGAGCACGATCGGTCGTTTTCTGGAATTTTCGGTACGGACTCCGGATATTCTTGAGTCATTGCACTTCTACAAAACTCTCGGGTTCGCCGAACTCGAGATTGGCGACGTCTGGTCGCACAAGTACGCGGTGATCAGCGACGGTGAACTCAATATCGGTTTACATGACAGGGCCTTCGATGCGCCGGCAATTTCGTTCATGCAACCCGATCTCGCCAAACACGCACGCTCGATGGCCGATCACGGCTTTGATTTCGATTTCATGCGGATTGATGAAGACGTTTTTAACGAACTGGGTTTCGCAGACCGGGACGGCCACTTTATCAGGATGCAGGAAGCACGCACCTTTCAAGCCAGCGAGGAAGCGGAAAATGACTCTCAGTGTGGCAGCTGGTTCGAGCTGACCCTGCCGGTACGAGACGCCCTTCGCGCTGCGCAATTTTGGGCGCCTATTGCTCCGACATTGCTGGAAATGCGCGAGGAACCCACCGTACACATGCGTTTCGAGGCCGACGGTATCCCACTCGGTTTGTCCGAAAGTATTGCCGTGCGTGCGCCGTCCCTGTGTTTCAAATGTTCAGATCGCCACGGCCTGATGGGGATACTCGAGCAGCATGGCCTGGGTTTCGAGAAATTTCCGGGTTTTGAGGGTGCCTTCGTGGCGATAAATGCGCCTGAAGGCACTACGCTGTATGCCTTCGATGAAGATTTTCTTGGTGAGAAATACGAAGTCGATGAAACAGGCGACGCCAAGGATTTCCCGCGTAAGTAAGGGTCAGCGACCCTGACTTACCAGTCGCGTTTGACGCCGATCTTCAACATCAGCCAGCGGCTGAGCGACGTGCGCAGGATTGGAACCAGGAATCGATAGATCCTGCCTGTTGTAAAAACTGACTTGCCTTGCTCGAGGGCGGCCAGACCTTCCCTGACAACCAGCGCGGCGTCATACCAGAGAAACGCCGGTATCGATTTCTTCATCCGCGTGAGCCGCTCCGAGGCGTGAAAATCCGTATGCGTCCAGCCCGGGCAAAGCGCGAGCACATACACGCCGTGTGGTCGCAGCGTCATCGACAGCGCCTTGGATAAGGCGATGACATAGGCCTTGGTCGGACCATAGCTATAATCTCCGGACATTGTGATTTGCCCGGCGACTGACGCAACATTTAATACCCGACCGAAGCCGCGTTCTCGCATCGGCGGGATAAAGTAATGACACAGGCCCGTGACCGACGTCATCATTAACTCCACATATTTCTGATACGCCGGCCAGTCTCTGTCGTGCAACAGGTCGGGGCTATGCGCGCCAGCGTTATTTATCAGGTAGTCGACCTGCAGGCCGCGCTCACGAATGTTCTCGAATAGCTGCGACGCGGCATCTCGCTCCGACAGGTCGGCCCGAATGACGTTCGCCCGCACGCCGTGTTCGCTTTCAAGCGCGCGGGCGATTTCCTGCATCGGCTCAGTACGTCTGGCCACCAGGATGAGATCCTTGCCTGCCGCAGCGAGTTGTCTCGCGAATTCCCTGCCGAGACCCGCCGATGCGCCTGTGATGAGTGCCGTCTTTTGTGTCATGCGTCATTCCTATAGTAATTCATCGATTAAGCCCCTTGCCCGACCGAGGTAGGCGCTGCCAAACAGGTTCAGGTGATTCAACACATGATACAGCTGGTAAAGCTTCTGTCGCTCCAGGTGTCCCGGTTGCGGCGGCCAGCTTTCCTCATAGGCATCATAGAATGCCTTGCCGAAGCCACCGAACAATCGCGTCATCGCGATGTCCGTTTCTCGGTCGCCGTAGTAGACGGCCGGATCAAAGATCACCGGCGCGCCATTGCAGCACGCCCAGTTTCCTCCCCAAAGATCGCCGTGAAGCAACGACGGTTCAGTTTCCGTTTGTTCGAAGTAGATTGGCAATCGCTTTAGCAATTGCTCGCCGCTGTCTTGTAACTCGCGAGCAAAGCCATTCCGCAGCGCGAGCTGTATCTGAAAGCCGAGTCTGTGCTCGCGAAAAAAACTGATCCAGTCGTCGTCCCACTCGTTGTTCTGTGGCGTGAGGCCGATCGTGTTGTTTCGATGCCAACCAAATCGTCGCTTTGTTACACGGTGCATCCGGGCGAGCTGCTCGCCAAATTGCCTCTGCGTATCGGTGCCAGCGTTTTCGAAGCTCAGCCATTCAAGGGCGAGGAACACTAGAGTATCGCTATGCCCCGCCGCGATCACTTCGGGCACTCGAACGGCCCCCGCCGCAGCAAGCTCGGCCAGGCCGTCCGCTTCTGCCGCAAACATATCCGCCGCGGATGGCGGGCCCGTCTTCACGAAGACATCGCCGCCTGCGGTTACAAGCCGCCATGCCGCACTGATGTCCCCGCCGCCAACCGGCGTCGGCTGGGTATTCATGGCAACGGCAACTCCGGCGCCATTCAGCTCTGAAATTATTTTTGACCAATCAGGCATGTCTGGCCGCACCTTATGCCGGGTCCTATCGATTAGTGTCGGTAGATATCCGATATGCGTTCCGCCTGGCGGCGCAACGACGTGCCTATTCCTGCCTCGTCAAACAGCGCATTTATCTCACCCAGCCGTGGCGGGGATGGCTGCATCTCAGATTCGGCGTTTTCTATCGGCGCATCACACGCAATACCCGTCAGCCTGCGGGCAAGAATCGCGTCTTCCTTGTGCGTTTCGAGTTTCGCCCCCAGCGTCTTCGCACCGCGCACGTTTACCTCATGCACTTTGTCGAGATTGTCATAAATTTTCTCAAGACTACCGAAATGCTGCAACAACACCGTCGCCGTCTTCTTGCCGACGCCCGGTACGCCCTTGATGTTGTCGACAGCATCACCGGCTAGCGCCAAAAAGTCCGCTATTTGTTCAGGCCAGACGCCGAACGAACCAGGTATCTGTTCATAGCGCAGTTTTCCTTTGCCCGCAAAATCCCAGAACACGTCGTCTTTGGTAATCAGTTGCGTCAGATCTTTGTCGCGTGTGACGATTGTGGATGGTCGTCCCCGGTTACGACCATGATCCACAAGCGTGCCAATCAAGTCATCCGCTTCGTAGGTTGGGCTTGAGCACTCCATTACTCCAAGCGCGCGCACGTACCGTCGGCATAGCTCAAACTGGCGCTTTAACTCTGGCGGAGCCGGGTCACGATTGGCTTTGTATTCGGGATATATTTCTTTGCGAAACGACTCGGTAAGACTCTCATCAAACAGCACCGCCACATATTCCGGCGTGACCTGCTCCATGAAATCACCGATGAAACGACAAAATCCGTATAGCGCATTGATGGGATTGCCGTTGTCATCGACCATGTCGTCCGGTATCGAGTAGTAGGCCCGAAACACGTACACACTTGCGTCGATCAGATACTGCATTAGTCGTGAAAATGAACCTCGATGATCTCTTCATCATTCGAGAGATGGCCACTCAGTCGCGCATGCAGTGGGCTTGAACGCGGAATGTGTGCTAGCAAGTATTGCATTTGATCGGCCAGAACGCGCCGGCCTTTCAAATAGATATATTCGGCGTAGCTAGGCGAGAACGGCACAGCGATCAATTCCATCGCCGCCTGTTCCGGGGTACGACCACCTTTGTAGTTATTGCATCGACGACATGCAGTCGCAACATTGTTCCAGCTGTCGAGGCCGCCTTGTGACATTGGCTTGATGTGATCGCGCGTCAGGTCGCGCGTCATGTAGCGCATACCACAGTACAGGCACAGGTTTGCGTCGCGCTTGAACAGCGTGCGGTTGTTCAGCGGCGGCACGTACTTGTCGCGATTGCGCGAGAGGCTTTGACTCGTACCGTGGGTTGCGATGATGGAGTTGACGTCGATTCGGCTGCGCTCGCCGTCGAACGAACTGAAGCCGCCGAAAATCGTGTAAAGGCGAGTGCCACAGTCGTACGCTACCTGCTCCGAGTGATACAGACGTACCGCTTCGCGGTAGTCGATCCACTCGAGCGGCATCCCGGCAACATCGGTTCTAAGAACCTGCTGCGATATGTCGGTTGCGAGTCCTGCGAGCACGAGCACA
Organism: uncultured Woeseiaceae bacterium; assembly: GCA_964628105.1. Classification (GTDB taxonomy): domain Bacteria; phylum Pseudomonadota; class Gammaproteobacteria; order Steroidobacterales; family Woeseiaceae; genus UBA1847. Next base: position 24,575 of record CAZVLT010000011.1, on the reverse strand, counting down.
CCTCATGTGCAAATGGCTACGCCCCGATTATGACTAAACTTGGACACGCCGCCAAGGAAGTCTGTTACAAAGCTCTCAAAACATCGTCAAGACTGTCTTTTGCATCGCCAAATAGCATCCGCGTGTTTTCCTTGTAAAACAGCGGATTTTGAACGCCTGCATAACCTGTCGCCATGCTGCGTTTGAGCACAATCGTCGTCGAACCACGCCAGCACTCAATCACCGGCATGCCCGCGATCGGGCTGTCCGGCTCATCCAATGCAGATGGATTCACAATGTCATTCGCGCCAATGACGACCGAAACATCTACGTCGGGGAAGTCATCGTTGATCTCATCCATCTCAAATACGATATCGTACGGCACCCTGGCCTCAGCGAGCAGCACATTCATATGCCCCGGCATACGGCCTGCAACGGGATGGATGGCAAAGCGGACATTGACCTTCTTGGCGCGCAGCGCTTGCGTAATTTCAAACACCGTGTGCTGCGCCTGGGCGACAGCCATGCCGTAGCCCGGAATGATCATGACCTCTTTCGCGTCGCGGAGCAGCGCCGCTGTTTCCGGCGCGTCAACGGTGACAATGTCGCCCTGCAACTCTGCGTCTCCACTCGCCATCGCCCCGCCGCCGGTGCCGAATCCTCCAGCGATCACACTCAGAAACTTGCGATTCATCGCGCGACACATGATGTAGCTCAGGATGGCGCCACTTGATCCGACCAACGCTCCCGTTACGATAAGCAGGTCATTGTTCAGCATGAATCCCGTGGCCGCTGCAGCCCAGCCTGAATAGCTGTTCAGCATCGAGACAACAACCGGCATGTCCGCACCGCCGATCGCCAAAACCATGTGCATGCCAAAAAGCAGCGCAACGACTGTCATGATGACGAGAGCTTCCATGCCACCGCCGGCCGCCGACTGTACGACGAATTCGCGCCCAAACCAGATCGCTGCAATTAACAATCCGAGATTAAACAAATGGCGTCCGGGAAGCGTTAAGGGCCTGCCGCCGATGCGACCAGACAACTTGCCGAACGCAATGACCGAGCCGGAGAGCGTCACGGCACCGATGAGAATACCCAGGTAGGTCTCAATATCGTGAACCGTTAGCTCAACGCCTGCGAGATGTGTCGGTCCCATAAAATTGGCGTAGCCAACAGCGACAGCAGCAAGCCCGACCAGGCTGTGTAGAATAGCGACGAGCTCCGGCATCTGCGTCATCTGCACACGGCGCGCGAGGAAGATGCCGATGCTGCCCCCGATAACCAGGGCGGTCAGAAGAATTTCGTAGTGGTCGTTGACGACGCCAAGTACTGTCGCGAGCAACGCAATCAGCATGCCGATGATGCCGTACCAGTTGCCGCGGCGCGCCGTCTCCTGATCCGAAAGTCCACCGAGGGCCAGGATGAACAACACGGTCGCACCAATGTACGAGACGGTCACGATGCCTTCGCCAATCATCTCGCCCTCACTTTCTGAACATTTCGAGCATGCGACGGGTAACCGCAAAGCCGCCGGCAATGTTGATGCTCGTTATCAACACCGTTGCCGCAGCGACCCACATGATCAGGCTGTCGGACGAACTTATTTGCAACAACGCGCCGATTACAATGATGCTCGATATCGCGTTGGTAACACTCATGAGCGGCGTGTGCAGCGATGGCGAAACATTCCAGATCACCATATAGCCCACAAAACAGGCGAGCACGAACACCGTGAAGTGCGCCATGAACTCCGGCGGCGCGACAGCACCCAGCCCAAACAGGGCCAGGCCACCAGCGATCATCATGATGATCGGCCCGGTCACAGATGGTGTTTTTGTAACCGCTTCCGGCATCGGTTGTGTCTCTGCCTTCGGCGGTGCCGCCGATAACTTCGGTGCGGGCGGCGGCCAGGTCGTTTCGCCGTTCTTGCAAACGGTAGCACCGCGTATGACTTCGTCTTCCATGTCGACAACGATGTTGCCGTCTTTCTCCGGCGTGAGCTCTGTTATCAGGTGGCACAGGTTCGTCGCATAGAGCTGGCTGGCTTGTGCTGCGAGCCTGCTCGGCAAATCCGTGTAGCCGATAATGGAAACACCGTTGCGAACGACAACCTTATCTGCTTCGGTCAGTTCGCAATTTCCGCCCTGTTCAGCGGCGAGATCGACAACAACGCTGCCATCCTTCATCGAGCGCACCATGTCGGCCGTGATCAGACGCGGTGCTGGCTTGCCCGGGATCAACGCCGTCGTAATGATGATGTCGACTTCTTGCGCCTGTTCGGCGAACAATGCCATCTCGGCCTTGATGAATTCTGCGCTCATGGTCTTGGCATAGCCGCCTTCGCCGGAGCCGTCCTCATCGTCATCGAAATCGAGCATCAGGAACTCGGCGTTCATGCTCTCGACCTGTTCTTTTACCTCGGGTCGAGTATCGAAGGCTCGCACGATCGCGCCCATGCTCTTGGCAGCGCCAATTGCCGCAAGCCCCGCAACGCCGGCGCCTATGACGAGCACCTTGGCCGGTGGAATCTTGCCTGCTGCTGTGATCTGCCCGGTGAAAAAGCGGCCGAAGTGTTGTGCGGCCTCGACGACCGCTCGATAGCCGCCAATGTTGGCCATCGAACTCAGTGCGTCCATTTTCTGTGCTCGCGATATTCGCGGCACACTGTCCATCGCTAACGCGGTCGCACCGCTGTTCGTCAGTTGCTGTAACAGGTCGGGGTTTTGGCCTGGCCAGAGGAAGCTGATCAGCGTGTGGTCCGAACGCAGCATTCCGGCCTCGTCGCCTTCAGGGGCCCGCACTTTCAGAATCAGATCGGACTGCGACCATATGTCGCTGCTTGCTGCGACAACCTCACAGCCGGCCTCTCTATAAGATTCGTTCGAAAAGCTCGCGGCAGTGCCGGCATCCTCTTCGACGGCAACGCTAAAACCGAGTTTGATCAGTTGCGCCGCGACGTCCGGCGTCGTTGCGACGCGCTGTTCGCCTGCATGAATTTCTCTCGGAACACCGATTTTCATTCGCACCCCTCCGTTTGAACTGCGGCAGTTTAACGAAGGCGGTGCACTTGCACAAAATAATCGGTTTTATTGTTAGTCGTGGGTGGCGGGCCTCGGTCGATCCCGCATCCGATCACGTGCTCGTCGTCTTTGATCCGGCGTCATGTCATGGTAACGATCGCGCATTCGTTGCCGGCGGTCACGATTCATACGGTTGAAACGACGATAGTTATCTCGAATGCGGCGCTGCTCGTCGGGCGACAGGCTCTTGTAAATCTCGTAGCGCTCGCGAATCAAATCGCGACGCTCATCGGTCAAACTGCGCCAGTCTGTGAATCGTACCTGCGCTGCTTTGTGTTGCTCAGGCGTCATGTCCGCCCAATGATTCGCACCCATCGCCAGGCGCTTCTGGCGTACTGGCGGCAGGCTGTCCCACTCGCCCGAGAAGCGGCTTAACACTGTTTGCTGCTCTGCATTCAGGCTATCCCAGTCGATGCCCTGTTCGTCAGCAAGCGCTATACCAGCAAACAGCAACAATGCTACCGCGATGATATGTCTAGCTTTCATCTTCTTTCTCCGTCGATTCTTCACCTTCCGGTGCGGGATCGCTCCGCTCGTCGTTTTCGGCTACCACCGTTTCGTGAAGCACCAGCCAGTCTTCGTCCGATTCTTCCCACATGCCAAGGTACTCAAGAAAATCAGCATCCGGAGCCTCTTCCTCCGCGGCCAGTGATAATGTGCCAGAGCACAACGCGAAACCGCACAGCAAGGTGCGTAATCCGCGTTTAGCTGACATCACCGTTTTCTTCCTGCTCCACCATGTCCAGCAAGCTATAGAATTCGAGGTCCTCCAGCATGTCGATGCTCTCTTCGCCGAGCAGAATTTCCATGTCGCTCGCCGCTACGAACGCGTCGATGCCATCAACATCCAACGGCCCCCGCATCACCACCACCGCGACCAGGGCTGCGGCAGCAATGCCTGTGACTGGTACCCACCCCAGCCAAAGCCGGTGCCCTCGTTGAGATTCTGCCAGCGCCGCTTGCCGGCCCCGGTTCAGGCGCGACAAAGTCGATGCATCGAGGCCGTCGACGGTCCGGTCGAACAGCCTCTTGGCCCGCTGAGCAAGTTTTTCGTCTGGCTCTTTCATTGCGCATTTCCTCCTGCCCAATGTTCCTGCAACTTGTCCCGCAGCGAATGAACTGCCCGGGAATAATGTGTTTTGACGCTGCCCTGGCTGCAGCCCATCGCTACAGCGGTCCCCGCAACATCAAGTCCCTCAAACGTTCTCAGCATGAATGCCTCGCGTTGCCGCGCAGGCAATTCATATACTGCAACTTCCAGGCTTTTCATCGCCTCGGCGTTCTGCAGCTCTTCGTCGGGTGATCGCCCGGCGGGGTCCGGCGCCGCCGCAATGACATCATAGTCATTATCATTCGTCTGCGGGCGGCGAAACCAGACCATGACCCGGTTACGCACCAGCTGGCGCCTATGCCAGTCACGAATACCATTTTGCAGTATTCGGTAGAACAACGGCGCCCATTCGTCAGTATCGCGTTCTGCATAATTGCGCACCAGCTTGATCATCGCATCCTGCACGAGATCCATCGCTTCATCGCGATCACGCACCGCGATCTCGGCGATGCGTAGCGCGCGCCGCTCCACCTCAGCCAGAAACTGGTTCAATTGCCGTTCTTTCTGCAGTGTCCGCGCCCCTATCGATTCTGCCTTGCACGATACCGCAAAAACTGACACGCCTGCCGTCATATCCCTTGACTCCACCACGAGGTGATCTAAGTTATCTCCCCTCCTTAACGTCTGAACGATTTCCGGGTTGACAGAATCCGAGGTTGTTCCACCAGATTATGTAAAGTTTGTGAGCGATACTCCCATACTGAAAATTGCAGTGAACGTGCCGCTTTCCCGTGAATTCGACTATCGACCACCTGCGGGCGAGCCCTTGCCGGCAGCTGGCTGTCGGCTGCTGGTCCCGTTCGGTCGACGTCAGCAAGTTGCCATGGTGATGGCACACGCTCCTGGATCTGCGTTGCCCGCCGGGAAACTCCGCGCGGCCATATCCGTATTGGATGACGCCCCGCTACTCTCGGCAGCAGACCTCTGGTTGATTCGCTTCACGAGTGACTACTACCACCACCCCATTGGTGAGGTCGTCGCGGCCGCACTGCCAGCAGCGTTGCGGCACGGCAAGCCGCTTCACCCAGCAGTCGAAACGATCTCTGCAACGGCGGCCGGCGACTCGATACACATCGAGTCAATCGCAAAGCGTGCGCCAAGACAGGCCGAGTTGCTTCAGGCCCTGGTCAACGCCGGTGGTGATGGCCTCGAGGCCGCGCAACTGAACGAGTTCTTGCCAGGCTGGCGGCGAGCGGCCAAGGGTTTGCTCGAGAAAGGCCTCATCAAAAAACATGACACGCGGGCCGCGGATTTTGACGAGTTACTCGCGGCAGGCGCGCAACCGGGGCCGACCCTGAACGATGATCAGCAACGGGCGCTCACTACGCTGCGCCGCAGCGACGGTTTCGGCGCGTATTTGCTTGATGGCGTCACCGGCAGTGGCAAGACCGAGGTCTACCTGCAACGAATGCGCGACATCATCGATCAGGGCAAACAAGTGCTCGTACTCGTTCCGGAAATCGGGCTGACACCACAGCTTGTTAGGCGCCTCAGAGACCGCCTCGGAATCGAGCCCGCGCTACTACATTCAGGGCTCACAGATAGCGCGCGATTAGTCGCGTGGCGGGCCGCACGGTCTGGCTCAGCCCGGCTGATTGTCGGTACGCGCTCAGCCATTTTCACCCCGCTAAGAAATCCGGGATTGATTATTGTCGACGAAGAGCATGATCACTCATTCAAGCAGCAGGAAGGGTTGCGCTACTCGGCACGCGACCTGGCCATCGCCAGGGCCAAGCACTTCGATGTGCCGGTCGTGCTGGGCACGGCGACGCCGACCCTGGAGATGCTGCAACACTGTCGCAGCGGCACGTACGAACACATTCTTTTGCCAGATCGGGCGGGCGGAGCGCAGCCGCCGAAAATCCGGCTGCTTGACACAGTGCGATCACCGGCTACAGATGGCGTTAGCGAGCCCCTGGCCGAGGCCATAGCCAGGCATCTTGGCGCTGACGGCCAGGTGCTTATTTTCCTGAACAGGCGTGGCTTCGCGCCAACGCTGATCTGTGCTGCCTGTGGACACATTGCAGGATGCGAGCGATGCGATTCAAGGCTGACCGTGCATGCGCGCAGTAAACAACTCCGCTGCCACCATTGTGGTGCGTGCCGCCCGCTAGCCGAGCAATGTGGCGAATGCGGTCAGACAGTCAAGCCGCTTGGTGAGGGCACCGAGCGCCTCGAGGATTCCCTGCGACTCCGGTTCCCGGAGCATGTGGTCAAACGCATCGATAGCGATAGCACGCAACTAAAGGGGGCCATGGACGAAGCACTGCGGAGCGCGACGGAAGGTGACGCCGATATCCTGGTCGGCACGCAGATGCTCTCTAAAGGCCATCACTTTCCCAAGCTGACCCTCGTGGGCATCGTCAACGCGGATCAGGGCTTGTTCAGCACCGATTTTCGCAGCGGCGAACGCATGGCACAGCTTATCGTGCAGGTGGCCGGCCGGGCCGGTCGGGAAAGTCGTGCCGGGGAGGTATTGATTCAAACAGCATTTCCTGACAACGAATTCTGGTCCACCCTTATCCAGGGCGGCTATCGGCAAGTGTCCTCCGCGGCGTTGGCGGAACGCGAGTTAACACACTGGCCGCCATTTACGCGTCTCGCCCTGTTGCGCTCGGCAGCACACAAGAAAGCTGACGCGCACCGCTTCCTCGATCTCGCGCGGCGGCACCTTGACTCCCAGGCCGAAACGTCTCTTCGAATCCTGGGGCCTGTCGACGCACCTTTGGCGCGCAAGGCGGGTCGCTATCGGGCACAGCTTTTATTGCAGAGCAGCGACCGGGCAACGTTGCACCGCTTACTACGAGAGCTCAGATTGACTCTTGAGCAAGACCCTGCCGCCCGCAAGGTGCGCTGGTCCATCGATGTTGATCCGATAGAACTATTCTGAGCGAACTCTTTTAAGACCTATACTGACCCTGATATCCGGGTAGAATTGCCGGCTCGCCGGAACGGACTAAGCAAAGGTCAGGCCTACACCGCATGAAACATATCGTCGCGACACTCGTCGAAGCAGCACTTGCCGAGCTACCTGAGCTCGCCGCAGCCGCAGTCGATCTTGCCATTGAAGGTACGGTTGAACGCACACGCGACGCCAGCCACGGTGATTTTGCGACCAATGTCGCCATGCGACTTGCCAAGCCTGCACGGATGAGTCCGCGTGATATCGCCACCAGTATCGTTGCGGCGCTGAGTGACAGCAGCGAGATCGACAAGGTTGAAATCGCCGGGCCCGGATTTATCAACTTTTACCTCAGCCCGGCGGCATTTCATGTCGAGCTGGAAGCCGTACTGAACAAGGGGAAAGACTACGGCCGGCAGGCCCCCAGGGAGGTCCCGAAGGTCTTGCTTGAATTCGTTTCGGCGAATCCGACCGGACCGTTGCACGTCGGACACGGTCGACTCGCCGCGTTCGGTGCAACCGTTGGCAATTTGCTCGCAGCCGCTGGTTATCCGGTGCATCGCGAGTACTACGTCAACGACGCTGGACGCCAGATGGACATTCTCGGCGTTAGCATATGGTTGCGCTGGCTGCAGGAAAATGGCGTTGACGTACCGTTTCCACAGGGCGGGTATCACGGCGATTACATTCGTGACATCGCGGCTGAAATTGATACCGACGGGATCAAGATAACGTCGGCCGCGGCTATCCTCAAAGGCGCGCCACAGGATGGGGCGGACGATGACACGGCCGAGGCCAGGGCTCAGCGTGACGCATATGTTGAAGCGCTGATCGAAAGAGCGCAGCAACTCATTGGCGACGAAATGTTTAATCACATCCGTCAGCAGTCACTTGAATCCATTCGTGCGGACATTGAGGACGATCTCAGCGAATTTGGCGTCACCTTCGACAGTTGGTACTCGGAACAAAGCCTGACGAAGAGCAATCGTATTGACGATGCTCTGACCATACTCGAACAGCGCGGCATACTTTATAAGAAAGACGGCGCCACCTGGTTCCCGGCAACTGACTTTGGCGACGAGAAAGATCGCGTTGTGGTGCGCGAGAACGGCAACAAAACCTATTTCGCGTCAGATATCGCGTATCACTTCGACAAGCGTGAACGTGGCTTCGACTACCTGATTGACATACTCGGTGCCGACCATCACGGCTATGTTGCCCGCGTCCGCGCCGGTCTCGAGGCCATGGGCTACAAAGGCGACGATGTAGAGGTAGAGCTCGTGCAGTTCGTAAGCCTGTACCGCGGCGGCAAGAAAGTGAAAATGTCCACACGCTCAGGCAAGTTTGACACCCTGCGCCAGCTGCGCGCTGAAGTTGGCAACGATGCGGCACGCTTCTACTATGTGTCGCGTTCCAATGACCAGCATCTCGAGTTCGATCTCGACGTGGCGAAGTCGCAGTCCAGTGATAATCCGGTCTACTACATTCAATACGCGCACGCGCGCATCGCGAGCGTATTCAGGCAACTGGCGAAGAAACCTCTGCAGTGGAGTAAGAGCAACGGCTACTCTCAGTTGGCACTGCTGACAGAGCCGCAGGAAAAGGCGTTGATGACCTCGTTGAGCCGCTATCCCGAGGTGCTTGAACTGGCGGCGAACAATCGCGCGCCGCAGCATGTCGTACACTACCTGCGTGATCTGGCAAATGACTTTCACACTTACTACAACGCTCACGCCTTTATCGTGGATGACGTGGCGCTGCGCGACGCCCGCTTGTATTTAATTGCGGCCGCACGCATCGTAATCGCTAACGGCCTTGCCATTCTCGGCGTCTCGGCGCCGGAAAAAATGTAATGGCAAGGCGTAGAAAACGGCGCTCCAGCCGCAAGAAAAAACACAACGATTACCCGGGTTGGGTTTGGATGTTATTCGGTCTGGCTATCGGTCTTTCGGTCGCGTTCGCCGTCTATGTCAAGGATCGGCCGCCCGTGCAAGCTCTGACAGAACCCGCGCCACAATCCGCACTGGACGATAATGACGAGGTTGCTGCGGCGCAACCGATGACCGAGGAGCCGGCTGCGAGACGCTTTGAATTTTACACGATGCTGCCCAACTTCGAAGTTGAGGTCGCGGACGAGAAACCCGAGGTCGAAGCCGACGCCGCGCCGCAGGCTATCGAAGAACCGGGTGTCTATGTGTTGCAGGCAGGTTCATTTTCGACCCACAACGACGCGGACCGGCGCCGGGCGCAACTTGGACTGCACGGCATCGAATCTCATATCCAGCGCGTCAAGGTAAATGACCGAAATTATTTTCGCGTCTACATCGGGCCCACGGACGATCTCGATGAATTGAATATGCTGCGCAGCCGCCTGCGCGCGGCCAGGATCGACGTGCTGCGCATTCGTCTCAGTGACTAGCCAGGGACAACTACTCGTCGTTATCGTCTTGCTGCAGCTCGCAGCCTGTGCGACGACATCGACACAAGAAGTAATTCAGGAGCCGGCGCCCACGCCCGTCCCAATACCCGCGCCTGACGCTCCACCTCCGCCATCAGAAGTGGACAAATCAATCATGCGTATCAGCATTGCGGCGGTTGGCGACATGATGATCGGCACGGACTACCCGGAGAACCACCTGCCCGACGATGATGGCGTCAGTTTTCTTGCAGAAGTTACTCCGTTCTTGTCGGCGGCTGACATAACGTTCGGCAATCTCGAGGGCGTTCTTGTGGACGGCGGCGAGCCCGGCAAGAAATGCGGCGACCCTGACGCCTGTTACCTGTTTCGCTCGCCCACACGCTACGTTGATCACTATCGGAGCGCCGGATTCGACATCCTAAGCCTGGCCAACAACCACGCACGCGACTTCGACGAAGAAGGACGCACGAGCAGTATGGACGCGATAGCGGGCGCGAGTATGCATCATTCGGGTCGCCTCGGCGACTTTGCGAGCCTTGTCGTAAACGAGTTGAAAATCGCATTCCTCGCATATGCCGTTACGAAGAACTCAAACTTGATGCTCGACTATGAACTCGCATTTGAAACCGTCACGCAATTCGCCAGTTCGCACGACATCGTTGTCGTGTCGTTTCATGGCGGCGCCGAGGGCGCTACGGTCACAAATATTCCATTTGCCGAGGAAGAGTATTACGGCGAACCTCGCGGGGACGTCGTGTGGTTTGCTCGTGGCGTTGTTGATGCCGGTGCCGATCTCGTTATCGGCCACGGCCCGCACGTTGTGCGTGGTATTGAACGCTACAACGATCGCCTGATCGCCTACAGTCTTGGAAATTTCGCAACGTACTACGGCATTAGCGTTACGGGTGTCAAGGGTATCGCCCCCATCCTGTCGGTGACGCTCGACGGCAACGGCAGATTTGTCGAAGGCGAGATCGTATCGACCGTACAGGTTCGGCCCGCCGGGCCGAGCATCGACGACAAACAGCGTGCATTAAACCTGATACGTGGCCTGAGCATCGAGGACTTCGCTGAACCGGGAGTTCAGTTTCTTCCTGATGGCCGGTTGCTGCCAATATTAAGGCCCGCAGTGAAGCAACATTTATTGATGCCGGCGCGACACGTTCCTACTGCGCGTCGTCAGTTCCCACCGATCTGAAATCGACTCCCAGCGACCTGAGTTTCCTATACAGATGCGTCCTCTCCATGCCCACGCGTTTCGCCAGCTGACCCACTTTACCGTCGCACAATACGAGTTGCTGTTGCAGGTAAGCGCGTTCGAATTGCTCGCGCGCTTCGCGCAGCGGCAGGGCCAGCAGGTCCTGCTTGACAAGTGGCTCATCAAGGGGGGCAGCTGCATTCATCTCAGCTTCGACTTCGTCCAGCGCGATGTCCTCGCTGCTGCCGGATAACAACAAGCGCCGCACCAGGTTTTTCAGCTCATGGACATTGTCCGGCCAGGGGTAGTTACGCAGCCGATTTTGCGCCGCGACACTGAAGCGCCTGAACGTCAGGCCCTCCGAGTCGACAAGCTTGTCGACATAGTAAGTCAGCAGTTCAGGAACGTCCTCCGAGTATTCCCGCAGCGGCGGTATGCGCAGGTTGAGCACGCTGAGATGCGACACCAAATCGCGTCTCAGCTTTCCTGATTCGATCAATGCTTCGTAGTCGGCGCTGACCGTCGCCACGATGCGTGCATCCACATTGACGGGCACAGACCCGCCAACGCGCACGAATTGACCGTCTTCGACCACGCCTAGCAGCACTTTCTGTGCCGCATCGTCGAGGTCCGATAACTCGTCGATAACCAGCGTTCCTCCAAACGCGCGCTCAAACGCGCCCATAGTGACCTCGCCCTTCGCCTCGCTGCCCAGCAGTTGTTTCTCGTAATTGCTTTCGGTTACGGAAGCTGCGGTCAGGCTGGTCAGTGGTTCGTCGGCCCGACGGCTAAGCGCGTGCATGTAGCGCGCGAACGCGCCACGCCCGGTGCCGGCCTCCCCACTAAGCAACACAGAACCGTCGTGGCGAGCGTATTGCTGCACGCGTTCGCGCAGCGCCTGCATGAGTTCGCTGCGTCCAACGGGCGCGAGCAACGACGGCAACAGCTTGCGGGCCGCCCTCGACTGCCTGCCAGCCGACTCAAGGGCTGCCTCGACTGTGCGCAACAATTTCGCGAGCGACAATGGCTTCTCGACAAAGTCGAACGCGCCAAGGCGCGTCGCCTCGACCGCGGTATCGACAGTGCCGTGACCAGACATGATGACGACTGGACAATTCATGTCACCACCCTCAGACCATTCACGCAACAACGTGATGCCATCTGTATCCGGCATCCAGATATCGAGCAGTATGAGGTCAAACTTGCGGTTCGCCCGCGCCGTGCGCGCTTCTCCAGCGTCCGCGGCAACCGTCACGCCGTATCCTTCGTCTGCGAGGATTTCCTGTATCAGCGCGCGAATGTCTGCTTCGTCGTCAACTACTAAAACATGAAGATTGCTCATGCCTGATCCCTCCTCTTGTCGCCCCATCCGGGACCTTTGGCAATCATCGCCTCCCTGGCTGCCTCGTTAACAGGCAGTCGAATGCTGATCATTGCTCCCCCATCGGTCCTGTTACTGGCGCGGATTGAGCCTATGTGCTCTTCCACGAGTTTCTTGACAATCGCGAGCCCAAGGCCAGTTCCCTTGGGCTTCGTCGTTACATACGGATCGAATATCTGGCTCACCGAACCGCTCTTGAATCCAGGACCGTTATCTTCGACCCTGATCTGAATCATTTCGATGCCGTCAATTTCGCCAGCGCCAACCTGTACGTCGATGCGTCCACCCTGGATATTTTCCAGGGCCTCAACAGCATTGCGGATCAGGTTGTGAAGTATCTGTCGTACACGACCCATGTCAGCATCGAACATCGGCATCGCCGGGTCGGATGTCAGTACGATCTCAACATCGCTTTCCTGCGCGCGATACAAATCAACGATTTCGTGAGCGAGTTTGTCGAGATCAAAGCGACTAACATCCATGTCGGGTGCTCGCGCATAATCGCTGAATGCGTTGACCATCTCCTTCATGGCCTCCACTTGCTGCACAATCGTATGCGTCGCGCGATCGAGAACCTGCGCCTCTTCGTCATCCATCGTGGCGAGGTATTTGCGGCGCATGCGTTCGGCCGAGAGTTGAATCGGCGTAAGCGGATTCTTGATTTCATGCGCAAGCCGTCGGGCAACCTCACCCCAGGCTGCGTCTCGCTGCGCTTGCAGCAGCGCCGTGATGTCATCAAAAACGATTACGTAACCGGCCGCGTGATCGTCATCACCTGGTAGCGTCGTACATGCACAACTCAAAACCCTGCGGCCGACTTCACCGCGCAACACAATTTGCTCGCGCCACTCGGTTTCGCCCGCATCGAGATGCACGCAGGCCACATCGACGAACTGTTGTAGTAACGGCATACCGTTCGCGACCTCGTGCAAAGAATCACCGACGCGATTTTCGAGATCCACGCCAAGAATAGAACCCGACGCCTGGTTCGCCGTGCGAATCTTGAGGTCGGCCTCCAGCGCGAGCACTCCGGTCGACAAGCGCGCGAGAATGACCTCAAGGTTGGTACGCTCGGCCTCGACCAGCGCCTGGCTCAGGCTGGCTTCGCGTCGCGCTGTCGCGAGCCGTTGCGTCATGTCATTGAACGAGCTAACGAGGAAACCGATTTCGTCCCGCGAAGGCGTCGGCAACCGCGTATCGAAATCGCCCTCGGCGACCGCACGCGTGCCCGCTACGAGGTCCTGAATGGGCGCTACCAGTCGGCGTGAGAGCACGAAAGCGCCGTAGATAGCTGCAAGCAAACTGAGCAGTAATACGAATGCCAGCGTAAATGTCAGCAGGTCCTTCAGATCTTCCCGAAAGAACAGCAGCTGCTGGTACTCGGAGTAAGAACTCTCAACACTGTTGATCATTCGACCCAGGCGCTCGGTAACCGGAAAGTGCGCCTGTATTACCCTGGCCTGTTGCGTACGGGCATCCCGGTGAATGAAAACCACAGCCGTTCGAATCTCGGAGACGCCCGTGCTCAATGACTCGAGACTTACGAAGGGCCGGTCCTGCCGCATCAGCAACGCGACTTCTTCGGTCAGTGCTTTCGGCATTGTTCCTGCAGCGCTGTCGGAGCTGGTTGCGAGTATCGTGTTGTTGCTACCGTAGAGGGTCATTTCACTCGCGCCGCTCTCGCGCCGCAACATGCTAAGTTCGAAAACCAGCTGCCGATCATTCACGTGCGCAAGGCGCTGCGCAACCTGCGTGGTTGCATATAAACTTTGTCGTTTCTGCAGTTCGATCGCCGCACGACTTAGTTTCAGCGCGTTGTCGAGACCTTCCTCCACCTGCACGTTGAACCAGCTATCGATGCCACGATTGATAAACTGCGTCGAAAAGTAGAACACGACAAGCAGGGGCAATACCGCCAGGCCAACAAACATGCCAACCATTCGTGCTTTGAGTTTCGCTCCCGGAACGTTTTGTCGATAATCTCGCAACAGGCGTGAGAGGTTGCCAATGAGCAAGGCGATGAGCAGCACACCTGCCGCGATATTGATGGCGAGAATGATGCCTTGCAAGCGAGCAAAGTCGTCGGATTTCTGCACCGTCTGGGTGAGCAAGAATAGCGCAGCCAGCGTCAAACCGACGCCAAGCACGCCAACCAACATGTAGAACACGCGTTTTAGCGTTCTAGGTACCATTCGAACCATTCGCTTTGTAACTGCCACTGGCCGCGCCAAAAAAACAGCAGTCGCAGGATTGGGGGATATTGCTGCGTACTGAGCATCGCCCTCACGCGCAGGCGGTACG
>CAZVLT010000011.1:0-10101 GCA_964628105.1 uncultured Woeseiaceae bacterium | reverse complement strand
AGCTGCAAGCGGGCATCAAGTGTGTGCACGCCGGCGATGGGCTCCGTGGATGCGGACCGGACCTCGAAATAGCCCTCGCGTTCGATATTTTCCTGTGCCACACCGGAGCCGATCGCGAGCACGGCCAGAATCACGAGCAAAGCGCGACCCGGCGATTTCAAGCGTTCGATTATGGATGGTGCGAACATCGTCTTCTCAGGAGACCTTCGTTAGATCTTTTTCTTTTCCAGGCATGCGTAGTAGAAGCCATCCATACCCGCCGTTCCCGGCAATACCTGGTAGCCACACACCCTTCTCCGCATTAGATCGCGGATGTTGTTATTTGGCAACACATCGTTTTCGACCGCATCGCCATGGTGCTCAAGAAAACCTCCAACCACTCCATCATTCTCCGCTGCAAAGACTGAGCAGGTCGCATACAGCAGCCTGCCGCCAGGTGCGAGAAGGGGCCACAAAGCCCGTAGCAGGGCCCCCTGCAGCGCAGACAGTCCCTCAAGATCGCTCTCCCGCCGCAGCAATTTGATATCGGGATGACGCCGGATCACGCCGCTCGCCGAGCAGGGGGCATCAAGCAGGATGCCGTCAAACGGCTCACCATCCCACCATTCCTCTGGTTTCGATGCATCGGCAGCAATAATGGTTGCATCACGGCCGATACGCGCAAGGTTTTCCGCGATACTGGCAATGCGTGATTCGTCGCTATCAACCGCGACAAGAGTTACCTCGTCTCCACCGAGTTCCAGCAGGTGACCGCTCTTGCCGCCCGGTGCCGCACATGCGTCGAGCAATCGGCCACGCAGGTTTGTCGACAGCCATCTGCCCGCAATTTGCGCCGCGGCATCCTGTACGGACGAGTCGCCGTCGGAAAAACCCGGCAGGTCATCGACGGACCTTGGTTCTTGCAGGCAAACTGCATCGGGCAGGCCCGGCAACAGCGCTGCCGCTATGCCGGAATCGGCCAATACCGTCAAATAGGCCTCAGCAGAATAGCGTGCCGCATTCGCGCGCAGCCACATGGGTGCTCGCTCGTCGTTTGCCGTGAGTATCGCCTGCCAGTCCTCGGGCCAATCCGTTTTCAATCGGTCAATTAACCACTGCGGATGATTCCAGCGGGCCGTTTCGTCTTCCGGGTCGGAGGCCGCGATGTCCTCGCGCATGAATCGCCGCAGGCATGCATTCACCAGTCCGGCGAGCTTGGGCCGGCGCAGTTGTCGCGTCGCCTCGACCGTCTGGGAAACAACGGCATGATCGGGAATGCGCGTATCGGAAAGTTGATACAAGCCGATGGCCAGCAATGCGTTTACGACTCGATCGCGTCGTTTCAGCGGTCGCGTCAGTAGCCGGCCCGTCCAGCTCTGGAGACGCCAGTGATAGCGTAGCGTCCCGAAACAAAGCATGCGCAGCAGTGACCGATCGTTTTGTGTAACTCGATCCTCATGCTCGGCCAGCGCGGCGTCCAGCGACTGGCCAGCCATAGCAACCGCATCGACAATCTCGGCAGCAACTGCCCTGACTTTGGCCCCGGCACTGCGCATCGAAGTCAGCCTGACAGACGCTTGTCACGGAGGTCGATTCGCGCGGCAAACTCTTGCGCTTGTATGCGCCGCTTGCCGGGCAACTGCACAGACTCCAGTCGCAAGCTGCCGCTGCCGCAGGCAATAACGACACCACCGCCCCCGCACTCAACAACCGTGCCCGGAGGCGCGCCAGTATCAGCAACAGCCTGCGCATTCCAGCATTTAACTCGCAGCCGGTCACCTTCATCGGCCCCCACTGCATGACTGCCGTCCACGAAGAAGAACGCTCCCGGGACAGGGTTGTAGGCGCGCACCCGGCGCTGCAATTCATCTGCGCTCACGGTCCAATCCAGCTCTGCATCCTGTTTTTGAATCTTGCCCGCATACGTCGCCCGGTTTGCGTCCTGCTCAGAAGCGGGAATACGTCCGCCGATAACGTCGCCGAGACTTTCGACGAGCAATGTGCCGCCGAGTAAGGCAAGTCGGTCGTGCAGCTCGCCAGCTGTTTCGTCTTCCCCGATTGTGACTGACGCTGAACAATACACAGGTCCGCAGTCCAGGCCCGCCGTCATCGCCATCAGGCTGATACCGGTCGTCGCGTCGCCGGACAGGACTGCGGCCTGTATCGGTGCCGCCCCGCGCCAGCGCGGCAGCAGCGATGCATGCACATTGAGGCAGCCGTGTTTTGGAATGTCGAGAACATTTTGCGGCAAGATGAGTCCGTACGCGGCGACAATCATGATGTCCGGTTGCATC
This sequence comes from uncultured Woeseiaceae bacterium, assembly GCA_964628105.1. Classification (GTDB taxonomy): domain Bacteria; phylum Pseudomonadota; class Gammaproteobacteria; order Steroidobacterales; family Woeseiaceae; genus UBA1847. Next base: position 7,828 of record CAZVLT010000011.1, on the reverse strand, counting down.
GCTACCAACTCGGCAACCGTGGTCTTGTCGCGCAACGTGGTCGGCTGCAGCACCGCGATACCCTGTTGCTCCGCGAAACTTTTCACAGGACTTGCGGAGAGCATCTTACCGCGCCCGGCCGGGCGATCCGGCTGAGTCAGAACGGCAACCGGCACGGTGCCAGACTCGATCAGCGCCACCAGCGATGCAAGCCCAAACTCCGGCGTACCGGCAAAAATTACCGTGGATGTCTTCACTGCGTTGAGCCTAGAGAACAACTGCCGTCTGGTGGCGCCGCTCCTTCACGAGCTTCTTGCGAATGCGTTGCCTCTTGGCCTCGGACAGATAGTCCACAAACAGCTTGCCATCGAGGTGATCGTTCTCATGCTGTATGCAAACTGCCAGCAAACCCTCAGCTTGCATCTCGACCGGCTCGCCATCACGGTCCAGAAACCGCACCTTGATGTGTTCGGCGCGTTCGACCTCTTCGAAGTAGCCGGGCACGGACAGACAGCCCTCATCGGTGACTGTCGTGCCGTCCTTCTCGAGAATTTCGGGATTGATCAGCACATACGGCTCGGACTTATCGGCTGACAGGTCGCAGACAAAGAGGCGCTTGTGTACATCAACTTGCGTCGCCGCCAGTCCGATACCCGGCGCCTCGTACATAACTTCGAACATGTCAGCAATTAACGCGCGCAACTCGTCGTCAACTACCTCGACAGGCGTCGCTTTGGTCCTGAGGCGGGGGTCAGGAAATTCAAGAATCTTCAGTTTTGTCATAATTAGTAAATAAGCTCGCAACAGCCTTTCGGGCCAATATCGACCCTTTGAAACATAATAAATCAGACGATATTTCGCGTAAATTGCCTAAAAAGCGACCTAAACGTTTGACTTTATTGAATAAGATGTCAGACAATGCCGCCTGAAATACGCTCTTCCGGACGGCATCTGCGGCCAGAAATGTGACGTAATTGGCAGCCCCGGCCACACCGGATCGACATAGTATAGCAACGCCTTGGAAGTACAGACCTGAACCAAATTGTATGGAGCACTCGCGAATTATGTCTCTCAGCAAGATTTGCCCGAATTTAAGCCTTCGGCTGACCGTTGTCGCGCTGGCCGCAACACTGGCCGGATGCTCCCTGAATCCGTTTTCCAATGACGACGCACGCCGCCCAAGTGTTCCAGCTGCATCAACGACGCAGTCGCAGAGCGGTACTGCCGCAACGCGCACTCAGTCGTCTCAGTACGAACCCGTGCTGGTACGAATTAACGAACCCGTGCCGCTGGCCGAAGGTCACCCGGACGAGTACGTCGTTCAGGTTGGTGACACGTTGTGGGATATCGCCGCAACGTTCCTCAAAGACCCCTGGTTTTGGCCCGAAATCTGGTATGTCAACCCGGACATCGTGAACCCGCACCTCATTTACCCGGGTGACGTGCTCGGCCTCATCCACCTCGATGGCCAGACCCGTATCACCAATATCCGCGCATCGACTTATCGTATGTCACCGCAGGCACGCGTGACGCCATTGGCAGAAGCTGTAACCAGCATTCCTTACGAGGATGTTGCAGCATTCCTGAGTTCAGGCGTAGTCCTTGAAAAGAGGCAGGCTGCAAAGCTGCCCTATCTCCTCTGGACGCGTGGCGACCATATGATGGCTGCAGCCGGAAACGAAATTTATGTGCGCGGAATAACAACGGATGTTGCAGGGACACCTTACAGCCTGGTCCACGTTGGCGATCCTCTGATCGACCCCGATGACAACCGCCTCGTGGGTTACCACGGCATTCTGATCGGTGAAGGGCGTCTGCGTCGCGGCGGCGATCCGGCGACAGTTGCTCTAACGAGCACATCACAGGAAGGCAAGATAGGCGACCGTCTGCTTCCCGAAGCAGTTGATGCGCCGCTCAATTTTTTCCCCCGGACACCAAGCAGAGCCATTGACGGTCGTATCATCGCCGTCGTCGGAGGGGTTACGCAGATTGGTCAGTATCAGGTCGTGGTGACGAACCGCGGCTCTGACGATGGCTTGTCAATGGGCGACGTGCTTACGGTCTATCAGGCCGGCCAGGTGGTTAAAGACCGCGTCAAAGGCGGCAGAGTGAAGCTGCCGGACGAACAGGCAGGTACGATAATGATCTTCAAGACTTACGATCGCATAAGCTATGGTCTTGTGATGGAGGCCACCCAGGCCATTCACATCCACGACGCGGTTCGCAACCCCACCTGAGCTCAAACCTCATAGTCAGCAAAAACGGCGCCCTGCGGCGCCGTTAGTTGTAAACGGCACCCTGCGGCGCCATTAGTTTTGCCGCCTCGACCCCCGTTTCTACGCTACTCATTGACTAATTGCGCCCGTAAAGCCCGGCCGTGGCGTTATGATTACGACTTCCGGTTTTCTGGGTTTCGCGATGGAAGGACAAAACCGCGCATGGCTGATTCTGGCACAGGCGTTCGTCCGCGTTTCGGAATTGCAGGCGCTCTTGTCGTTGTTCGGTGGCGTCGATGAAATCGTTTCGCAGAATGCCGGCCGCCTCCGCGAGGCCGGCCTTTCTGACAAGAAAGCGCAAGCAATCTCGACGCCGGACGACAAAACGCTTGAAAGTGCACTAACCTGGCTTGACGACGATGCACACTGCCTGATCGGCTTCGGCGGCGCAGCTTATCCCGAGATGCTCACGCAGATTCCGGGACCCCCGTTGCTGTTGTACGTCAATGGCGATGTCGACACGCTGCACCTGCCGACTCTCGCCATCATTGGCAGCCGTAATCCGACGCGCGGTGGCATCCGCAATGCCGTCGAGTTTTCCGGCTACCTCGCACGAAGTGGCTTTTCGATTGTCAGTGGACTGGCCCTTGGCATTGACACGGCCGCGCATCGCGGTGCCCTGGACGCCGGGGGCAAGACCGTTGCATTCCTGGGTCATGGTATTGACCGGGTCTACCCGGCCGCAAACCGAGAGCTCGCCCACGCAATTGCTTCGAGCGGAGCTCTTGTCAGCGAGTACCCGCTCGGCGCCGCGCCGGACAAGCGGCACTTCCCCGAACGCAATCGTCTCATCAGTGGGCTGAGCCTGGGCACCATTGTCGTTGAGGCCGCGCGCCGCAGCGGCTCCCTGATCACGGCACGCCTGGCTGCGGAGCAGGGCAGAGAGGTATTCGCCTTGCCGGGTTCTATCCATAATCCGCTCGCGCGGGGTTGCCATGAGTTGCTCCGCCAGGGTGCAAAGCTGGTTGAAACGGCCACGGACATCGTGGCCGAACTGGCACCACTGGGGAGTCATTTGCAGCAAAATGCAATGGAATCAAAGCACAGCAATCAACCGTTACTGAGCGACGACAATGACTATGTAAAGTTGCGTAAATACTTGAGTCACGATCCGACTGCTATCGACGAGCTGCAAAACCATTCCGGTTTGACGATCGACCAGCTTTCCTCCATGCTTCTGATCCTGGAGCTACATGGTGAAGTTGAATCAATGTCCGGTGGACGTTACATATTGACTGCTTAGAGATCCAGTCAAACCAAAACGCCCAGTCAAACCCCAAAGGAGCCGCTCCAGGCATGAAAGAAAACGTAATCGACGTACTAATGTATTTGTTTGAAACCTACGTCGACACAGAGGAAGAGCCCGAGCCTGATCAGAATGAATTGCGCATCGAATTGTCGCGAGCCGGCTTCGGCGACGCGGAAATAGAGCGCGCACTCGAGTGGCTGGATGGTTTGACGGATCAGCAGGAATCTCTCGACTATGGCAACCAGACTGCGCATGGCACCCGTATCTATAATGACTTAGAGCACGAGCGTCTCGATTCGTTCTGCCGTGGCTATATTACTTACCTGGAGCAGATCTGCATCCTGTCACCGACGCAGCGCGAGATTCTCGTGGACCGGCTACTGGCACTGGACTCCGCAGATATCGACGTCGAACAAATCAAGTGGGTGGTATTGATGGTGTTGTTCAGTCAACCAGGTCAGGAGCTCGCCTATGCACGCATGGAAGACCTGGTTTTTGAAGAAGATACCGGCTCCGTGCACTAGGCGGTTCACCACGGCGGAAACGCAAATTTCTTGACACACTGCTAACAAGCATGTAATTCAACCGCGGCATAGTCCGCGGTTTTCTATTTTTGAGATCGCCGAATCCGAGAAAGGGTCGCACACCAGAATATGTCGAAGAAACTCGTAATTGTCGAATCGCCCGCCAAGGCCAAGACGATCAGCAAGTATTTGGGCAAGGACTTCGATGTTCTGGCCTCATACGGTCATGTTCGCGATCTCGTGCCGAAGGAAGGCGCGGTCGATACCGAAAACCAGTTTGCGATGAAGTATCAGGTCATCGAACGCAACGAAAAGCACGTAAACGCGATTATTCGTGCGTTGAAGAAAGCTGATGCCCTGTACCTTGCGACTGACCCGGACAGGGAAGGCGAAGCAATCTCCTGGCACCTGATCGAACTTCTCAAAGAAAAGAACGTTCTGGGAAACAAGGCCGTACATCGTGTCATCTTCCACGAGATCACGAAGCAGGCCGTGCAAGATGCCGTTGCTAATCCACGCGAGATTTCTGGTGATCTTGTTGGTGCGCAGCAGGCGCGCCGTGCGCTCGACTACCTGGTGGGCTTTAATCTTTCGCCGTTGCTCTGGAAGAAAGTACAACGCGGTCTGTCGGCGGGTCGGGTACAGAGCCCGGCCTTGCGAATGATCGTTGAGCGTGAACTTGAAATCGAAGCCTTCAAGGCGCGTGAATACTGGTCGATCGAAGCCGATGTCAGCAAGAACGAACAGCCGTTCGTGTCTCGTCTCGTCAGCTACAACGGCGAGAAGACCGAGCAATTCAGCTTCGAAAACGAGAAAGCGGCGCGTGAGGTGGAGAAAACTCTTCTCGAAGCGGCAAACGGCGAATTAACTGTTGTCAGTGTTAACAAGCGGCAACGACGCCGCAATCCGACAGCTCCGTTTACGACCTCGACATTGCAACAGGAAGCCTCCCGGAAGCTCGGCTTTAATACGCAGCGCACGATGCGCGTCGCGCAAAAGCTCTACGAAGGCGTTGAGATGCCTGGCGAAGACAACATAGGACTGATCACGTACATGCGTACGGACTCGGTCACGCTCGCCGAAGTCGCAATAACCGAGATTCGCGAAGTAATTGCCGAGCGCTACGGTGCTGAGAATGTTCCGGACGAACCACGCCAGTTCAAAACCAAGGCGAAGAACGCACAGGAAGCACACGAAGCCGTACGGCCGACCTCCGTTGTCCGCACCCCCGATTCATTGCAGTCGGTGCTGGACGAGGATCAGTTCAAACTGTACTCACTGATTTGGAAACGCACGATGGCGTGTCAGATGGTGCCTGCGGTCTTCGATACTGTCGCTATCGAAATGGCGGTGGGCCCGGAAAGCGCCGGCCACGGTATGCGCGCCAACGGTTCCGTCCTCGTAGAGCCCGGATTTATCGCTGTTTATCAGGAAGGCAAAGACGATTCCACGGACGACGACCGCGATCGGCTATTGCCGGAGATTGTAACGGGCGACACTATAAAGCTTGATGAATTGCGGCCGGAACAGCACTTTACGGAGCCGCCACCGCGCTTCACCGAGGCGAGCCTGGTAAAAACGCTTGAAGAGTACGGTATCGGCAGGCCGTCGACATACGCCAGTATCATTATGACGCTCAAGAATCGCGAGTACGTCGAAATGGACGCCAAGCGTTTCATCCCGACCGACATCGGACGAATCGTAATCGGCTTTCTTACCGAGCATTTCACACAATATGTTGACTATGATTTCACGGCGAGACTCGAAGATGATCTCGACCTGGTTTCGCTCGGCGAAAAAGACTGGGTACCGTTGCTGGACAACTTTTGGCGCCCGTTCCACAAATTGTGCCAGGAAAAGGAATCGTCGGTGACGCGCGAACAAGTTGCGCAGGCACGTGAACTCGGCGCCGACCCGAAAAGTGGCAAACCCGTAACGGTGCGCATGGGTCGCTATGGTCCGTTTGTTCAAATCGGCACCAAGGATGATGAAGAGAAACCCAAGTTTGCCGGATTGCGTCCGGGACAGAAGATGAATGACATCGATCTCGCAACCGCGATGGAGCTTTTTAAGTTGCCGCGCAAACTGGGCGAGACACCCGACGGGTTAGCAGTATCAGCGAGCGTCGGGCGATTCGGACCCTATGTGCGTTATGGCGATAAGTACGTTTCGATCAAGGACGATGATCCGTACACGATCGAACTGTCGCGCGCATTGGAGCTCATCGAAGAGAAGAAGGTTCTCGATGCAAATCGCATTATTCAGGACTTTGAAGAACAGGGCATCCAGGTGTTGAATGGCCGCTATGGACCCTACATTACGGACAAGAGCAAAAACGCGCGTGTTCCCAAAGACCGGGAACCAGATTCGCTGACGCTCGAGGAATGCATTGAGCTTTTGGCGGCAGCGCCGTTGCGTGGCCGCCGAGGCAAGAAAAAAGCCAAAAAGTCCCGCTCCGGGAATAAGAAAAAAACCACCAAGAAGAAGAAAAGCTGAGGGCTGACGGATGATGTTCGTTGACCGTGCTGCCGAGATTCTGCTGCGCGGCGGCATCATTGCCTATCCGACAGAGGGTGTATTCGGTCTGGGTTGCCTGGCAGACGATGTCGATGCTATTTGGCGCCTGCTGCGACTAAAGCATCGCGATCCTGCAAAGGGTCTAATTCTGATCGCATCCGACAAAGCCCAGCTGGACGGCTGGATCGAGATTCCAGATGGCCAGTTGCTGCCAGACCCCGATGCGGTGAATTCTATTACGTGGATCGTTCCGCCTGGACACAAGGTCACCCATGTGGTTCTCGGCGATAATCTGGGCGTCGCCGTGCGCTTGACCACTAATCCAATCGCCGCTTCCATATGTGACGCCGTAGATTCGCCGCTCGTATCAACGAGTGCAAACCTCAGCGGCCAACCTGTAGCCAGAAATAGATTTGTGCTACGCCGTCAATTCTCAGGTCTAGTAGACTATCTCGTTCCCGGTGACTGCGGGCCCGATTCCGGCCCGTCGGAAATCAAAGACTTGCTGACCGGGCAGGTATTACGGCCACGCCAGTCATGAGCTATATCGATAAAGTAAGAAAATATCTCGTTGCCCTGCAGAATCGTATCTGTGCCGAGTTGGAACAACTCGACGGCAAAGAGGTGTTCGAACGAGACGTCTGGGAACGACCCGACGGCGGCGGCGGCGAGAGCCGGGTCCTAACCAACGGCGAAGTATTTGAGCAGGCCGGCGTCGGCTTTTCGCACGTATTCGGAGACAGAATGCCGCCGTCGGCGACCAAGAATCGCCCCGATCTGGCCGGCAAACGCTTTCGGGCAGTTGGTGTCTCACTGGTATTGCACCCGCGTAATCCCTATGTCCCGACTACGCATGCCAATTTTCGATTCTTCACGGCGGGTGATAAAGACCCGGTGTGGTGGTTTGGCGGCGGGTTCGACCTGACGCCGTGTTATCCGTTCCGTGACGATGTAGTGCATTGGCATGAAGTTGCAAAAGCGGCATGCGAGCCGTTCGGCGACGATATTTATCCGCGTTATAAGGACTGGTGCGACAAGTACTTCTACCTTGAGCACCGAGGTGAGACTCGGGGTGTTGGCGGCCTGTTTTTCGATGACATGAATGAAGCCGGCTTCGACGCCAGCTTTGCTTTCCTGCAATCCGTCGGCGACAGCTTCCTCGAAGCGTATAAGCCGATTGTGAAAAAGCGCGTCGGCCATCCATACGGCGACCGACAGCGAGAATTTCAACTTTACAGGCGCGGGCGTTACGTTGAGTTCAATCTTATTTACGATCGTGGCAC
>CAZVLT010000010.1:27625-29261 GCA_964628105.1 uncultured Woeseiaceae bacterium | reverse complement strand
CACGATCATGAGTGATAAAAATCACGGCGCCCGGGAAACTGTAGATGCGGTCCTCAAGCCACTTGATCGTCGCGATATCGAGATGATTGGTTGGCTCGTCGAGTAACAACAGATCGGGTCTCTGCACCAATGCCGTCGCAAGCGCGACGCGTCGTCGCCAACCGCCGGACAACTCGCTCATTTTTTTTTCGCCTGGCAGGCTCAGCTCCGTCATTGTCGTCTCGACACGTTGTTCGATGTGCCAACCATCGCGCGCATCAATTTGGGCGTGCAAGGACTCAAGTTCGAGCAAACCGTGTTTGTCGAGATTCAGTTTCGAGCTGCGTTCATAGTCCTTAAGTAAATGCTCGATTTCTGTCAGTCCGGAGCGAACGGCATCTCTTACCGTCAAGTCCATAACCATGGGAAGTGCTTGCCGCAGCTGGCTTACGACGAGGTCCAACCTGCGAATGATTTCACCCTGGTCCGGCTCCAATTCGCGCATGATCAGCTTCAGCGTCGTCGACTTGCCAGCGCCATTGCGACCGATCAGGCAAATGCGTTCGCCAGGCTCAATGGAGAATTCGGCGTCGCGCAGAATGATCTGCTCGCCAAATTCCATTCTGATTTTGTCGAACCGCAGCAATGACATGAAGTGGCCTGGGTACCAGCAGTGTATTCTCATGAATTGTAACCAGACAAAAGGGGATGTGCATGAGCGAGGAACGCTTTATCGATCTGGAGAGCCGGGTGGCGCACCAGGACCAGCTGCTAATCGACCTCAATGACGTGGTGACAGAGCAGCAAGCAAAAATCATGCAGTTGGAAGAGCTGTGCAAATCTTTACTCGGGCGGGTGCGTTCGATAAGTGAGGCGCTTCCCGAGGGCGACCCGGGTGATGAGCGACCACCGCATTATTAAATCTGCGTGAACGCAGCTTCAATCCCGCTGTCGGATTTTTTATGGTCAGGACCGTTGTCATTCTCATTTTCTTGCTAAATGCAGGCGTGGCGTCTGCCGCGGAATGTGTGGTGTTGTTACACGGTCTCGCGCGCACATCATTTTCGATGAGCAGAATGCAGCAGGCGCTAATCGATGAAAATTTTCTCGTCGCAAATGTTGATTACCCATCGCGCGATCACGCGATAGAAACACTTGCCACTATGGCTGTCGAAAAAGGTCTCAATACGTGCCGCGCGTATGAAGATGTTGCAAAGGTTCATTTTGTTACGCATTCCCTTGGTGGCATTCTCGTGCGCCAGTATCTGAGCGCGAACACGATTGATGAACTCGGGCGTGTTGTTATGCTCGGCCCGCCAAACCAGGGCAGTGGGGCCGCCGATGGTCTTGTTGATGTACCGGGGTTCGACTGGTTCAACGGTCCTGCCGGCCGCCAGTTGGGACAGGGCAAGGAAAGTGTGCCTCTCAAACTTGGACCCGTGGATTTTGAACTCGGCATCATCGCGGGCACGCGTACGATTGATCCGGTGACTTCCGCGGTTCTCGACGACCCGGACGACGGCCGCGTCTCTGTTAAGGACACGCGCGTGGAGGGAATGGACGATTTCGTCGTCGTCGAGCACTCACATGCGTTCATGATGCAAATGCAAAGACCGATAAGTCTGACGATTAAATTCCTGCGCTCCGGTAGTTTTGG
>CAZVLT010000010.1:23927-27525 GCA_964628105.1 uncultured Woeseiaceae bacterium | reverse complement strand
AGAATCTCGTGAATGTTCTTGCCCTTGTAGCGGATTTCGAGCGTCTCGCGGTTGTAGCGTTTGGTGCGGCAGACGTCGCAAGAAACGTAGACGTCAGGCAGGAAATGCATCTCAACCTTGATGACGCCATCGCCTTGGCATGCTTCGCAGCGACCGCCCTTGACGTTAAAACTGAAGCGGCCCGGCATGTAGCCGCGCGACCTGGCCTCCTGGGTGCCGGCAAACAATTCGCGAATCGGGGTAAACAGGCCACTGTAGGTGGCCGGGTTGGAGCGCGGTGTGCGGCCGATCGGGCTCTGGCTGATGTCGATAACGCGGTCGATATGCTCCAGTCCAAGAATTTTGTCGTGTGGTGCGGGATTGCGATTCGATCGATTGAGCTCGTCCGCGACAGCCTTATACAAGGTGTCGTTAATGAGTGTCGACTTTCCGGAACCGGACACGCCGGTAATGCAGGTCATCAGACCGAGTGGTATCGATGCTTCGATGCCCTGCAGATTATTGCCGGTCGCGCCGACGATGACGATCAGGCGATCGGGATCAACCGGCGTGCGCTCATCGGGAAGCGCAATAGCGCGCTTGCCTGACAGGTACTGGCCGGTCAGCGAACGCGGTTCTTGCATGATTTCTTCGGCTGTGCCGGCTGCTACAACGCGGCCGCCATGCACACCCGCGCCCGGGCCGAGGTCGACAACATGATCGGCGGCGAGTATGGCTTCCTCGTCATGCTCGACGACGATTACCGTGTTGCCCGTATCGCGCAGGTGAATGAGTGTGTTGAGCAGCCGTTTGTTGTCGCGCTGATGCAAGCCGATCGACGGCTCGTCCAGAATGTACATGACGCCGACGAGTCCGGAGCCGATCTGGCTCGCCAGGCGGATACGCTGTGCTTCGCCGCCGGACAGCGTATCGGCGCTGCGATCGAGCGACAGGTAATTGAGGCCAACGTCAGACAGAAAACCGAGACGATGGCCTATTTCCTTGACGATTTTGTCGGCAATCGTGGCTCTCCAGCCGTCGAGTTGCATGGACTCGAAAAATTTTCGAGCGTGGCCTACAGACAGGTTTGTTATCTCCGGAAGCGCGCGTCCGCAAATGAAAACATGTCTTGCCGCACGGTTCAGGCGCGTGCCTTCGCAATCCGGACAGGCCTGGCTATTGAGGAATTTCGATAGTTCCTCGCGCACCGCGCCTGACTCGGTTTCGTGATAGCGCCGCTCGAGGTTCGGCAGCACGCCTTCGAACCGATGTTGCTTCCGAATTTGCATGCCGCGCGAGTTGGCGTAAAAAAAGTTGATCTTCTTCTGACCACTGCCGTATAGCACGACGTTCTGCAGTTTCTTGCCGAGCTCGCTGAACGGTGTCTCAATATCAAAATCGTAGTGCGTGGCGAGGCTTTGAATCATCTGGTAGTAGTACGTGGTCTTTCGATCCCAGCCGCGAATCGCGCCGCCAGCGAGGGACAGGTTCGGACTGACCACAACACGGTCCGGGTCGAAGAATTGTTTTACGCCGAGGCCATCGCAGGTTGGGCAAGCGCCCGTCGGGTTGTTGAATGAGAACAGCCGCGGCTCGAGTTCGGTAAGACTGTAGCCACATATGTTGCAGGCGAAGCGGTCCGAGAAGATGATTTCCGGCTCATCGCTGTCATCCATATAGGCGATTCGTGCAACGCCATCGGCGAGTCGCAGCGCCGTCTCAAACGACTCCGCGAGGCGCAGGCGCACATCTTCTTTAACCCTGAAGCGGTCAACGATTGCATCGATATTGTGTTTCTTTCGCAGATCCAGTTGAGGGGGCTGGTCGAGCTCGAAGATTTCGCCGTCGATACGCGCGCGGATGAAGCCCTGGGCCTGTAGATCCGCCATGAGCTGCACGTGTTCGCCCTTGCGATCGGCCACGATCGGCGCGACCAGCATCAGACGAGTTCCCTCGGGGAGCGCGAGCACATGGTCAACCATCTGGCCGACGGTCTGCGCTTCGAGCGTAATGTCGTGATCGGGACAACGCGGCGTGCCGGCACGCGCGTACAGGAGGCGGAGATAGTCGTAGATCTCCGTGACGGTGCCGACCGTTGAGCGTGGATTGTGCGAGGTCGATTTTTGCTCAATGGAAATCGCCGGCGACAAACCATCGATGTGATCGACGTCGGGTTTTTCCATCATCGACAGGAATTGACGCGCATAGGCCGACAGCGACTCGACGTAGCGACGCTGGCCTTCGGCATAAATAGTGTCGAACGCAAGCGAGGACTTGCCCGATCCGGACAATCCCGTAATGACGATTAGCTTGTCTCTCGGCAATGTCAGGTCGAGGTTGCACAAGTTGTGCGTCCTCGCGCCGCGAATGTCGATAAATTTCATAAGGAACGATTCAGTGATCAACGACCAACCTGCTAATATACGCCGCCGCGCGACTGCTGCGCAAAGGAACATTGGGAATGAGTTCAGAGAATCCTGACGCCATGGTCGCGATGGACGCGTCCGAACGCCGCTCGGTAGGCGTAATCGCGCTCGTCTCGATGATTCGCATGTTCGGATTATTTGCGCTACTCCCGGTGTTATCGCTGTACGCGGCAGGGCTTGAGGATGCAACGCCGCTGCTGATCGGACTGGCTGTCGGCGCCTATGGCCTGACGCAGGCAGGGTTGCAGATACCGCTGGGCGCGTTGTCCGACCACGTTGGTCGCGTACCCGTAATCCTCCTGGGGCTCGCGATATTCGCGCTGGGTAGCGTGCTCGCCGCCGTCAGCGACTCAATTTACGGCGTCATCGCCGGCCGCCTGTTGCAGGGTGCGGGCGCGATTTCGGCAACACTGACGGCATTGATCAGCGACGCGACGCGCGAAGAGGTTCGTACCCGCTCAATGGCGATTTTCGGTATCGGCATCGGCGCGTCCTTCATGCTCGCAATGATTGCGGGGCCATTGATTGCGGCGCAGTTTGGCGTGCAATCGCTTTTCTGGGTGGCCGCCGCGCTGGCCGTGGTGGCGGGACTCCTGTTAAAGCTGGTTCCGGACATCCCACGCAATGTCAGCAGCGCCAACTGGAATCTGATGCCCGCATTTCGGCCGGACTTGTTGCGTATCGATTTCTACGTTTTTCTGCTGCACTCGATAATGACGGCGACATTCGTGGCGCTGCCGTTTCTGCTGAGCAGGCGCCTGGACATGGCGTTGACGGAGCATTGGAAGTTCTACGTTGGTTCGCTGTTATTGTCATTGCTCATAACGGTGCCGTTGATCGTCAAGGATGAGCGGCGTGGCCGTGGCAGGCTGATCGGCATAGCGGTGAGCCTGATACTCGGCGCACAATTGCTGTTGACGTTCCTGGGATTTTCCATGCTGCCGGTGTTTGTCGCCCTGGTGCTGTACTTCGGGGGCTTCAATTTTCTCGAGGCGGGATTGCCGGCGCGGCTGTCGGTACTCGCCAGCAGCGACGTACGAGGCGCGTCGCTGGGCGTGTTCTCAAGCGCTCAATTTCTCGGCGTGTTCGTTGGCGGCCTGCTCGGTGGCCGCTTCCTGGGCCAGAACCGGCCCGGCGATGTCTTCTTCGTGTGCGCGTTGCTGGCGGCTATCTGGCTGGCGTTGCAGGGATTC
>CAZVLT010000010.1:15125-23827 GCA_964628105.1 uncultured Woeseiaceae bacterium | reverse complement strand
CCAGAAATCAGGGTAGCTTTTGCCCCGTCAGGCTCTACAATAGTGCCCCCTCGCTGCAGGTAGCGAGATCCAATAATCATGAATTACCAGACAGGGGACCGGTATGGCCCGTGGAGTAAATAAAGTCATCATCGTTGGTAACCTCGGACAAGATCCCGAGACGCGCTATATGCCTAGTGGCTCGGCGGTTACGAACTTCACAGTTGCGACCAATGAATCGTGGAAAGACAAGCAGACGGGCGAGCAGAAAGAGCGCACCGAGTGGCATCGCGTTTCAATGTTCAATCGCCTGGCCGAGGTCGCCGCCGAATATCTTCGCAAAGGCTCGCAGGTCTACATCGAAGGCAAGTTACGCACGCGCAAGTGGCAGGGCAAGGACGGCAGCGATCGTTACACCACCGAGATCATCGCGGACGAAATGCAAATGCTTGGTGGCCGAGGCGGCGGTGGTGGTTTCGGTGGCGGCGATCAGGGCGGTGGCAACAAGGGCGGAAGTGCGCCCCCACAGCCGGGCCCCGACGATTTCGACGACGATATCCCGTTCTAGAGTTGCCTCCGAACAGACTATGAGCAAGAAGCTTTTCATCAAGACGATGGGCTGCCAGATGAACGAGTACGACTCGGCAAAGATGGCAGACGTACTGCGTGAATCGCACGGCTACGAGTTGACCGATGCACCCGCCGACGCGGACCTGTTACTGGTCAACACGTGTTCGATACGGGAAAAGGCGCAGGAAAAAGTCTTCTCCGAACTCGGTCGCTGGCGCGAACTGAAGGAAAACAAACCCGGCCTTCAGATCGGTGTCGGCGGATGCGTGGCTAGCCAGGAAGGCGAAGGCATTACTGATCGTGCACCATTTGTTGACATTGTATTTGGACCGCAAACATTACATCGTTTGCCGCAATTGATCGACGCTGCCGCCAAATCGGACAACTCGATTGTCGATATCTCGTTTCCCGAGATCGAGAAGTTTGATTGCCTGCCGGAACCACGGGCGGACGGCCCGACCGCGTTTGTGTCGGTGATGGAAGGCTGCAGCAAGTACTGCAGTTTCTGTGTTGTTCCGTACACGAGGGGCGAAGAAGTCAGCCGCCCGCTCGACGATGTGATAGCAGAGGTCGCGAGCCTGGCGGAACAAGGCGTACGCGAAGTCAACTTACTGGGCCAGAACGTGAACGCGTTTCGCGGTCCGATGTACGACGGGCAGATAGCCGACCTGGCAACGCTTATCTACTATGTTGCGGCGATCGACGGCATCGAGCGAATACGCTTTACGACATCACACCCGGTTGAGTTTACGGACAGCCTGATACAGGCCTACGCGGAAGTGCCGAAGCTCGCGAGTTATTTGCACCTGCCGGTGCAACATGGCTCCGATCGGGTGCTGGCGGCAATGAAGCGCGGTCATACAATTCTCGAGTACAAACAGAAGATTCGTAAACTGCGTGCAGCTCGACCCGGCATTTCACTCTCGTCGGACTTCATTGTTGGTTTTCCGGGCGAGACAGAGCGCGATTTCGAGGCGCTCATGAGCCTGGTCGCCGAGATGGGTTTCGACCAGTCATTCAGTTTTATTTACAGCGCACGGCCGGGAACACCGGCCGCAAGTCTCGCCGACGACACGCCGCTGGGTGTGAAAAAGCAACGCCTGCAGCGGTTGCAGGCGCGTATCAACCAGCAGGCGATGGCAATTAGTCGCTCAATGGTTGGCACAACGCAGCGCATTCTGGTTGAAAGGCTCTCAAAGAAAAGCGCCAACCAGCTGTCTGGTCGTACTGAGAATAATCGCTGGGTGAACTTTGATGCCGACTCGTCCTGCATCGGCCAATTCGTCGATGTTTTGATTACCGAGGCGTTGCCAAACTCATTGCGTGGTCGACTTGCGAACAATCGGGCCGCGGCGTAGTCTGTTAGTCAATGCTCTGTTGCCCTGATAGATTCCTTGCCAGGCATGGCACTGCCTCTGTTTTCCTGACAGGCGGCCGCTTTTGAATGCGGCCCGGATTTCTCGGGACGTAGTCCTCGAGCCCGCCGACAACAATCGCCTTGCCAATCTCTGCGGTCAATTTGATGAACACCTAAGGCAAATCGAGCGCCGTCTTGATGTCGAGATCGCCAGCCGGGGCAACCGCTTTCGGGTAACCGGAAAGCCGGGAGCGACCGAGGTCGGCGGAAACCTGTTGCTGTCGTTGTTCGAGATGACCGACAAAGAGCGAATCGATCCGGAGCGTGTTCACATACTGCTGCAGGAGTCTTTTATGGATGACGTCCAAATGGCCGGCAACGCAGACGTCCCCGGGGAGGCCAACGACGACGACGTTACGATTCAGACACGACGCAAACTGATTCGCCCTCGTGGCACAAATCAAACGGCCTACCTGCGCAGCATTCGGCAATACGATCTCGCGTTCGGTATCGGTCCGGCCGGCACGGGCAAGACTTATCTCGCGGTCGCAAGCGCGGTTGATGCGCTGGAGAACGAACAGGTACGACGCATTGTTCTGGTACGGCCGGCGGTCGAGGCCGGCGAGCGGCTTGGTTTTCTGCCTGGCGATTTGTCGCAGAAAATCAATCCTTACCTGCGCCCGATGTACGACGCGTTGTACGACATGATCGGCGCAGAGCGCGTGACGCAGCTGATTGAGCGCAACGTCATAGAAATCGCGCCGCTGGCCTTCATGCGCGGTCGTTCATTGAACGAGTCGTTCGTTATTCTCGATGAAGCGCAAAACACCAGCATCGAACAAATGAAAATGTTCCTCACACGCATTGGCTTTGGGTCGCGTGCGGTCGTAACAGGAGACATTACGCAGATTGATCTTCCGTCGGGTCAGATCTCAGGACTAAGAAACGCAGCGGACGTTCTCAGCGATGTTGAGGGTGTTGCATTCACCTACTTCACACCAAAGGATGTGGTACGCCACCAACTCGTGCAGCGCATCGTCGAAGCCTACGAAAAAGATGATCGTCCAGGTTGACGTCCAAATCGCGTGCGACGATGAAGGGCTTCCCGAATCCGACGAAATCGAGTCCTGGGTGCGGCACGCGATTAGCGCCGCAGCATATGACGTCACATGCGAGGTCGAAGTTTCGGTGCGAATTGTCGATAGCGAGGAAATACAGGCCTTGAATCGTGAGTTTCGCCAGCAAGACAAGCCGACCAATGTTCTCTCGTTCCCGGCCGGCGCTATCGAAGGACTGCCAGCGGACGTACCAAAGGCGCTTGGTGATATTGTCATTTGCGCGCAGGTCGTGAGTGATGAGGCGACTGAGCAGGGCAAGGCAAGCGGCGCGCACTGGGCACACATGGTTGTGCACGGCACCCTGCATCTTCTCGGTTTTGATCACGCTGATGAAAATGAGGCCATTGAAATGGAAGGCCACGAGAGTCGAATTCTGACCACGCTCGGCATTGCAGATCCGTATGGAGAGTCTCGAGAGACCTGATACAATTTACAGCATATGAACGACAAACCGCCAAGTACCAGCGGCTCGGGTGCCCCCGGATTGATTGCACGCATAGTGCGTGCAATTAAGGGGAATCCCTGGAGCCGCGGTGAAATCCAGACCTTTATTCAATCCGACGCCGAACTCGATGCTGAAGAAAAAAGCATGCTCGCTGGTGTACTTGAGGTATCGGAAACCCAGGCTCGTGAGGTCATGGTGCCTCGATCGCAGATGGTCGTCATCGATGTCGAGCAAACGTTCGCGGAAGTGATCGCGCTAATCGTTGCTTCGGGACACTCGCGATTTCCGGTCATAGGCGAAGATCGTGATGAAATCCTGGGCATATTGCTCGCCAAAGACCTACTGCGGCACTTTGGCAGTGACGCGGCCAACGAATTGAAACTTCAGGAGATGCTACGGCCGGCTGCCGTGATTCCTGAGTCGAAGCGCTTGAACGCGCTATTGAAGGAATTTCGCGCCAGCCATAATCACATGGCGATTGTTGTCGATGAGTACGGAGGCGTAGCCGGTTTGCTGACGATCGAAGACGTTCTTGAGGAAATCGTTGGTGAGATCGATGACGAACACGACCACGAAGAAGCGGAATTTATTCGCCCCAACGGCGATCGCGACGGCAAGCCGTGTTTCGCTGTAAGAGCGCTGACACGTGTCGAGGATTTTAATGAATTCTTCGAATGCGAATTGGATGACGAGGAATACGATACGATCGGCGGTCTTGTCATGCACGAGATGGGCAGGCTACCTCGACGTAGCGAGACGGTAGAGTTCGGCGGCTTCGAATTCATGGTACTCAGCGCAGACGAGCGGCGCATCGACGCGCTGCAAGTACAGCGGAACAGCGACTGATATTAGTGGCGAAGTACCAGCACTTCATATTCCTGCTTCCGGCCGACTGGCCGGTGCTCAGCCGCGCGATTGTATTTGCGCTTGGTTGCGCAATGCCGCTGGCGTTCGCGCCGGTGGGCTGGTCATTGCTGGCGCCGTTACTGGTATTACCACTGCTGTTCGTCAGCCTGACGCGGTCGCCGATAGACGCCGCGGGTCACTTGTTCTGGTTCGGTTTCGGATTTTTCCTCGTCGGTACCTACTGGATCTACATCTCCGTCCACGTATTTGGTCGCGCAGCGCTGCCGCTAGCGATACTGCTGATGGTCGGATTATCGTTGCTCATGGCGGCATTCCTGTGGCTGTCGGGTTGGTTAATGAGTCGCCTGACGCATGGCGAACCCTGGTTGATGTTGCTCGTGGGTCCATCGGCCTGGGTCTGCGTAGAGTGGTTGCGTGGCTGGGTCCTGACGGGGTTCCCGTGGCTGGCACTGGGTTACGGGCAGATCGATTCACCGCTGGCAGGGTGGGCGCCCGTGCTCGGTGTGTACGGCGTGTCGTTCATGCTGATGATCAGCGTCAGCGCCGTTCTCGTTGCCCTCCTGACCGCCGGCAGGTCGAGGCTTATGGCAACGATTGTCATTGTTCTGCCATGGCTGGTCGGCGGCATCCTGACGACGGTTGACTGGACGGAGACTGACGGCAACGCGATACGCACAACGATTGTGCAAGCTGGTTTGTCCCAGGACCAGAAGTGGGACAGCAAGCAGCTTGATCCAATCAAGAATTTTTACCGTAAATCCACATTGGGTGTGCCTGATAGCGAGTTCGTCGTATGGCCAGAGGTCGCGATACCTACGCTCGACGATAACGTTGAACCGTACCTGGGCATCATCGATGGCGACGCGCGGCGTAATAACCAGACTGTATTGCTTGGCATACTCGAGCACAGTTTCGAGCGCAGTGAAAAGGGTCGGGTATACAACAGCGTGTTCATTCTCGGAGGGGAAGCGCGGCAGGTGTATCGGAAACGACACCTGGTGCCATTCGGCGAGTATTTTCCGGTACCCGCATTTGTCCGCACATGGATGCGTATGCAGAACTTACCGTACTCGGATTTGGCGGCAGGAAACGATTCTCAGCCGTTACTTGTCACCGCCAATGGTGTCAAGCTCGCGATCGCTATCTGCTATGAAGCTGCTTACGGGGCAGAGCAACTCTACGCTTTTCCCGACGCAGGAATATTTATCAACGTGAGTAACGATGCCTGGTTTGGCGATTCCATAGCGCCACACCAACATCTCGAGATTGCACGCATGCGCGCGCTTGAGTTCGGGCGTGTCATGGTTCGTGCGACCAATGATGGCATCAGTGCCTTCATCGATCACGACGGCGCACTGTTGCAGGTCGGCAAGCAATTCGAGCCCGTGCTGATGACGGCAAACGTGCAGCCGCGAAAAGGAGCCACCCCGTACACCCGTCTGGGCAACTGGCCCGTCATTGGGTTTTGCCTGTCCATGCTGGGCATCTTCTGGATTCGCAGCCGCGCGAGCCTCTGAGGCGAATCTCTGATCCACTATTTCCCAACTCTGCTGCGAACTGCAGCCTGTTCATGTAGGCTTGCGGGTTTTCCGACCAGCGAAGCCCAGCGACACCAATGACCACTCCGTACAAGCCCGAAACACTAGAGCGTGAGGCCCAGAAATACTGGGATGATGCCCGCAGTTTTGAGGTTGGTGAAGACCCCCGGAAGGACAAGTTTTACTGCCTGACGATGTTTCCGTACCCCAGCGGCAGGCTTCACATGGGACACGTCCGGGTCTTCACGATTAGTGACGTATTCGCCCGTTACCAACGTATGCAGGGCAAACATGTGTTGCAACCGATGGGCTGGGACGCGTTCGGCATGCCGGCAGAAAACGCAGCCATCCAGAATGGCGTGCCGCCGGCACAATGGACCTACAAGAATATCGACGGTATGCGTCACCAGCTCAAGCGACTCGGCTATGCCTATGACTGGACTCGAGAGATCACGACTTGCCGCCCGGAGTACTATCGCTGGGAACAGTGGCTGTTTACCAGGATGTTCAAGAAGGGACTCGTGTACCGCAAGAACTCGGTCGTGAACTGGGATCCGGTCGACAAGACCGTACTGGCCAATGAGCAGGTCATCAATGGCCGTGGCTGGCGCTCCGATGCCCTGGTAGAGCGTCGCGAAATTCCACAGTGGTTTATGAAAATAACTGCCTATGCCGACGAGCTTCTCGACGAACTCGATCGTATGCCGGGCTGGCCGGAGTCTGTAAAGTCGATGCAGCGCAACTGGATCGGTCGCTCCGAGGGCGTCGAATTGTCCTTCGATGTCAGGGGTGAGAACGACTCTCTCACGGTCTACACGACGCGCCCCGATACCTTGATGGGGGTCACCTACATGGCAATTGCGGCCGAGCATCCGCTTGCGGCCAAAGCCGCCGCCAACAATCCTGATATCGAGGCGTTCATTGCAGAATGTAAGAAAACGGATGCCGCCGAAGCGACGCTGGAGACGATGGAAAAGAAGGGCATGCCACTCGGTATTGCCGCTATTCATCCGCTCACCGGCGATGACGTTCCTTTGTGGGTCGCAAACTTTGTCCTGATGAGCTATGGCACGGGTGCAGTGATGGCTGTGCCGGGCCATGACGAGCGCGACTGGGAGTTTGCAAAAAAACACGATTTGCCCATCCGGCAGGTGATTGCACCGAGCGATGGCAGCGAGATCAATATCGACGAAGCCGTTTATGTCGACAAGGGCGTGCTCGTCAATTCAGGCGAATTCGACGGGCTGGATTACGAGGCCGCGTGCAACGCGATCGCTGATCATTTCGAGAAATCGGGACTGGGAAGACGAAAGGTCAACTACCGACTGCGTGACTGGGGCGTGTCTCGACAACGTTATTGGGGCACGCCGATTCCCATTATATATTGTGACGACTGCGACGCTGTGCCGGTGCCGGAAGATCAACTTCCAGTCGTGTTGCCTGAGGACGTTGCGGTAACAGGCAGCGGTTCGCCACTTAAGGATATGCCCGAATTTTATGAGACGCAGTGTCCGAAATGTGGCAAGGATGCGCACCGTGAAACGGACACATTCGATACGTTTGTCGAATCTTCGTGGTACTTCGCGCGTTATGCCTGCCCGGATAGTGATGCCGCCATGCTCGACGATCGTGCAAGCTACTGGACGCCGGTCGACCAGTACACGGGCGGTATTGAGCACGCGATCCTGCATTTGCTGTACTCGCGCTTTTTTCAGCGCGTGATGCGTGACGAAGGGCTGACTGACATTTCCGAGCCGTTCACGAATTTACTGACGCAGGGCATGGTTCTCAAGGACGGCGCCAAGATGTCCAAAGCCAAAGGTAACACCGTCGATCCGCAGGCGCTGATCGAGAAATACGGCGCGGACACTGTGCGCCTGTTTATGATGTTCGCTGCACCGCCAGAGCAGGCCCTGGAGTGGTCGGACGAGGGTGTGCAAGGTAGTTTTCGCTTCCTGAAGAGATTTTGGACTGCGGTTGTTGAGCATGCAGCCTCCGGAGCGGCGGGGACCGTTGATGCAGGCGCGCTTGACGATAATCAAAAAGAGCTGCGCCGCAAGACACATCAGACGATTGCAAAGATCAGCGACGACCTGAGTCGCCGTCATAGTTTTAATACGGTTGTCGCCGCGTCGATGGAGTTGTTAAATGCGGTCAACAAGTTTGCTGACGATTCAAGCACGGGCCGCGCTGTCGCCCGCGAGGCGCTGCAAGCCGTTGTGCTCATGTTGTCGCCGATGGTGCCGCACATTTGCCATGCATTGTGGCGCGAGCTTGGACACGAGTCCGCGCTCATTGATCAGCCCTGGCCGGAGGTTGACCACAGCGCGCTCGAGCTTGAACTGATCGAGCTGGTCGTACAGGTAAATGGCAAACTACGAGCCCGAATGTCCGTTGTGGCCGATGCGGACGCCGACGCGGTCGAGACGCAGGCACTAGCAGACGCCAACGTGCAGCGATTCATCGCGGGCAAAGATATACGCAGGGTGATTGTCGTCCCCGGAAGATTGGTGAACATCGTTGTCTAAAATTGTCTCAGCGCTGACCCTCATTGTTGCCGCGGGCGTGCTCGCCGGATGCGGTTTTCATTTGCAGGGCGCTCTAACCACGCCGGCGGAAATGGAGCGCACGTATGTCGCAGCCGTCGACCGCCATAGCCAGTTTTATCGTGAGCTGCGGGCACAGTTAGGCACGGCCGGCGTAAATCTGGTGGATTCCGAGGCAGATGCGACGGCGACGTTTTCAATTTTCTTTGACGACACCGCGCAGCGCGTGCTGTCGGTTTCGGCGCGCAACGTGCCGACCGAGTACGAGGTCTATTACACGAT
>CAZVLT010000010.1:0-15025 GCA_964628105.1 uncultured Woeseiaceae bacterium | reverse complement strand
CTGCTCGATTCGCAAACGCTGACGCTTACGCGAGATTACACATATGACTCGACACTGGTGCTGGGCAAGGGTCGTGAAGAAGAACTGCTGCGTGAGGCTATTGTGAAAGACCTGGTACGCATCGTTCTGAAGCAGATCTCCATTCTCTGAGATGCTAACGGTAGCGGACGTGCAGCGATCAGCACTCGAGTCGTTGCTGCATCGATTCGAGTTACGCCTGATCATCGAAAAGGATGGCGCTGCAATAAGCGGCAGTTTCTGGGGTGACTCCGAAGCCGGCATCGTCGGCCGAACGGTCTACGCCAGACGTGACACACCATTACATTCCCTGTTACACGAGACTTGCCATGTGATATGCATGACGGGTGCACGTCGCAACAGCGTCGATCGTGACGCCGGCGGCGACGATCTTGAAGAGTCAGCCGTTTGTTATTTGCAGCTTGTATTGGCGGATCATATCGACGTAGCTGGGCGTGACCACCTGATGCGGGATATGGACGCCTGGGGCTACAGTTTTCGCCTCGGCAACACGCGTGCCTGGTTTGAAAAGGACGCCGACGACGCGATAGAGTTTCTTATTAATCAGGGTCTTCTGACCGAGACGTGTGAGGCAACGTTCAAGCTGCGCGCATAGCGGGGGCGCAGTGTATAGTTTGGCATGGTCTGGATACGCTACTTGTTATATTTCATCGCCGTTGCGTTTGTGACGTGGGCATTGACGCAAATGGAGATGGCGTCTCCGGGCAGCCTGAAGTTGCATGTCGTGCTCAACGAAAGCGATCGCTTTGGCACGAGCGAATTCTCGCCGGTCGAAATTATTCAAGCCAT
This sequence comes from uncultured Woeseiaceae bacterium, assembly GCA_964628105.1. Taxonomy (GTDB): domain Bacteria; phylum Pseudomonadota; class Gammaproteobacteria; order Steroidobacterales; family Woeseiaceae; genus UBA1847. The sequence continues at coordinate 14,197 of CAZVLT010000010.1, read as the reverse complement.
CATCCTGGGCATGTGTTTTCTTACCATGGGATGGGTAGCGAAATATTGTCCATCGCAAAGACCGATAGCGTTTCCATGCGGTGGGCTCGCGTTGGCGTTCCTGATTCGCGAGCAGGATTATTTTCTGGACAGATTTGTCGTCGACAACCTGTGGCAGGTACTGATAGTTATCATCGGCGCTTTGGTAATTGCGTACACTTTCAGGCAGCGAAGACGCTTGCAGATTGCCCTGGGGCGCATCTGGCCGTCGCCTGGGCTGACACTTTGGTTCGCGGGCGCTGTGATCTTGTTCGCTTTCGTGCGATTTGTTGGTCACGAGCCGCTTTGGGCGTCGATACTGGGTGACACCTATCAACGCATAATCAAACTTGCCGTCGAGGAGTTCATCGAGTTGATGGGCTATTTCCTGTGGATGATCGGCACCATCGAATACGCGTTTCAGGCGCGAGCGATAGCGTACCGGGAGCCGCAACCAGCGGCGCGACGATTGCGGGACAAGCGTCGCCATGACGCTGAGGGAAAATTCTAGTATTGAGCGGCCGATCCGAGAACCAATGACATTACAGTTGCACGACACGCTGCAAGGCAAGAAGGTCCTCTTCGAACCGCTCAATAAGGGCGAGGTGAAGATGTACCTGTGTGGACCCACGGTCTACAACTATGCGCATATCGGCAATGCCCGGCCGGCCGTGGTCTTCGATCTGCTCACGCGGTTGCTGCGGCGAAATTACAAACTGACGTTCGCGCGCAATATCACGGACGTCGACGACAAGATTAACGCCGCCTCGATCGAAACTGGCAAGCCGATCGACGAGATCACGGCGCGCTTTATCAAGGCGTATAACGACGACATGGGCGAACTGGGCGTCAGGCTGCCCGACATCGAGCCGCGAGCGACGCACCACATTGACGAAATGATCGCCATGATCGAGACGTTGATCGAAAAAGGATTCGCCTATGAGGCCGAAGGGCACGTTTTATTCGACGTGTCGTCGTACGATAACTATGGCGCATTGTCGAAGCGCGATTTGCGCGAAATGATCGCGGGAGCGCGCGTCGAGGTGGCGCCGTACAAAAAGACGGCGCAGGATTTCGTGCTATGGAAGCCCTCATCGCAGGAACTGCCCGGTTGGGAATCGCCATGGGGACGCGGGCGTCCAGGTTGGCATATAGAGTGCTCCGCAATGGCCAGGAAACACCTTGGCAAAACCATCGATATACACGCCGGCGGCCAGGACCTTGTCTTCCCGCATCACGAAAACGAATTCGCGCAGAGTTGCTGCGCACATGACGGCGCGCCATTCGCTCGCTACTGGTTGCACAACGGTTTCCTGAGCATTGATCAGACAAAAATGTCGAAGTCGCTGGGAAATGTCTTGCTCGTGCATGACCTTATCAAGACGGTACCCGGCGAAGTTATCCGTCTTGCGCTGTTGAGTGCGCATTATCGGCAACCACTGGATTGGTCGGAAGAAACACTGCAAGTGGCACGGCGCATGCTCGATAGACTGTATGGAGCGCTACGTGGAATTACCGTTTCCGATAAAATGCGAGCCGCCGCCGACGTTCCTGATGACTTGCTCGCGGCGCTCGAAGACGATCTCAATACGCCCAGAGCATTGGCCGAATTGTTTGGGTTGGCAAAGGCCCTTAACAAAGCGACGGACAGGGCTAAGAAACAGTCGCTAGCCGCACAAATGCTTGCCTGCGGCGATCTTATGGGCTTGCTTGGCGACGATCCCGAGGCCTGGTTCGCCGGACACACGGACGGCGACATGTCCGCCGAAGAGATCGAAGCACTGCTCGCCAAACGCGAGGAGGCGCGCGTGGCGCGCGACTTCGAAACGGCTGATGCTGTTCGTGATCAGCTTGCTACGGCAGGGGTTACGATTGAAGACAGCGCGGGCGGCACGAGCTGGCGCCGCAGCGGCTAACGGAATGACGAGCGCAGTACAGGTCGCGCAGAGGCCCCGCAGGTAACCTGATGGCCAATGCTGTGAGCAGATTGCTGGCCTGGCCGCTGATTATGCTGGTGCGGTTTTACCGGCTTGCGATTTCACCCTGGCTCGGAGTCAACTGCCGTTACGATCCCACGTGTTCACGATACGCGATCGAAGCGCTGCAGACCCATGGCATCATTCGCGGCACTTGGCTGGCGGCAAAGCGAATCGGTCGCTGTCATCCCTGGGGTGGGTCCGGCTACGACCCGGTGCCGGAGAATCGCCAGGAAAAGCATGAGACCGACTGACGTCCTCAGGGCTATTTTTTACCCTGCGATGGATGTGGGCGTGTTGATGACGCTGGTCACATTGTGGTTGCTGGTGTCGTTGGCCATTTGGGGCGGCGCCCTCGGCCTGTTCCTGTTGTTTCTTGTTTTACCGGCCGTGTTTCGCTACCAGATGATTATCCTTGAGGCACGCGCCAGGGGCGTAGCGCCAGCGTCACTTGACGCAGAATTCTTCAACTGGTTTGGCAATGCGTGGACCCTGTTTCCGGCCCTGGTCGCAGTATTGCTCGCTTGGGCGACACTCGTCGCCAACACAAGCCTGGGAACGGCGTGGGCGGTGCTCCTAAGCGTATTCGCGAGCGTATTTTTCCCGGCGTCGGTCGCGGTACTGGCGATTACGCGTTCGCCACTGCAGAGTCTCAATCCGACAGCACTGGGGCGGTTGCTGCGCCGTTGCAAAGCAACGTTCTGGATGGCATCTGTATTCCTGCTGTCGTCTGTCTGGGTTGTTTCGTTAGCGGCAACATTACCGATGATGCTCGGCAACCTGGTGAATCTGTTTCTTCTATCCGCACTGTTTTCCCTGACGGGAAGCTTAATCGAGCCTTATGGATTGTTAGCCGAGGTCAGCATTCCCGATTCGCTCGAACGTGGTGAAGACGAGATTGCTACTGAGATTGAGAAGCAGCGTACGGCGGTTCTCAATCACGCCTATGGTTTTGTCAGTCGCGGCAACCGGGCAGGTGGCTTCAGGCATGTCATGGAGTGGCTCGCCGACAGTTCCGATCCAGTTGCCGCGTGGGCCTGGTTCTTCGAGCGGATGTTGCAATGGGAAGATCAGGAGCACGCATTGTTTTTCGCACAACTTTACATCCACGACATGCTGCAGCATGGCGAGAAAATACCGGCACTCAAGGTAATATTGCGCTGTCGCATGATCAATGAGCGCTTCCGGCCGCTGCGCGAGGATCTGGCCGCGGCGATTGCGGCGGCTGAAGCGAGCGGCAATATTGAGCTTGCTGATGTGCTGAAACACAATTGAGGCGCTACAATAGCTGCATGGATAAGCGTTTGCTGACGATCTTGCGTTGCCCGGTGTCGCACAAGGGATTGGCCGTATTGAAGAAGGACAGACTCGCGCAGGTTAATGCGGCGATCGAGGCGGGTAATATCGTCACTCACGATGGCTCGAAGCTGGCGGAACCCCTGGATGAGGCGCTGGTTACGGACGACGGCAAACTTATCTACCCTGTTGCTGACGGAATTCCTGTGCTGCTGGAGGACGAATCGATAAGCATGGAGCAGCTTGATTGAAGATCCAGGCTAATCGGCTTTCGTCGCACCTAAAGAAATCCCTGGCTCCATGTTATCTCGTTACAGGCGATGAACATCTGCTCGTCGGAGAAACGCTGGATGCGATCCGCGAGGCGGCACGTGAACGCGGTTTTGAATCTCGCGAGCTGCACATCGCGACTACCGGCTTCGACTGGCCGCAACTCAGCGCGTCGACAAGCAACCTGTCGTTGTTCGCAGAAAAGCGCATCATCGAGTTACGCCTGCCCACTGGCAAGCCGGGCCGAGCTGGCGGACAGGCCATTATCGACCTGGTCGAACAGGCGGGACCCGAGCTGTTATTCATCGCTACGGGTCCCAAACTCGACAAGAGTGGCAGCGCATCCAAATGGGCCAAAGCAATTGACCAGAAGGGCGTGAGCCTGTCGATCTGGCCAATCGGTGCCCGCGAGCTACCAGGCTGGATTGCCAATCGAATGCGCGCCGCTGGTCTTGAGCCTGACAGCGAGGCCGTGAGCCTGGTTGCGGATCGTGTCGAGGGTAATCTGCTGGCCGCCGGTCAGGAAATCGAGAAACTTCGTTTGCTGCTCGGTGCGGGGCCGGTCAGCGTCGAAGACGTTAGCGAGGCCGTTGCGAATAGCAGTCGGTATGACGTCTACAAACTGACCGACGCGGCGCTTGCCGGCGATGCGGGCCGGGCTGTGAAAATACTCGGTGGACTGCGTGCGGAAGGGGTTGAGCCCGTTATAGTGATGTGGGCACTCACTCGGGAACTGCGCACCCTGGCGACGCTTGATGACGTCATTCGCCAGGGCGGCGATCTTGGTTCTGCTATGAAAAAGACTGGCGTGTGGAGCAACCGTCAAGGCTTGGTGCGCAGCTGTGTCGGCCGGCATCAGCATGGCGATTTTCACAAAATGCTCAAAGTCACCGGGAAAGCAGACGCTGCCGCGAAGGGACAGCGTGCTGGAGATCCGTGGCAACTTGCGACCGACGTTGTGGTGAACCTGTCGCTATGAGGCCTATCGGTATCTTCGGTGGTACCTTTGATCCAATTCACTACGGCCACCTGCGCTCCGCATTCGAAATGCTGCAGGCGTTGCGATTCGAGGAGGTACGATTTATCCCCTGTGGTGACCCTGCGCATCGTGGCACTACCTTCGCCGATGCCGAATTGCGTCACCGAATGGTCGAAGTCGCGACCCGGAGCCAGGATGGCTTTACTTGCGATGACCGGGAGATCCGGCGCGATGGTCCGTCTTACACGATCGACACCCTGGCCGCGCTGCGTGAGGAATTTCCACGGCGCTCGTTGGGTCTGATACTGGGTATGGACGCGTTTCTGGGGTTGTCGAACTGGCATCGTTGGGATGAAATCCTGGATGTTGCCCATATAGTCGTAGCACATCGGCCCGGATGGAAGGCACCGGATATCGGTCCGCTAGGCGAGATGATTTCGGAATTTGGTACGCATCGAGTTGCTGATTTGCATGACGCGTTGCATGGACGAGTGCACATACACGCTGTGACGCAGCTGGAGATTTCATCGACCGAGATTCGTGACCTGGTCGCGGCTGGTCGCGACGCACGATTTTTGATGCCGGATGCAGTAAGAGAAGTCATAGAGGAGAGCGGTATATATGAGAAACATGCATGAATAGCGAAAAATTGAGCAATCTGGTCGTCGCGGCGCTCGACGACATAAAAGGTCAGAACATCGTCAAACTCGATGTTCGCAGCATGACGACGGTAACCGACCACATGATTGTTGCCAGCGGAACCTCAGGTCGCCATGTGCGGGCGTTGATCGACAACGTCCTCGAGAAAGCCAGGAAATCTGGCCACCGGCCGATCGGCATTGAAGGTGAAAGCGGTGGTGAATGGGTGCTACTCGATCTACAGGATGTCGTGGTGCATGTGATGCTGCCCAAAGTGCGTGAGTTTTATAGCCTGGAGAGACTCTGGTCGATCGTCCCGTCCGAAGATGCGACGGCGTCCGACGGGTGATTCGTGCATATTCGCCTCTTAGCCGTTGGTGAACGCCAACCCGCCTGGGTTGACGACGCTTTCGGCATCTACACTGAACGCTTCCCACGCGCATGGAAATTTCGTCTCGACGGCGTAGCGACCGTGCGCCGCAACAAGAATGACAAATCGAGCCAGGCGATGGCGTCCGAGGGCAAACGAATCCTGGCGAAATTGAGTGCAACAGAGCAGGTCGTGCTGCTTGATGAGCATGGCACGCAGCTTACGAGCACAGCGCTGGCGGCGAAGTTGTCGGAATGGCAGGTCGACGGGCGCGACCTTTGTTTCATCATCGGCGGTCCGGACGGTGTGTCGGAGTCCTGCCGACAACGAGCGGATTCTACCTGGTCGTTATCGCAATTGACGCTGCCCCATGGCCTGGCGCGTGTCTTGTTTGCCGAACAACTTTACCGTGCCTGGTCGTTGCAGACCGGGCACCCGTATCATCGGCCATGATTCCGACGCTGCATTTGGCCTCATCGTCGCCGCGGCGACAGGAAATATTGCGGTCGCTGGGCCTGGAGTTTACGGTCATGGGTGTAGAGATTGACGAAAGTCGTCAGGATGGGGAATCGCCACAGCAAATGGTGCGACGCCTCGCGGCGGAGAAGGCCGCGGCCGCCGCAGCGGCGGACGGCCAGCTCGTCATCGGTGCCGATACAGTTGTGGTTCTGGGTGACAGGGTCCTGGGGAAGCCGCGCGACGTCGACGAGGCCATCGAGATGCTGACGAGCCTGTCGGGCCGCAGCCATACGGTATTGTCGGGCATCGCACTGCGAACTCCCACAGGCACCAAAACTGCGCTGTCGGTGACTGAAGTGCGGTTTCGCGAAATTGGTCGGGACGAAGCGTTAGCCTACTGGCAAAGTGGGGAGTCCGCTGACAAAGCCGGCGCTTACGCTATTCAGGGTCTGGGCGGCGCGTTTGTCGAATCGATCAGCGGCAGTTATTCCGGCGTCGTCGGTCTGCCGGTCTATGAAACGGTCGGTTTACTCAAGAATGCTGGCATTGATGTGGTGAAGAACAAAGCCAATGAAACTGCGTAGCGACAGCCGATGAACGAAGATTCGCCGAAGGAAGAGATTCTGTTGAATGTGACGCCGAGCGAGGTGCGTGCGGCCCTGCTTGAGAATGGTGTGTTGCAGGAAGTGTACATCGAGCGCGCGGCACGTCGTGGTCTGATCAGTAATATTTACAAAGGACATGTGTCGCGCGTATTACCGGGCATGCAAGCAGCGTTCATCGACATCGGGTTACAGCGGACAGCGTTTCTGCATGCGTCGGACATCGCTTCGTCGTTAGTGTCCGAAAACGGCGGCGACGTGCCGAATATCAAAGAGCTTGTTCGCGAAGGCGAAGAAATCATGGTGCAGATCCTGAAGGATCCGCTCGGCAACAAAGGTGCCCGGCTTACGACCTATGTCACGTTACCCTCGCGGCACCTCGTACTGTTGCCGCACAGCAAGACGATTGGTGTGTCCACACGCATCGAGGAAGACGATGAACGAGAACGGCTGCGCGGAATCGTTGCGGAGTTGCTCGCCGAGCATGATCTCAACTGTGGCGCCATCGTTCGTACCGCGGCAGAAGGCATGGGCGTCGATGAGTTGGCTGCGGATCTTCGCTACACGCGCAAATTGTGGGAGGTTATTCAGCAACGGTGCAGCAACGCCGTGGTAAAAACATTAGTACATGAGGACCTGTCGCTGCCGATGCGCGTTTTGCGCGACATGGCAACGACAGACGTTGAGCGCATTCTTGTCGATTCAGACAACGAATTCGCGGCAATGCAGGACTTCGCCAGTACTTACTTGCCAGACATCGAACCTATGCTTGAACTCTACAAACGCCGGCGCCCGATTTTTGATCTACACGGTATTGAGGACGAGATTAGTAAATCATTGGACCGAAGTATTCCTTTAAAATCCGGTGGTTACGTAATTTTCGATCAGACCGAAGCGATGACGACGGTCGACGTCAACACGGGTGGATATGTCGGCCATCGAAATCTTGAGGAGACGATATACCGCACTAATCTCGAGGCGGCGGTTGCGATCGCACGCCAGCTACGACTGCGTAACCTCGGCGGCATCATCATAATCGACTTTATTGATATGGAAGAAGCCGAACACCGTGCCAGTGTATTGCAGGTACTTGAGCAGTCCCTGGCGCGAGACCATGCGCGTCACCAGGTCAGCCCGGTATCGCCATTGGGCCTCGTTGAAATGACGCGCAAACGTTCACGCGAAAGTCTGCAGCACATTCTTGGCCAAGAATGTCCAGGATGCAGTGGCCGCGGCTTTGTTTTGACGGCCGAAACCGTTTGCTTCGAAATTTTTCGCGAAGTGATCCGCCAGTCACGGCAATTCGATTTCGAGGAAGCCCTGGTGCTGGCCCACCAGGATGTTATCGAATTGTTACTCGACGAACAGGCGCAGAGTCTTGCCGAACTCGAACAACAGACGGGTAAGTCGATACGACTACAGACCGAATCGCTGTACTTGCAAGATCAGTTCGACGTTGTCCTGATGTGATTCCCGGAGTCCGCTGCCTGTCATGAAGTCCCTGTTGCAACGCCTGCTGAAATTCTTCGCTTACCTGGCGGCGTTCATCGTGATTGTGCTGGCCATTGCGGTCGGTCTGTTTCGCGTGTTCCTGCCGCGACTCCCCGAGTACCAGGAAGAAATCAAGACCTGGGCGAGTTCCGCTGTTGGCATGCAAGTCGAATTTTCCGGAATGGACGCCCGCTGGGGATTGAGCGGCCCTGAGATAGACTTTTACGACACCGAACTCATTCGCTTCGGCAGCGATTCTCGCGTAATCGCCGCTGAGGAAGTCCGCGTCAGTATCGGGTTGGTGAGTTTGCTGGTCGATCAAAAACTCGTCGTCGATCGAATAGTGATTCACGATACGAGCATCGATGTTCGCAAGTCAGATGACGGCAGCTATTTCATACAGGGTAGCCCTGCCAGCGAACTTTTCGGTAGCCAGTCCGGTAGTCGTAGCGCCGACATAGAGGTGATCGGCGAAGATATTGAATTGCGTTCCATGCAGCCGGGCGATGAACAGCCCCGCTATTTCGCCATTCCTCGCGCGAGCATCAGCGTCGACAGTAAACGTATTGCGGTAGACGCGTTTGTGCGCCTTCCGCGGGATCTCGGTCGCCAGCTCAACATTCTTGCGACACAATTCCTGGGTGCTCCGCCAGAGGAACGAATCTGGGACGTATCGATTGAGGCGGACAACATCAATCTCCCAGGCTGGCCGATCCTGTCGTCCGGCGACCAGCGCTTCGAATCGGGCACTGGCGATCTGGATCTGTCGCTGGCGATTGCCGATAGCCGGGTGATCAAAGCAACGGCTGAATTCGACCTCGTCGATCTGTCATTTGCTGAGAATAATTTTTTCGATATCGAGGGGCGTGTGGAATTCGACTACGCCAATGATGGCTGGCTCGTCGCGGCAGACGAACTAGTGTTTTCAATGAACGATCACGAGAGGCCGGAATCGTCGTTGCGCGTGGAGGCGAGTACTGATAACGACGGCAACATTATCATGCTGGATATGCGTGCGTCGTACCTCAACCTCGATGACGTTGTCGTGTTGCGGCCCTGGTTGTCCCAGGAACAACAGCAGCGAATCACAGATCTTTCGCCATCGGGCATTATCAGGCACCTGGTCGCGACCGTATCGGAAATCGATACGAATGCACCGCGATTCAATGTTTCCGCCGAACTGCAGCGCGTAGGCATCGCCGCCGCGCAAGGCCGCCCCGGAGTACGCGGTTTCTCCGGGCTGTTACGCGCCAACCGCTCCGGCGGCCGGCTGGAAATTGACGCGACTGACCTTCAGGTCAGAATGCCCGACTATCTCGACGTGCCCGTTGATATCGATTCGGCAGAGGGCACTGTCATATGGCGCAGCAGCAACGAACGAACGACGATTCTGTCGGACAGCATTCGTATCGATAGCGACGCTTTCTACAGCCAGAGCAACGTGCAGCTGACGCTTCACAATGATGGTTCGGCGCCTGAGATCGATCTGGCGAGCACCTGGAGCATGGCAGATATTGCGGCTGTCAAACGCTACCTGCCGAAAAAAATAATGAAGCCCAATTTGTACGACTGGTTTCAGATGGCCCTGGTGCGCGGCTCGGTGCCGAGTGGCACCACGCAGCTCCACGGGCCGCTCGACAAATTTCCGTTCGATGGAGGTGAAGGCAGACTGCTGATCAATGCGGCGCTTCGCAATATGACCCTGAAGTACCACCGCAGGTGGCCGGCTGCGGACGGCGCCGATATTGAGGTCGTTGTCGAAAACGCGCGGCTCTATTCGGAACGCAATCGATCGATGAATACCGGTAACGAGGTTGTCGATGCGAAGTTCAATATCGCCGATCTGCGTGACCCGATACTCGAGATTGAGTCGTTCTCAACCGGAACGCTGGAGTCGATCCGGCAATTTTCGCTGCGCAGCCCGATCGCAGACGTTTTCGGTGGCAGTCTAGACAGTATATCGGTGACTGGCGAGGCATCGATTACGCTGGATCTGACCATTCCGCTGAAGAGCGTGCAGGAGTTTGAGTTCAAGTCTCGAATACGCAGCAACAATGGCACGCTGGCGATCACGGGTTTTGACCCGCCGATCACCGACCTGATCGGTGAGGTCACGATTGCGCGCGACGAAATTTCGAGTACGGCGCTGAGCGGGCGGTTTCTCGGTCAGCCGATCAGCATCGACCTCTCGCTGTCGACAGATCCTCGATTCTCCGTCGTAGCCGCGGTTGAAGGTATTGCTACAGCGGACGCGGTTGTCAACCAGCTTGGCATGCCACTGGACGGCCTGGTCAGAGGTGAGACGGACTACCAGGCGCGCATTCTTTTTCCCGGGACCACGGTCGAATCGCCCGCGCCACTGACCATTCAAATCGATAGTGGTTTGCAGGGCTTCGGATTCGACCTGCCAGAGCCTGTGGGCAAGGAGATCGATGCAACGCTACAGATGCGGGGTGACATTCGATTCATACCCGGCGGCGAGATCATCGAAAGCGCGGGTTTTGCCGAAAACGGAGTTGCCTGGCAGCTCGCGTTCAATCAGATTGAAGATGCCTGGGACTTTGATCGCGGCGTCGTCACTTTCGGCGACGAGATAACGCAGCCCGCCACGACACGTGGCCTGCATATCCGTGGCAATACCGGCGTCGTCAGGTTGCAGGACTGGTTAAGCCTGTCCCTCAGCGGTGAAAAAAAGATCGGTGCCGCCGACCGAATTCGATCGATCGATCTCGTTGTCGACGATTTGTACATTATTGGACAACACCTGCAAGGTCACAGGGTTCGCGTAGATCGTAGTGCGCGCGACTGGCTGGTGCAGTTGGACGGCGAGGACGTCGTCGGTTCCGTATTTGTTCCGTATGACTTCGGCTCCGAACGTGCGATGGTGCTGGAAATGGAAAGACTGCGCTTGCCGGGCGATGACGGAGACGACGGCGTTGTCGCAACGATCGATCCTCGCAAACTGCCGCCAATCACTCTGACCGCAGCGGAGTTCGCCTTTGGAGATCGCTACCTGGGCGCGGTCGAAATGACGTTGGAGAAGTCAGAGGACGGTCTCATCGCCAGCACGCTCATCAGCAAAGACGACACGTTCGAAATCGTCGGCACGGGCCAGTGGATTGCCGACGAGGATGATCCCCTTGGTAGCCACACCAGTATTACCGCAAGCCTGGTCAGCACCAATGTGCAGCAGACGATGTCGCGCCTGAACTACCAGCCAGGCATCGTTAGCGATGAAATGGGTATGCTATTTACGCTCGACTGGCCGGGCAGCCCGCGCGCAGATTTCTTTGACGTACTGGACGGCGACATTCAACTCAGGTTCGGCAACGGGCAGTTGGAAGAAGTGGAACCCGGAGCCGGTCGCGTGTTTGGCTTGATGAGTATCGTCGCGCTGCCACGGCGTCTGTCGTTCGATTTTCGGGACGTCTTTAACAAGGGCTTCGGCTTCGACAGGATTGCCGGGACCTTCCGCGTCGATGATGGCAAGATCTATACCTGTGACCTGTCGCTTGAGGGCCCTGCAGCCGACATAGGAATCGTAGGCGAAGCCGATCTCGACAACAGGACTTATAACCAGACCGCTATCGTCAGCGCCAACGTCGGCGCCACACTGCCTATCGTAGGCGCGGTTGTCGCAGGACCACAGGTTGCGGCTGTGTTGCTGATTTTCTCCCAGATTTTCAAGAAGCCATTGCAGGAAGTCGGCCAGGTTTACTATGGCATTGGCGGTTCCTGGGATGAACCGGTGGTTGATTCGACGAATTCAGCGGCCTTTGTTGCAAGTGGCGAACTTGCCGGATGCCTGGACGGCAATGAGTAATATTCGGAAATGACTATGCGTGTCGCCGCGATTCAAATGAACAGTGGGGCGGACGTCGCTGCCAACCTGGCATTGGCCGACGGGCTCCTCCGCGATGCTGCGGCAGACGGCTGCGTGCTAGCCGTTTTGCCGGAAAACTTTGCGTTGATGGCTGCGCGGGGCAGGGACAAGGCGAAACACGCTGAGGAGCCCGGTGAGGGGCCCATACAGGCATTCTTGTCCGACGCGGCGCAACGCCACGGCCTTTGGATTATCGCCGGTAGCATGCCGCTCGTGTCGCCAGCGATCGATGCTGAGCGAGTGTTCGGCGCATGCCCGGTGTATGACGCCAACGGCAGCATTCAGGCTATTTACCGCAAGATTCATTTGTTTGATGTCGAACTCGTGGACAAAAAGGAGTCCTATCGTGAGTCGCGATCGATGTATCCGGGCGACGACGTCATGACGGTCGACACACCTTGCGGACGAGTCGGGCTCGCGATTTGTTACGATCTGCGCTTTCCGGAGATGTTTCGCCAGCTTGTCGATGCTGGCGCGACGCTGTTTACAGTACCTGCCGCATTTACGGCGACCACCGGAGAGGCACACTGGCACACGCTATTGCGCGCGCGGGCGATCGAAAATCTGGCGTATGTGATCGCGCCCGGGCAATATGGCAAACACCCCGGTGGTCGATCGACGTATGGACATTCACTGATCTGCGATCCCTGGGGGCGCATTCTGGCGGAGCAGGCCGACGGAAATTGTCATGTGGCAGCGGATATCGACTCGCAGCTGCCGCTGCAGTTGCGGGATGAATTCCCGGTTCTCGCGAATCGACGATTGCAACACGCACGGATGGACGGAACTCCTTGAAGGAGATCTAGATTGACGAAATCAAATGACAACCCGATTGATGCGGCGATCTCGCGCATGCTTGAGCCCGCAGGGATTGACGAGAAAAAGCTCAGCACTACGCTGGGCTCCATGATGCAGGGCGGTGTGGACTATGCGGACCTGTATTTTCAAGTTAGCCGGCAGGAGAGCTGGACGCTCGAAGACGGCATCGTTCGCGAAGGAAGTTTCAGTCTCGACCAGGGTGTCGGCGTGCGCGCCACCAGCGGCGAAAAAACCGGTTTCGCCTATTCCGATGAACTCGTTCTGCCTGCACTTCTACAAGCCGCCTTTGCTGCGCGCGCGATCGCCCGGCAAGGACAGGACCTGAGCGTGCAAGCCTGGAATCGTAGCGAGACTGAACGCCTGTATTCAACAGACGACCCGACCACAAGCATCGATGACGCCCAGAAGACGGAACTACTCAGCGAACTTGACGCCGCAACGCGTGAACTCGACAAACGTGTAGAGCAGGTCATTATCAGCCTGGCGAGCAGTCAGGACCTGATTCTCGTCGCGGCGGCCGACGGCACGATGGCCGCCGATGTACGGCCGTTAGTTCGACTGAACGTGAGCGTTATTCTTGAGGAGAACGGGCGGCGCGAGCAGGGCTATGCCGGCGGCGGCGCACGCGCCAGTCTCAACTATTTTATCGACGGCGACATGCCGCTGGAATACGCCAGAGAAGCAGTGCGGCAGGCAATCGTGCAACTTGAGGCGCAGGCGGCACCCGCAGGCACAATGCCAATCGTACTTGGCCCAGGCTGGCCTGGTATTTTGCTGCACGAGGCCGTGGGACATGGTCTGGAAGGCGATTTCAATCGCAAACGGACGTCGGCATTCAGTGGCAAGATCGGCCAAAAGGTTGCGTCACCGCTATGCACAATTGTTGATGACGGCACGCTAGCCGGGCGTCGCGGCTCTGTCACCATTGATGATGAGGGTGTTCCCGGGCAATACACTGTGCTCGTCGAAGACGGCGTTCTCAAAGGCTATATGCAGGACAAGCTCAATGCGCGCTTGATGGGCGTCGAGTCGACCGGCAATGGTCGCCGCGAGTCGTTCGCGCACGTGCCGATGCCGCGCATGACCAATACGTACATGCTTGCCGGGCCGCACGATCCGGAAGAGATCATCGCGTCCGTTGAGAAAGGCATTTACGCCCCAAATTTCGGTGGTGGCCAGGTCGACATCACGTCCGGCAAGTTTGTATTCTCGGCCAGCGAGGCCTATTTGATCGAGAAGGGCAAGGTTACTGCGCCGGTAAAGGGTGCCATGCTGATCGGTGACGGTCCGGAGGCACTAAGCAAAATATCGATGGTGGGCAACGATTTGGAGCTGGACTCAGGTGTCGGTACCTGCGGCAAGGAAGGACAGTCGGTGCCAGTGGGCGTCGGACAA
>CAZVLT010000009.1:0-29566 GCA_964628105.1 uncultured Woeseiaceae bacterium | reverse complement strand
CAGCGTTTGATAACGCGTGAATCGCGACCAATCCACGCAAGGGCGCGCATCTTAACTCACTGATTAATCGACGTAAAGGGAACTCACCGATTCCTCATCGGTGAGTCGGCGCATTGTTTCCGCAAGCAGCTCGGCTGTCGATAGCTGGCGGATCTTGGAGCAAGCTCGCGCCTCCTCATTCAGCGGAATCGTGTCCGTGACAACCACCTCGTCGAGTTCCGATTCGCTGATTCGGGATACTGCCGGCCCCGACAACACCGGGTGAGTGATGTACGCCGAGACACTTGCTGCGCCATTGCTTTTTAGCGCCTGAGCGGCATGGCAGAGTGTGCCCGCCGTATCGACCATGTCGTCGATCATCACGCAATTTTTGCCCTCAACCTCGCCGATGATATTCATGACCTCGGATTGGTTGGCTTTGTCGCGCCGCTTATCGATAATAACCAGGTCAGCGTCGCCAAGGCGCTTCGCCAGCGCGCGGCCACGAACTACGCCGCCGACGTCGGGCGATACGACGACCATGTCTTCGTACTCGTGCTTCCAGACGTCGCCGAGCAACAGCGGCGAAGCGTAAACATTTTCAACGGCGATATCGAAGAATCCCTGAATCTGGTCCGCGTGAAGATCGATTGTCAGAACACGATCGACCCCTGCTGTCCCGAACATCTTGGCGACCAGCTTCGCTGTAATCGGCACACGTGCCGAGCGAGGTCGCCGATCCTGGCGCGCGAATCCGAAATACGGAACGACGGTCGTGATGCGTCCGGCGGATGCACGCCTGGCCGCATCCACCATGACCAGCAATTCCATGAGATTCTCGGATGCCGGTGGACAAGTAGGTTGAATAATAAACGTCTCGCGGCCGCGAATGTTTTCGAGAATCTCGACGTTGATTTCACCGTCTGAAAAACGGCCAACCTGGGCTCGTGCCAGCGGAATTCCCAAGCACCGAGCAATGTCTTGTGCCAGTTGCGGGTGGGCGTTACCCGTAAAAACCGCCGTTGTTGCCAGATCCACGTTATCCCCTCAGGCGTGAGATGGCTGGGGCGGCAGGAATCGAACCTGCGATACACGGGATCAAAACCCGATGCCTTACCACTTGGCTACGCCCCAATCGATTTGAAATACGTGTTGCGGCGCAATTGTGCTGTCAGGCTACTTCACTGTCAACGCTCAAAGAATAACCATTTGTCGATGGCCATTCGCACCCGGGTATTCGGGTTCGTCGCCGTCAATACTCGCGGCATTTCCTGGCCAGCCCCCTCGCGGTAGCGCGAAATGTCCACGACCCAGTCGTTTTGCCGCAGTTGCACCAGCCTGCCCTGCTGGTCGAATTTCGTTACGGCTGGTGTCCGTGGATCGGGAATGCCCAGCGCCCAGAAGCGCAGACTCGCGACCGGGATCGTCCAGCCGTAGCGGTAATAGAGCTCCCGTTCAGCATCGACGAGTACCGTTTTCACGCCGTTCTTATCCGTCAGCATGACAGAACGATCGTCCCCCTCAATCCGCACCGTGCCCATGCCAAAAGCGCCGCCAACCGTCGCATTGAACGTGTTTTCTTTTTGCGACCAGTTAAACTTGCCGTTGAAACCCTCGTCGCCAGCTTTCACCGCGATACGACCTTTGAATTGCCATTCGCGTAAGCCACCAAGGACCTCTTGTCGCATTTCCCAGTTTGAAATGTCGGGCAAATCTACACCCTGACCCGTTGTGGCGCAGCCCGACAGAACAACCAGGCCAACGCTCAACCAGGCCAGCGTTGCGAAACAACGCTCAGGGCGTCTCTGGGAAATAGCGCTTGCGCACATCATTCAGCAACTCGCTGTCAGGGTCTTTCTGTTCGGCCGCAAGCAGCAGCTCGAGAGCTTCTTCGCGGCGCTCAAGTACAGCCATAACCTCCACGAGGTGTGCGGCTACTTCATGATCGTTAAGGCGCTGATAGGCTCGTTCCAGTTCGACCAATGCCTCCTCGTGTCGTCCGAGCTTGTAATACACCCAGCCGAGACTGTCGATAATCGCCGGACTTTTTGGATCGTATTTCAACGCTTTGCGTATCAGTTTTTCGGCTTCGGCAAACTCTTCTGTACGATCTGCGAGCGTGTAGCCCAGCGCATTCAGCGACAGCGCGCTTTTAGGCCAGCGCTTTAGCGTGCGTCGATATTCGGTGATTGCATCGTCCAGCCGCCCCAGGCGCAACAGCAGCTCGGCGCGCCCCAGCGCCATGCCTTCATTATCCGGACGATATTCCGTGGCCTTATCGTAGTACTCAAGTGCCTGATCGTGCCGGCCAAGAGACGCCATCAGCTGCGCCTTGGCCAAGACCATATCGACGGCATTGTTCGGCGACGACTCTGCGAAATCGTCAAGCAATTGATATGCCGCATCGGCATCGCCCAGTTGGTGCGCCAGCAATGCGCTCGCTCGGCGTTGAGAAAATAGCGTGTTCGCACCAAGGCGGACTTCCCGGTAGAACCGCACCGCACGCTCATATTCCTCGCGATAGTCGGCGATTCGTGCAAGATAATACAGGGCGTCCATGCGGTACTGGCCAGTCGCCAACAAGTCCTGAAAATCATCCCAAGCTGCGTCAAGACGTTCGAGACGGAAGTTGATAATCGCCATCAGACGCAATGCGTCGATTCGTCCGGACTGCTCAAGCGATACCTGATTGACCTGGCTCAACGCATCCTCATCCCGACCGGTGAGCATGTACATGAGCGCCAGCTCCATGCGCGCGTCCGGCTCGGGGTGTGGATTGTCACCAATGATGTGCGCGATGTACTCGATAGCCCGGTTTTCTTGTCCTTCGAACAACAATGCGCGCGCATACAGCAACTGCGGCTTGACGTTATCGGGTTCGAGCTCGCTGGCGCGGAGCGCACGTTCCATGGCGTGCGCCGAATCTCCGGCCTGCAACGCCAGCACGGCAACCGCATAATGTGCGGAGCTGGAATTTTTGAGCGGTTTCGCCAGTGCGCGCATTAACTTGTCAGCACGCTTCGGCATCCCTTCGTCTGCCAGGTGGCGCACCAGCGACAAGAGCTTGTCGCCGGGTGGTTGGTCGCCGCTTCGTATCAGCCGTTCAAACTGGCGCTTTGCATTGCGCAGGTCATCAACGCGGAAATAGAGCTGCGCCAGGAACCCCCTTGCCTCGTCACTTTTCTTGTCGAGCGTAACCCAGCGCTTCGCGGCCAGTAGTGCCTCATCGTTGAAGCCATAAGAAAAACCGACTCGGGTCGCTTTGCGAGCGATTTCTACGCTGCCGCTGAGTTCTGCCGCTTTGCGGTACTCCGTTGCAGCCTTAAGGTATTCATCGCGTTGCAAAGCCATCTCGGCTTGCAGAATATGGGCACTCGCCGCGGAGGAGCTGTCCTCACCCGCGGTCGCGGATGTGACTGTCAGGGCGATTAGCGTGATCAGCGTAAAAGCTGACAGCCACCGGCAGTTTTCTTGCATAAATTAATCGTCCGTTTATTACAGAGACAAGGAACTGACGGTTCAGTTCGCTTATGATACGCACTCCGTAATCCTTCGGTGCCATATCGGCGCCGTCACTAAACGTTATGCCGCTGCAAATACTCGGGCTGAACCATAACACGGCACCTGTCGAAATTCGCGAGCAAGTCGTCTTCTCGGGAGACGATATGGCGCGCGCGCTTGGAAGTCTGACGGAGCTCGGTGGCGTGGACGAAATAGTGTTGCTGTCGACCTGCAACCGCACCGAGTTCTATGTCATTGCAGACCACGGCGGACGCGAAAGGCTGCATAACTGGTTGCTGGACGATCGCAACCTCGACCCATCTTTTGGAGAGACGATCTTCTCGCTCGACAATGACGAGGCGATACGGCATATCTTCCGCGTAGCCTGCGGCCTGGACTCGATGGTGCTCGGCGAACCGCAGATTCTGGGCCAGCTCAAAGACGCGTTCCGCCACGCTCAAACCGCGGAAACGCTGGGACCGCAACTGGGCCGTTTATTGCAACATACGTTCGCAGTTGCAAAGAAAATTCGCACCGATACCGAAATCGGCGCCAGCCCAGTATCTGTTGCCTCTGCCGCAGTCAATCTGGCTAATCAATTCTTCGCAGGTTTCCAAAAACACACCGCGCTGCTGGTCGGTGCCGGCGTGACTGTCGAGCTGCTCGCCAGACACCTGTCAAGGCGTGACATCGGCCGCCTGTTTGTTGCCAATCGCGACGTCGAGCGCGCACGCGCCCTCGCCAGCCGCTTCGGTGGATTCGCCCTGCCGCTCTCCGAAATCGAGGGAACGCTCCCTGAGGCGGACATTCTGTTTTGTTCTACTGCAAGCCCCGACCCTGTCATCACGGTCGGTCAGATGGAGGCTGCAATCAAGGCGCGCAAGCGCAAACCGATCTTTGCTGTCGATATCGCGGTACCGAGGGACATTGAAGCGGCTGTTGGCGACCTCGACGACGTCTATTTGTATACGATAGACGACCTCGACAAGGTTATTCAGGAGGGGCAGGGAAATCGTGAAGCTGCCGCCATTGAAGCCGACAAGTTGCTTGATGACGAAATTCAACGCTATCTGAATATCGAGCGCTCCAAACAGGTGGCCCCTGTAATCGCGGCCCTGCGGGAGCACAGCGAATCGCTGCGAGACGAGGTTAATGCGCAGGCACGACGTCGTTTGGCGCGTGGTGAGTCTGCCGAAGACGCCATCGAGTATGCAACCGCCTCGCTGATGAAAAAGCTTTTGCACCATCCGAGTGTGGCATTGCGCAAGGCGGGCGAGGGCTCAGATGAGCAACTGATCGAGGCTGCTCGCGCGCTATTTGGTCTGGACAAGGACTGACGAGGCTTTGACGTGAAAGAATCGATACGTTTCAAGCTCGAATCCGTTTGCGATCGCTTTGAAGAGATTGCCGGATTACTCGCTGATCCCGACGTCATCGCCGACCAGAATCAGTTTCGTGACTTGTCGAAAGAATATTCCCGTGTTGCGCCGGTCGTTGGGCTGTTCAAGGAATACCAGGCGCTGCAAGACGACATCGCGGCCGCCGAAGAAATGACGAACGACGCGGACGATGGCGTTCGCGAATTGGGACAGGAAGAACTTTCCGCGCTATCCGAGCGCCGCGACGTCTTGCTGGTGCAACTGCAAAAGTCGCTGATACCGCCCGACCCTCATGACGACAGCAACGTATACCTGGAGATTCGCGCCGGCACGGGGGGCGACGAAGCCGCGATTTTTGCCGGGGACTTGTTTCGCATGTATAGCAAGTATGCGGAAACGATGGGCTGGTCTGTCGAGATTATCTCAGCCCGGGAAGGAGAACACGGCGGCTACAAGGAAATCATCAGTCGTGTTACCGGCAACAGCATTTTTGCAAAACTTAAGTTCGAGTCGGGCGCACACCGCGTGCAGCGTGTACCAGCCACAGAATCACAAGGTCGCATTCATACTTCCGCGTGCACGGTGGCCATTCTGCCGGAGCCGGACGAGATCGAAGAAGTCGAGATCAACTCGGCCGACCTGCGCGTCGATACCTACCGGGCGTCAGGAGCCGGTGGGCAGCACGTCAATAAGACTGACTCGGCGGTTCGCCTCACGCACTTGCCAACAGGCATCGTCATCGAGTGCCAGGATGAACGTTCGCAACACAAGAATCGTGCGCGGGCGATGTCATTGCTGCAGGCTCGCCTGTTGGATGCACAGGTTGCCAAGCAGGAAGCCGAACACGCGGAGAAACGCAAACTGCTGGTGGGCTCGGGAGATCGTAGCGAGCGCATTCGTACCTACAACTACCCGCAGGGGCGTGTTACGGATCACCGTATCAATCTGACGTTGTACAAACTCGATGAGATTATCGAAGGCGGCCTGGAGCAGATCGTGGAGCCGCTCATCAACGAGTACCAGGCGGATCAGCTCGCCGCACTGGCCGATACCTGAGTTGTAGCGGGCCTTGCCCGCGACGCCTGTGTTACGCGCGACCTTAGATTTGGCGGCGCAGGTAATTCAAGACATCAGAACGTGTGATCAGGCCCAGGAAATCTTCACCGTCCAAAATGGCCGCATAGGGTTGCACGCGCAGCATCGCAACCAGGTTGTTCACGGTCTCTGTCTTGTCGAGCTTAATGAACGCAGACTCCATCGCGTCTCTGACCGGCGCGTTCATTAGATCTGGCTTGCCATAGACATACTGAATAATCGCGTCTTCGGTGACGATGCCGACCAGGTCGTCGTCTTCCATTACGGGTAACTGCGAAAACCCGGCATTGCGGAGACGATTGTGTGCGGTGGTCAACACGTCGGTCGGACCAATCGTGATAGTGGCGCGTTCTCCGTGCAATCGTCCAATGAGGTCGCGCAAGTCTCCGAACTTTTCGCGCTCGATAAATCCCTGATCTTCCATCCAGAAATCGTTATACAGTTTGGACAGGTATTTATTGCCCGTATCGGCGGCAAATGTAACAACTGTCTTCGCTTCGGTTTGCTCTCGACAGTATTTCAGCGCCGCTGACAGCAAGGTACCGGACGACGACCCGGCAAGAACGCCTTCTTTCTTCAATAGCTCGCGAGCCGCGGCGAAAGATTCGGCGTCAGTGATCGCATAGGCTTTCGTGACTTTGTCGAAGTTCGCTATCGATGGAATAAAATCCTCGCCAATACCTTCCACCAACCAGCTGCCCTTTTCGCCGAGTTCGCCCTTGTTGATGTAGTCGGTCAGCACCGAGCCAACAGGGTCCGCGAGAATCATCTCAACGTTCGGCGCATGTTCCTGGAGATATTTGCCGATACCGGTCACAGTTCCACTCGAGCCAACACCCAATACGATTGCGTCGAGCTGCTCGCCCACTTGCTCGATGATTTCCGGTGCGGTCGTTAACTCGTGGGCGAGCGGGTTGTCCGGATTGCCAAACTGGTTGATAAAATAGGCGCCCTTTTCTTCGGCGATGCGCTTGCCGAGGTCCTGGTAATACTCAGGATGGCCGCGTCCCACATCCGATCGCGTGAGTACGACCTCGGCACCCATCGCACGCAGGTTGAAGATCTTTTCCTGACTCATCTTGTCCGGCAGTACGATAATCAGGCGATAGCCTTTTTGTGCAGCGACGAGTGCAAGTCCGAGCCCGGTATTGCCTGCCGTCGCTTCGACCAGCGTGTCGCCGGATTTGATGTCACCGCGTTTTTCGGCCTCCTCTATCATCGAGATGCCGATGCGGTCCTTGATCGAACCAGCTGGATTCATGAGTTCGAGTTTCAGGAACAGGCGGCAGGGACCTGTATCGATATGCGTCACTTCGAGCATGGGCGTCTTGCCGACCATGTCGAGGATGTTGGAATACACGTTCATGGACACATCAGTTACATTAGAATTTTGGGCGAGTGTACTCCATCATGAGACTCGATGCTGCTGTCGCCGAGGCCACGCAACGGCTGTCCGCCACCAGTGATTCGGCAAGACGCGACGCCGAGATTTTACTGTGCCAAAGCATCAACATGGCGCGAAGTTATCTGTTCGCGCACCCGGAAGACGTGCTTGATGAGCTGGCCTACAGTCGTTTTGACGACTTGCTGCGGAGGCGCGAAGTTGGCGAACCCATGGCATACATCATGGGTGTCAGGGAGTTCTGGTCACATGAGTTGCTCGTCAGCCCGGCAACCCTCGTCCCGCGCCCCGAGACCGAGCTGCTGGTCGACCTTGCCTTGCGGGAGATTCCGCGCGACGCGGAACTGCAGATCCTGGATCTCGGTACCGGTAGCGGTGCAATCGCGATCGCAATTGCTGCCGAACGACAAATGTGTGACATCACGGCCACAGACGTCAGCGCCGACGCGCTGGCCATCGCGAGAGAAAACGTTCGACAGGCGAGCCTTGGAAATGTGACCTGCATTGAAGGGAACTGGACCGAGCCCGTTGCCGGGAGACGATTCAACATCATCGCATCCAATCCACCTTATGTGTGCGCCGGCGACGACGCGTTGCAGGCATTGATGTATGAACCGCTATCAGCCCTGGTGTCTGGCGAGGATGGCCTGGACGCTATCCGAATTCTGGCCAGGGACTGCGGTGCCCTGCTCGAAGCCGACGGACTGCTGTTGGTCGAACACGGCGCCGAGCAGCGGGACGCTGTCGCGTCGATTCTCGCGGCCGACGGTTGGAGCGATATCACATGCCATAATGATCTCGCTGGCAAGCCTCGCGTGACAGCGGCGCGCCGGGATGGTAAATAACGGCCCTTACCGACTGGAACGAGACATTATGATCACCATAAAGACCAATCACGGCGACATCAGCGTAGAACTGTACGACGAGAAGGCACCGATTTCCTGCGAAAATTTCCGTCAATATGCGAAAGACGGCCACTTCAGCAACACGATTTTTCATCGTGTCATGCCAAACTTCATGATTCAGGGCGGCGGAATGGATGAGAACATGAATTCCAAGCCGACGCGCGATCCTATTAAAAACGAGGCTGACAATGGCGAGACCAACGTACGCGGAACGCTTGCGATGGCGCGCACCGGCGTCGTCGACAGCGCCACCTCGCAATTCTTCATCAACCTTCGTGACAATGATTTCCTCAATCATGGCGGTCGCGACTTCGGCTACGCCGTATTCGGTCAAGTAACCGACGGGATGGATGTCGTTGACGCAATCGCGGCAGTTCAGACTGGCAATCAGGGCGGCAACCCGGACGTGCCGGTTGAGGCCGTGACCATTCTCGAAATCACGATCGACGAGTAATTCTTATTATGCTTAGCCGTGACGCACGCCACCTGGCATTGCCGCAGGTCGGTGCGAACGGCCAGCAACGCATCGGTGATAGCACAGCACTGCTGATCGGCGCCGGCGGCATCGGCTGTGCGGCTGCGACCTACCTGGCATCCAGCGGCGTCGGTCATGTTCTTATTTGTGATTTCGATACGGTTGACGTCACAAACCTGGGCCGGCAGGTGTTATACGGACCTGCTGATATCGGCGCGCTGAAAGCAGAGATTGCGATGGCACGACTCTCCGTACTCAATCCTGATATCCGTATCAGCGCGATAGCGGAACGGCTTGGCGATGACGCATTGTCCAAAGCCGTTGCTGAAGTCGATGTCGTGCTCGATGGCTGCGACAACTTTGCGACGCGTTTCCAGGTGAACGATGCCTGCGTTGCGGCCGGACGACGCCTGATCTCCGGAGCCGCGATACGCATGGAAGGCCAGCTTGCCGTTTTCGGGCCGGACTACGACGCGTCGCCGTGTTATCGATGTTTGTATGCGGAAGCGGACGAGTCCCTTGAGAATTGCGCCGGTAACGGCGTGCTTGCGCCCGTTCCGGGTGTAATCGGAACGATGATGGCCGTGGAGGCGCTCAAGTACCTTGCCGGCGATACTGCCGGTGATGCAAGGCTACAACTTTACGACGCGGCGACGATGGAGTTTCGGTCGCTGAACATCAATAAGCGGAAAGGCTGCCGTACGTGCGCAAGCAACAGGGAAAAGTAACTCTTCTCGGGCTGCTGCAAGCGGTGGCGATTCTCACCGTCGTATTCTCGGGCGTCACCGTTCTGGATTCTGGATTTGGGACTATTGAGCTCTTTTCACACTTCCGACTCCAGTACCTGGTGGCTTCGATGCTGCTGGCCGTCGCTTTTCTACTGCTTCGCAACCGGAACTACGCGACGATACTGATATTGGTATCGGTGTTCAACGCCAGTTTTGTAGTGCCCTGGTATCTTGGAATTCCGGAAACGGCAACCGGGCCAAAGATCAAACTGCTGCATGCGAATGTGCGCTCCAGCAACACTGAATATCAACGCCTCATCGACCTGGTGGCCAACGAACAGCCCGACGTTATTTTCCTTCAGGAAATTACGCCAGATTGGGAAGCCGGTGTCGCCAGTCTTCGCGAACAGTATCCATACACCTATATTGAAGCGCGCCAAGGCAATTTTGGGATTGCCCTGTATTCAAAACTACCACTTGATTCCGTCGCACACGTCAGTAGTCCTCCGCTGGATCATCCCACGATAATTGCGTCGGTCCGTTTGCATGATCGGCCAATAACCCTGATCGGCACGCATCCCACGATACCGGTCGGACACTTGTACTACGCGAGGAATGAACAGCTTGAGAGTATTACGCAGCTTGCCAGGCGCATCGACGGGCCGCTTGCAGTTATCGGGGACCTGAATTCCAGCATCTGGGATCCACGACATAAACGGCTTGAACAGTCAGCGGGTTTGCGAAATGCGCGAAATGGTTTTGGCATACTCCCAACCTGGCCGACTTTCATGCCGCTCGCAATGATCCCGATTGATCACGTGTTGGTCTCGGTGGAACTGAAGGTCCTGGAAGCAAAAACAGGAAAATCTATTGGTTCAGATCACCTGCCGTTGCTCGTCACGATTGCCTTATAACGGCAATACCGTTCAGTAATTACGCCGCATTCGCTTCGTTCGGGTCGTATCCGAGGTTTGGTGCCAGCCACTTCTCAGCTTCGACGAGACTCATATTTTTCCGTGCGGCGTAGGAAACCACCTGATCGCGATCGACTTTGCCCACTGCAAAGTAACGAGCATCCGGGTGCGAAAAATAAAAGCCACTCACCGCTGCGGTCGGATACATCGCGTACGATTCTGTCAGCTTGAGTCCGATACTCGCTTCTACATCCAGCAAATTCCACAGCGTTCCCTTTTCGGTGTGGTCAGGGCACGCTGGATATCCTGGCGCCGGGCGAATGCCGCGGTATTTCTCGGCAATCAAGTCAGCATTGCTTAGGCTCTCGCTCGGCTCATACGCCCAAAACTCCTTCCGCACGCGCTCGTGCATATACTCTGCCAGCGCTTCGGCCAGCCGGTCAGCCAGCGCTTTGAGAATAATTGCACTGTAGTCGTCATGCGCCTTTTGAAATCGCTCAACATGTTCGTCGATGCCGAAACCCGCCGTCACGGCGAAGGCGCCTATGTAATCGGACAAGCCGCTATCAATCGGTGCCACAAAGTCCGCGAGACAGCCCTGTGCCTGCCCTTCCGCCTTTGCACGCTGCTGGCGCAGATGGCACAAACGATGTGTCGTGTCGCTGCGGTCCCCGTCCCTAAATACGACGATGTCGTCGTGATCGTCGGTGTTAGCCGGGAAGAAGCCAAGCACCGCGCGCGCCTGCAGCCAACGATCATCAATAATCTGATCCAGCATCGCCGTGGCGTCCTCGAACAATGACGACGCCGCTTCGCCGACGACATCGTCACTCAACAGCTGCGGAAACTTGCCGTGAAATTCCCATGCATTGAAGAATGGCATCCAATCGATGTAATCACGCAGCAGATTCAAATCGATGTCATCGAATATCTTTGCGCCGGTAAACGCCGGTTCCGGTGGCTCATAGTTTTTCCAGTCACATTGATGGCGGCGCGCACGCGCTTGATTCAGAGACAGCTGCGGCGCCAGGCGCTTCTTGTTGGCGTGATTGTCACGTCGTCTCGCGTTGTCTTTGCGCGTCTTTTCAATGAGGGCGTCGCGCGTGCCCGGTTCGATCAACGCCTGTGCAACGCCGACTGCTCTTGAAGCATCTTTTACATAGATGACCGGACCTTCATAATGCGGCTCAATTTTGACCGCGGTATGGGCGGGCGATGTCGTTGCACCACCTATCAGCAGCGGCAGTTCGTAGCCTAGCCGTTGCATCTCAGCGGCAACATTACACATTTCGTCCAATGACGGCGTGATGAGGCCTGACAGGCCAATGATACTTGCCTGCTCGCGTTTTGCGGTCTCAAGAATCTTGTCGCAGGAAACCATCACGCCAAGATCGATCACCTCGAAGTTATTGCACTGCAGAACCACACCAACGATGTTCTTGCCAATATCGTGTACATCGCCTTTTACTGTCGCCATTACGATCTTGCCGTTGGAGCTTAGCCCGCCATCCTTCGCGGCCTCGATGTACGGCACAAGATGCCCGACCGCCTTTTTCATGACGCGTGCCGATTTGACGACTTGCGGCAGGAACATCTTGCCGTCTCCGAATAAATCGCCAACAACATTCATGCCATTCATGAGCGGGCCTTCGATCACGTCCAGCGGTCTGTCGGTCGCAAGGCGGGCTTCCTCCGTGTCATCGATTACAAATTCGTCGATACCGTTGACAAGGGCGTGTTCCAGTCGCTTCTCGACATCGCACTTGCGCCACGAAAGATCTTCCTTTTTTGCAGCCGTGCCACTTTTCTGCCCCTTGTAGTTTTCAGCGACTGCGAGCAGTTTGTCCGTGCCATTCGGGTCGCGATTCAAAACGACGTCCTCAACCGCATCGCGCAAGTCCTTGGGCAGGTCTTCGTAAATCGCAAGCTGGCCGGCGTTTACGATGCCCATATCCATACCCGCGCGAATAGCGTGATACAGGAAAGCAGAGTGAATCGCCTCGCGCACAATATTGTTGCCACGAAAGGAGAACGATACGTTGCTAACGCCGCCGCTCACCAGCGCGTGCGGCAAAGAGGCTTTGATCTCGCGCGTCGCCTCGATGAAATCGAGGCCGTAGTTGGCATGTTCTTCGATGCCCGTCGCGATCGCAAAAATATTTGGATCGAAAATGATGTCGGCCGGGTCGGTGCCAACCTTTTCGGTCAGGATGCTGTAGCAGCGTTTGCAGATCTCGATCTTGCGGTCGACCGTGTCCGCCTGACCTGACTCGTCAAACGCCATGACGATGACTGCCGCGCCGTAGTCCTGCACGAGTTGTGCTTGCTTGATGAACGACTCCTCGCCTTCCTTCAGGCTTATGGAGTTCACGATGGCCTTGCCCTGCACGCGCTTGAGGCCTTCTTCAATGACGGTCCATTTTGATGAATCGATCATGATAGGCAGGCGCGCGACGTCGGGCTCGGAAGCTATCAGGTTCAGGAACGTTGCCATCGCCGTTTCCGAGTCAAGCATGCCCTCGTCCATATTAACGTCGATGATCTGGGCGCCGTTGTTGACCTGCTGGCGCGCAACGGCAACCGCGGCGGTGTAGTCGTCCGCTTCAATCAGGCGCCTGAAAATAGCCGACCCCGTTACGTTGCACCGCTCGCCAACATTTGCAAAAAGATCATCGGGGCCGATGTTAAAGGGCTCAAGACCCGCAAGGCGAAGGCGCGCCGGTAACTCCGGCACTACCCGTGGCGCAACACCATCCACAGCGTCACGTAATGCGCGTATGTGATCCGGTTGAGTGCCGCAACAACCGCCGACCATGTTCACAAGGCCGCCGGACGCAAATTCGCCAACAACTTCGGCCATTTCCTGCGCCGTTTCATCGTATTCGCCGAATTCGTTCGGCAGCCCGGCATTCGGGTGTGCGCTGACGCGGGTATCAGCGAGGCGCGAAAGTTCAGCAACGTATTGGCGCAGATCGGCGGCGCCGAGTGCGCAATTCAGCCCGATCATGAACGGCTTGATGTGGCGCACTGAATTCCAGAATGCTTCTGTCGTCTGGCCTGACAACGTGCGGCCTGACGCGTCCGTGATTGTCCCGGAAATCATCACCGGTAGTTCGACGCCCGCCGCACGGAAGCTGCGTTTGATGCCGATGATCGCGGCTTTGGCATTCAGAGTGTCGAAAATCGTCTCGACCATCAGGAAGTCAACGCCGCCATCGATCAGCGCTGTTGCCGATAACTCGTAGGTCGCAGCCAGGTCGTCGAACTGAATATTGCGAAATCCCGGATCGTTAACGTCGGGTGAAAGGGACGCCGTGCGGTTAGTCGGTCCAAGCACTCCCGCCACGTAGCGCGGTTCACCAACATTGCTCGCATGTGTATCGGCACACTCGCGCGCGATTCGTGCCGCCGCTCCATTCAGTTCCGCAACCAGTTCCTGCATGCCGTAGTCGGCCATGGAAGGCGCGTTCGAATTGAATGTGTTGGTCTCGATGATGTCTGCGCCGACCTTAAGGAAGCGACGATGTATGTCGCGTATTACGTCGGGACGCGTGATAGACAACAGGTCATTGTTGCCTTTGAGATCACGTTTCCAGTCAGCAAAGCGCTCGCCTCGATAGTCGTCTTCGCTCAACCCGTAGCTTTGGATCATCGTTCCCATTGCGCCATCAAGCAGCAAAATCCGTTCGTCGAGTGCCTGCAGCAGTGATTCGATTCGAGCGTCGCGTTGCATCGTCAAAGCCTCACGCCGCCGCTTGCTTGGGGCGCACGCCGAGCGCATGACAAATGGCATACGTCAACTCGGAACGGTTGAGGGTGTAAAAGTGAAACTCGTCGATGCCGTTCGACTCGAGATGCCGCACCTGTTCGATAGCAACGCTTGCGGCGATCATTTGCCGCGTTTCCGCATCGTCCTCCAGGCCCGTGAATTTTTGCCTGAGCCAGTCCGGCACGCTGGCACCACACATCTTCGCAAAGCTCTCGAGTTGCGGGAATCGCGTAATCGGCAGGATGCCCGGCACGATTGACGACTCGATACCAGCCGCGGCGCAGCGATCGCGAAAATGAAGAAATACATCTGTATCAAAAAAGAACTGGGTTATCGCACGCGTCGCTCCCGCATCAAGCTTGCGTTTCAGGTTGTCCAGATCGAATGCTGCGTCCGGCGCCTCAGGGTGTACCTCCGGGTAGGCGGCAACCGAGATGTCGAAATCGGCGACTCTTTTCAACCCCGCGACCAGATCGGTGGCGTAGGCATAGCCATCAGGCTGTGGTACATAGCCCTCCGACTCTTTTGGCGCATCACCACGCAGAGCCACAAGATGCCGCACGCCCATCTCCCAGTATTTGCGGGCGATATCGTCGATCTCACCGCGACTCGCGCCAATACACGTCAAGTGCGGCGCGGCCGTTAATTGCGTTTCATCGATAATGCGCGCGACGGCGGCGTGTGTGCGCTCGCGTGTCGAGCCGTCCGCGCCGTAGGTCACCGATACGAACCGAGGCCCGAGGTCTGCGAGTCGCTTGACGGAATGCCACAGCGTAGCTTCCATTTTCTCGGTCTTTGGTGGAAAAAATTCGAAAGTAACGGCGGGTGCGGGTTTCGTTGTCATACGGCGTAACCGCTCAGATCACGCCGCAGCGCTGGCGCGGTCCGCTGGCGTGGCGACAGCAAGCAACCAGCAAGGATTGTTACTGGGTATTGCTCGTGGCGACGCGAGCCGCAAATTTGCGGCGGCCGCCCAGCGCGCCAGCTTGTCACGTAACTCGTCGACATCGGTCTTGCTTGCCGATGCCAGCAGTAGAAGGCGCCCACCCGGGCGCAGCAATCGCAGAGCTTCTGCCAGCGCCGCAGCTGGATCGTCGGCACTGGTTAATACGTCGTCGAGAATTACCGTGTCGAAGTCATCGTCTTCGAAAGGCAAGGCGTACATGTCACCGTGTCGCAATGTGGTGTTCGCGGTACCGGCCAACAACAACTCAGCTCGCGCCATTCGCCGCACGTCCGAATCGATGTCGACACCGACAGCGCGGTGTGCCCGCGATGCCAGCAACTTAAGAATTCGACCTTGCCCACAGCCGATGTCCAGCAAGTCACCAAGGGGCCGGGCAACCGTCAGTTCGACCAGTGCCCGGTGCAGTGATCGATGCTCGTCGCCTAGAGTCGACGAAATTACCCGGTAATCTGCACGTATTTTTTGCAGCGCGGCTATGTCTTTTGCGAATTGCGGTTCTTCTGCGGGCAACAAGGCGAGCAGCCGTCGGCGCGCCGCTGTATCTGCCCCTCCGTTTGAAACCCGGTAGTAGACAAAGTGGCCGTCCCTGAATTTCTGCAAAAGACCGGCCGCACAACACTGCTTCAGGTGCTGCGATATCCGCGGCTGGCTAAGCCCCGTTACCCGGGTGAGCTCAGACACGCTGCACTCGGCGACGCCACACAGGGCCACAAGCCGGACCCTGACAGGATTAGCGAGGGTCTGGAATCGCGTTAGCAGGCTTTCGGTCGACGTTTCCATATAAATATATAACGATTTACTTATATTTAAGTCGAAACAGTATACATGAGGTACTCGAATACAGCATGGATTTGTGTCGGGATTTACTGTTATTGGATCGAATCAGGTCCTGACACGGCGTTATCGACAAAGATGCTGAACACATCGACCGAATCGAATGAGCGTTTTCGCCCACAATATTCGCAGATGACCTCAATACTGCCCTTCTCTTCAAGGGCTGCACGGGACTCGTTTTCACCGAGCATTTTCAATACGTCCTCAACGTTTTCGCTCGAGCAGCGACAGCGGAAATTGACAGAGCGCGACTTGCGAACGCGCACGTCATCCTCGGCGAACAGCTTGCCAATCAATTCGATGCCGGCATCGCCTTCGAAATCGCCGGTGCTCAGTGTTGCGGCCATAAAATGCAGGCGCTTCCAGTCGTCTTCATCAAGCGGCTGCCCCGGCATCTGCTGCAGGAGCAGACCACCCGCGACCTTGTCGTTGGCAACGAGCGCGATATGGCTCGGCACCTGCACAGAGCGCGCGAAGTAGTGTTCGAGACTAACGGACAGTGAATCACCATCAATATCGACAATGCCCTGGTAGGGATGCTCACCCGCGTCAACTGTGATCGCGCAATGCGCCTTGTCAGTGAGCTCTGAGAAACTGGTCGCGGTGGTATTGGGCTCGATCGCCGCGATGCCGCGCAGGTCGAGATCACTCGTGCATTGCATCACCAGCATCTGCAAAGCGCCACTTCCCTGTATCTGCAATGTAATCGCACCATCGAATTTCAGGCTTTGCGCGATCAATCCGGTCGCCGCCGCTGCATGCCCCAGGGTTTCGGTAATCAATGCTTCGTAGTCATGATCACGCAACATGCGCCGCCACGATCGGGACATATGAATCAGCGCGCCGCGGACTGGCAACGACTCAAACGAGAAAGGAGTAATGCTATCGGCAGACATGCCGGCTAGCCACTGAGCTTGTCTTTCAGGATCTGGTTTACCTGTCCCGGATTGGCCTGGCCCTGCGTTTCTTTCATGACCTGTCCAACGAAAAAGCCCATTAACTTGTCTTTGCCAGCCTTATAATCCGCGACCTGGCCCGGGTTCGCCGCGATCACTTTATCGACAATGGTCTCGATCGCGGCGCTATCTGTGATCTGCTTCAGGTCCTTCGCGGCGATAACGTCGTCCGCAGAGCCCTCGCCCCGCCACATAGCCTCGAAGACCTGCTTCGCTAGCTTGCCCGAGATCGTGTTGTCGTGGATCCGAGTCAATAATCCCGCGAGTTCAACGGCCGCAACGTTGCTGTCATCGATATCCAGGCCATCCCGGTTCAGCGCAGCTGACATTTCACCCAAGATCCAGTTCGCCGCGACTTGCGCCGTTGCATCGGTGGCTGCAACCACTGCCTCAAAATAATCCGCCAATGCGCGGCTCGCGGTCAGGATGGCAGCGTCCTCGCCTTTTAGGCCGTAATCAAGGCCAAACCGCTGCTGCTTCGCGGCCGGCAGTTCCGGCAATGTCGCACGGACGGCCGCGATAAATTCATCCGTAATTTCAATGGGCAACAAATCCGGATCCGGGAAGTAGCGGTAGTCATTCGCTTCTTCTTTCGACCGCATCGAACGTGTTTCGTCCTTGTCTGAATCATAGAGTCGCGTCTCCTGCACCACCTCGCCGCCATCTTCGATCACACCGATCTGGCGCTTGATTTCGAAATTGATCGCCTTCTCGATGAAACGAAATGAATTGAGATTCTTGAGCTCCGCACGCGTGCCCAATTCCTTTTGGCCAACCGGGCGCACCGAGACATTTGCGTCGCAGCGGAATGAGCCCTCTTGCATGTTACCGTCGGAGATACGCAGGTAACGCACGATCGAATGAATCTTCTTCAGGTAGGTGATCGCTTCTTTCGCCGAACGGAGATCCGGCTCGGACACGATCTCCAGTAATGGCGTACCTGCACGATTAAGGTCGATACCCGACGACGCATCGAGGCCTTCGTGTATTGACTTGCCGGCGTCTTCTTCAAGATGTGCACGTGTGATACCGATGCGCTTCTCGTTGCCGGCGGCGTCGGTGATGAACATCTCGCCGTGCTCAACGATGGGCAATTCATACTGGCTTATCTGGTAACCCTTCGGTAAATCAGGATAAAAATAGTTCTTGCGCGCGAAAACGGAACGCGGTGCCACGGTCGCGTTGACGGCCAATCCAAATAAGGTCGCCATCCTGACGACTTCTTTGTTGAGCACCGGCAACACGCCCGGGTAGCCAAGGTCAACGAGGCAGGCCTGTGTGTTGGCTTCGGCTCCATACGCGGTTGACGCACCCGAGAAAATCTTGCTCTTCGTCGCGAGCTGGGTATGGATCTCAAGACCGATGACGGCCTCCCAGGCCGAAGCGCTCATGCGAAGCCGTCCGGGCACGCCTGGTGCCAGTCAGTCTGTTGCTGATATTGGTGTGCGCAACGAAGCAATGTCTCTTCGCCGAAATGTGCGCCGACGAGATGCAGTCCAACGGGCAGGTCATCCACAAAACCGCACGGCACGGATATGCCGGGCAGCCCGGCGAGGTTGGCGCCGATCGTGTAAATGTCGTTCAGGTACATCGTGATCGGGTCATCGACTTTGTCGCCCAACTTGAATGCCGGTGACGGCGCAGTTGGTCCTGCGATAACGTCAACGTCGTTAAATGCCTTGCTGAAGTCATCGGCGATCAACTGCCGTACTTTTTGCGCCTTAAGGTAATACGCATCGTAGTAACCGGCGGACAGCACGTAGGTGCCTGTCATGATGCGGCGCTTGACCTCGTCGCCAAACCCTTCGCCGCGGCTGCGGCAATAGAGGTCCAGTAAGTCCTCAACGTTTTCAGCGCGATATCCAAAGCGCACGCCATCGAAACGCGACAGGTTTGAGGAACACTCGGCGGGCGCCACGACGTAATACGTAGGGACTGACAAGTCGAGGTTCGGCAGGTCGACCTCAATCGTTGTCGCCCCGAGCGACTCCAGCACGGCGATTGCGTCCCTGACTCGCGCACCACACTGCTCGTCAAGCCCCTTGTCAAAGTGTTGCCGAACAACGCCAATGCGCAGACCCTTGATTGATTCACCGAGACTCGCGACATAGTCGGGCACAGGCTGGTTGATCGACGTCGAATCGCGCTCATCGAATCCCGCCATAACGCCCAGCAGTCGTGCGGCATCTTCCGCTGAGCGGGTAATCACGCCTGCCTGATCGAGACTGGAAGCGAACGCAACCATGCCGTAACGCGACACACGACCATAGGTCGGTTTGAGACCAACCGTGCCGGTCAATGCCGCAGGCTGGCGAATAGAGCCGCCTGTGTCCGTGCCGGTGGCGGCTGGCGCAAGACGCGCGGCGACCGCGGCAGACGAGCCGCCCGATGAACCGCCCGGCGAACAGTCGAGATCCCAGGGATTTCTGACCGGGCCGAAATAGCTCGTCTCGTTCGACGAACCCATCGCGAACTCGTCCATGTTCGTCTTCCCCAGAACCACGGCCCCAGCTGCGGCGAGCCGCTCGACTACCGTCGCGTCATAGGGCGAGATGAAGTTCTCGAGCATTCTTGAGCCACATGTGGTTTTCACACCGCGCGTACAAAAGATGTCCTTATGGATGATCGGCAAACCGTTGAGCGCGCCGCCGTTGCCGGCGACTCGCGCTGCGTCTGCCCTCGCTGCGGCCGCCAGCGCGTTATCGGCGGTCACGGTTATAAATGCATTCAGTTTATCGTTGTGCGCGGCGATACGATCAAGCAATGCCTGCGTCAGCTCGACGGCCGAAAACTCACCACCTTCAAGACCAGCGGCGAGCTCGGTCAGTGATTGCGAATGCATGTCCATCATTCGATAACTTTCGGTACCAGGTAAAGCCCGTCGGAAACGTCTGCAGCATTTTCCTGGTAGCGATCACGTTCATTGCCCTCGAAAACGGCATCCGCGCGCAGTCTTTGCGCTGTATCGAGCGGATGCGCCATCGGCAATACATCGTCCGTGTCCGCCCGCGACAGCTGAGCGACGAAATCGACGATCTTGGAGAGCTTTTCGACGCTCTCGGCGTACTCCTCGTCGGAGAGTTTCAGTCTCGCCAGCGTCGCGATGTGTTGGACCTGATCTTTGTCGAGTGACACGCAAGAGTTCCGAGGGTTCTGTGGTTGCCTAGCGCGCCGGCAGTCGACGCCACCGCGCCGACGGTCGGCGCCACCGGTCCGCTTTTCGGCGGGGACGCAATAATACACGCCGCCTTGTGGAATGTCGTGCGCATTGATAGATTACGCCGTTAATCCCGTTTCGAGACTGCCCCACCTATGTTCAAGAATATTCTGGGTTATTTTTCCAATGACCTGTCGATCGACCTCGGCACGGCCAACACCCTGATTTACTCACGGGGGCATGGCATCGTACTCGACGAACCATCTGTGGTCGCAATTCGCGAGGATTCGGGCCGCGGTGGCCGCGTCGTAGAGGCCGTCGGCGCAGAGGCAAAAAACATGCTGGGCCGCACACCGGGCCATATCACAGCGATTCGGCCGTTGAAGGACGGTGTTATCGCCGATTTTACGGTCACAGAGAAGATGCTGCAGCATTTCATACGCAAGGCGCATCAATCGCGTTATTTCCGACCGAGCCCGAGAGTCCTGATCGCCGTCCCGTATGGCTCGACCCAGGTCGAGCGGCGCGCGATTCGGGAATCCGCAGAAGGCGCAGGCGCGCGCAAGGTACACCTTATCGACGAGCCAATGGCCGCCGCAATCGGCGCAGGGCTGCCCGTCCATGAGGCGCGCGGCTCGATGGTGCTCGATATCGGCGGCGGTACGTCGGAAGTCGCCGTCATTTCGCTGAATGGCATCGTCTACGCCGCGTCTGTTCGCATCGGCGGCGATCGTTTCGACGAAGCAATCACCAGCTACGTACGCCGCAACTACGGCATACTCATCGGTGAAGCGACGGCGGAGCGCATCACCCACGAAATCGGCTCTGCGTTTCCCGGTCAGGAGGTCCTCGATATCTCCGTCAAGGGCCGCAACCTGTCCGAAGGTGTGCCGCGCAGCTTCACGCTGAACAGCAACGAAATTCTCGAGGCCCTGCAGGAGCCACTGCAGGGCATTGTCGGCGCGGTCAAGGAAGCGCTGGAACAAACACCGCCGGAACTGGGCGCCGATGTCGCCGAGCGTGGCATCGTCCTGACGGGCGGCGGCGCGTTGCTGCGCGATATCGACAAGTTGTTGATGGAGGAAACCGGTCTGCCGGTCGTAATAGCTGACGATCCGCTGACCTGTGTCGCGCGTGGCGGCGGCCGGGTTATCGAATTGATCGACGAACACGGTCCCGCGGTGTTCGGCCTCGAGTGATCTTCGGCGGAGTCGACTAACGACAGGCAGTTAAAATCGCGATGGTCGCTTCCCGGCAAAAAAACACCAATCCTATGCGCAGCCCGGCATTGGGCCTGCGATTACTCGCGCTGGTATTCCTCAGCATCGTGGTAATGTATGTCGACAACCGCGACAATTACCTCGATGCCGCTCGCAAAGCCATAGGTGCGGCGGTATACCCGATGCGAATCGTTGTGGATGCGCCCTCGCGATTCTGGTCGTGGATCGGGGACTCGACGACATCGCGTAATGACCTGGAACTTGAACTGGGGCGACTGCAGGTCGAACGACTGCTGACCAACGCGCGATTGCAAAGACTCAACGCGCTTGAGGCCGAAAACACGCGCCTGCGCGCATTGCTCGACGCTCGCGTCCAGATGCCCGACCAGATTCGAGTCGCCGAGATCATGTCCGTCGACGCAAACCCTTTTAGTCATAGCCTGGTCATCGACGTAGGTAGCCGTGACGGCGTGTTTGATGGCCAGGCACTGGTCGATGTTGAAGGTGTTGTCGGTCAGGTCATCAGGACCGGATTGCTGACTTCGCAGGCGATGTTGATCAGTGACACGGATCACGCGCTGCCGGTCGAGGTGAATCGCAACGGCCTGCGCACCATTGCCGTTGGTACGGGTCAGATCGGCAGCCTCGATTTGCCCTTCGTCGTCAACAATGCCGATATTCGCGCCGGTGACCTGCTCGTCACTTCGGGCCTCGGTGGCGCATTCCCCGCCGGCTACCCGGTTGCTGTCGTTGCATCGGTCACACGAATTCCGCAGGAACCCTTTGCCGACGTCACGGCGACGCCGACGGCAGCGCTCGGACAGGTTCGTGAGGTCATGCTGATCTGGTCGGCCGGCACGCAGGACGACCCTGCAGAGGCAGCAGTCGATGACTAGGATTCAGACCTCGTCTCGCATACCCGTCATCATGACGCTGATCGTCGGCTTGATGCTCACGCTCATGCCGTTACCGGAGTCGGTCGACGCCTTCAGGCCGGACTGGCTCACACTGCTTGTTATTTTCTGGGCCATGCAGATGCCGCGGAGCTGGAGTATCGGCACCGCGTGGGTTATTGGCCTGATTCTCGATGTA
This sequence comes from uncultured Woeseiaceae bacterium, assembly GCA_964628105.1. Classification (GTDB taxonomy): domain Bacteria; phylum Pseudomonadota; class Gammaproteobacteria; order Steroidobacterales; family Woeseiaceae; genus UBA1847. The sequence goes on along the minus strand of CAZVLT010000009.1, from coordinate 7,193 downwards.
ACTCAAGGCACGATACTCGGACAACACGCGCTCGCCTTTTGCGTCGTGGCGTTTATGACAGTACGTTTCCACCTGCTGATGCGCGTGTTTCCGTTGTCGCAATTGTCAGCGACTGTTTTTGCGATGCTGGCCGTTTACCAGTTCCTGTTGTTCTGGATCAATGGCGTCGTGGGCGAAGACGCGCCGTCGATCGTTTATTGGGCACCGGTCATCACTGGCGCGTTGATCTGGCCGTTTCTATTCATGTTCCTCTCCGGCATGCATTACCGGGATCGGTCGGGAGCCTGAAATGAGCCTGTTGTTGCCGATCAAGGACCACCATTCCGAGCGTCGCCTGTTTTTCAGCCGTGTCATTCTTTCCATTGTCATCGCGATCATCCTGCTCGGTTTCGTCATCGGGCGACTGGTGCAACTGCAGGTTTTCGACCACGAGCAATTCGCCGAGAAATCGCAAGGCAATCGCATTCGTATCGAAGCCGTACCCCCGATTCGTGGCCTCGTGTTCGATCGTGAAGGCCGGGTCATCGCGGAAAATCTGCCCGCCTATCAACTGGAGCTGATTCCCGAGCAGGTTGACGATATCGACGACACGTTAGAACGTCTGGCGGCGATCATGCTGATCGAACCGGACGACATCCCGCGCTACAAGGAACTCAGTCGTCGTGGCCTGCGCTTTAAGCCACTGACACTCAAATTTCGCCTGAGCGATGAGGAAATTGCGAATTTCGCGATCCAGCGACCGCGCTTTCCCGGCGTTGATTTCCAACCGCGCCTGGTACGCCACTATCCTCATGGACATGTCACGGCGCACACGGTCGGCTACGTTGGCGGGTTGAGCAGCAGCGATCTGCAAGAGCTTGATCCGGCGCGCTATGCCGGCACGTCGCACACGGGCAAGACAGGTGTCGAAGGCAGTTTTGAGACGGACCTGCATGGCGATGCAGGCTATCGTCACGTAATCACTAACGCGCGGGGCCGCCAGGTGCCGGCGAGCACGACCGAGTTGCTCAACTCCCTGCCCCTGGATCAAACCCCAGGGCCGGGAGCGAATGTGTACCTGAGTCTCGATCTGGATCTGCAGCGACTCGCAACCGAGGCATTACGAGGCAAGCGCGGGGCAATCGTGGCGCTGGATCCATGGAGCGGCGAGATACTCGCTCTCGTCAGCGCGCCGTCATTCGACCCGAATCTGTTTGCGGTCGGAATGACAATAGCGCAGTACAGCGATTTACGCGACAACCCCGATCGACCGCTGTTCAATCGCGCGGTTAGCGGCACCTACCCACCCGGATCGACAATCAAGCCTATGCTCGCCCTGGCCGCGCTCGAAACCGGAGCCACCAATTTAACGCGCAAGAGCATCTGCATGGGCTACTTCACGTTACCGGACAGTGAGCATCGTTATCGCGACTGGAAACCCGGCGGCCATGGAGCCGTCGACATTCATGACGCAATCGAGCAATCGTGCGATGTCTATTTCTATGAGATTAGCCAGAAAATCGGCATCGACAACATGCATGATTTTCTCACTCGTTTTGGGCTGGGCAGCGAGACACACCTGGACATCAGCGGTGAAAATCCTGGACTGGTACCGTCTCGTAAATGGAAGCGCGAATATTTCACCGATCGTGACAATCAACGCTGGTACCACGGTGAGACCGTCATCGCCTCAATCGGCCAGGGATTCATGCTCGCCACACCCCTGCAACTCGCCGCCGCCGCCGGCGCAATCGCAACCCGGGGAATCCGTTACGAACCGCATCTCGTCGCGGCAATTGAGGATCCTGTTAGTGGAGAACGATACCTGACACGACCGGAACGACTGGACGACGTTGAAATCAGCGACGATTTTTATTGGGACACCATCATTAGTGCGATGCACGATGTGATGCAGGGGCCAAAAGGCACGGCGCGCGCCATCGGCGTTGGCGCCCCTTATGAAATGGCGGGCAAGAGTGGCACTTCGCAAGTGATCTCGATCGGGCAAGACGAGGAGTATGACGAGGAGGAAATCGATGAACGGCTACGCGATCATGCGCTGTTTGTCTCCTTCGCGCCGCTCGAAAATCCTCGTATCGCAGTTGCAGTGGTGGTCGAAAACGGGAGTAGTGGCAGCCGTGTCGCCGCGCCTATTGCAAGAGCAATCATGGACGAATACCTGGGATTCGGTGACGATGCCCCCAACTGACTCATACCGCTTGTTATCGCAGAAGGAGGCACCGCTGTCGGATGTTTCCGGCACCATTCGGCGGCTGAATATCGACGGACCTTTGTTCGTCGGTTTATTACTGATCTGTTTTTTAGGACTGTTCGTGCTCTACAGCGCTGTCGGTGAAAACAGTCGCCTGCTGCTGAACCAGGTTATTCGCCTCGGCGTCGCAATGATCGCAATGCTGGTCGTCGCGCAGCTTCCGCCGGATTTTTTGCGGCGCTGGACGCCCTGGGCGTATCTCGCCGGCCTGCTCTTGCTGCTACTCGTACTCGCCAAGGGCGATGTTGGACAGGGCGCGCGGCGCTGGCTCGATCTGGGCGTCCGTTTTCAACCCTCGGAGGCCATGAAGTTGGCAGTGCCGATGATGACAGCCTGGTATCTGCACGATCGCCAGATTCCGCCCAGGGCAGTTCATCTTCTGGTCATCGCGGTGCTGATAATCGTGCCAACGTACCTGATCGCAAGCCAGCCCGACCTTGGCACGTCTGTATTGATCGCCGCGTCCGGTGTCATTGTCATCGTGCTCGCGGGCTTGTCCTTTCGATTCATGGCAGGCATGGCCGTACTGGCCGTACCCGGCGCACTGGTCCTGTGGAACTTCATGAAGGACTATCAGAAACAACGTGTGTTCACGCTGCTTAATCCAGACAGTGATCCGCTGGGCGCAGGCTATAACATCATTCAATCCAAGATCGCGATCGGCTCCGGTGGCCTGTTTGGCAAAGGTTGGACCAACGGCTCGCAAGCGCAGCTCGAGTTTCTACCGGAGCGTGACACCGACTTTATATTTGCCGTGCTTGGCGAGGAGTTCGGTTTGTTCGGCGTACTCACGCTGCTCACCCTGTACATGTTCGTTATCGGTCGCGGCTTGTACATTGCTGTGCAAGCCCGTGATACCTACTCGAGACTGCTTGCAGGTTCCATCAGCCTGACTTTCCTGGTCTACGTTTTCGTTAACACGGCGATGGTGACGGGGCTGGTGCCGGTCGTTGGCGTGCCGCTTCCTCTTGTCAGTTTCGGCGGCACGTCCATGGTGACGCTGATGGCCGGATTCGGTATTCTGATGTCGATCCATTCACACCGAAAATTATTGCCTCACTAATGATGTCCCCATGACCGAATTTCGATTATTGGCTGCGTTTGTCGCCCTGACAATATCCGCATCCCCTGCACTCACAGCCGTTGATGACCCAATAGAATACGTTGACCTCGAACAAGTCGATGTCGTTGCGTTCATCGACGAAATGGTTGCGAAACACGACTTCGACCGTGATTCGCTGCGTGAAGTTCTGGCACAAGCAAGAATCAAGGCGTCGGTCATCGAGCAGATCTCGAAGCCAGCGGAACGCACATTGACGTGGGGAGAATACAGAAAGATTTTTATAACGCCCGAACGTGTTGCCGCTGGGGTCACGTTCTGGCGAGAGAACCAGCGGATGCTTGAGCGAATCGAACTTGAGACCGGCGTTCCAATGGCGAAGCTGGTTGGAATAATCGGTGTAGAGACCTACTTTGGCAGGATCACCGGGAAAGATCGCGTAATCGACGCCTTGTCGACGCTGGCCTTCGACTACCCGCCGCGTTCGAAATTCTTCCGCGGTGAACTCGTGCAGTTCCTGATACTGGCTCGCGAAGAAAAACTTGACGCAACCGTACCCCTGGGCTCCTACGCCGGTGCGATGGGTAGACCACAATTCATGCCGTCGAGCTTTCGCGCTTATGCCGTCGACTCAACCGGTGACGGAAAACGCGATATCTGGAATGACTGGGCCGATGTCGCCGGTAGCATCGCCAATTACTTTGTTGAACATGGGTGGAGAAGCGGTGAGGAAGTGCTGTCACAGGCGACATTGAGCGGTCGCTGGCAAGGCAATGCGCCACAACCGAAAAACACCCTCAAGGCTGAGGATACCGTCGCTTCGCTCAGCAATATGGGCGTTATGTTCGCCACTGATCTGGGCATGGACAACAAGGGCCAGCTGCTGACCTACGAGGGCGATCATGGCACCGAATACTGGGTTGGGTTCCATAATTTCTTCGTCATCACCAAATACAACCGTAGCGTCATGTATGCGCTGGCCGTTCACCAGTTAGGCCAGCAGATTGCGTTGAAGGCTAATGTCGAAAAGGTAATTGCCGATGCATTGTAGGAAAGTGTGTCTCGCCGCATTACTAGTCGCAGCGACGCTCGCGGCGTGCGGCACAACTGACAGCAGACGTGACAGAGCACCCGGTGGGACACGGGTGTACGAAGTATTCGGCAAACATTACACAATCCTGGACAACAGCGCCGGCTACCAGGAACGCGGTGTCGCGTCCTGGTACGGCAGGGATTTTCACGGCAAGCGGACAGCCAACGGCGAAACCTACGACATGTATCAGATGACGGCGGCGCACAAGACGCTACCGTTGCCCACTTTCGTTCGTGTCCGTAATCTGCGCAACAATCAGACCATCGTCGTGCGTGTCAATGATCGCGGTCCGTTCGTGCACAACCGGATCATCGACCTGTCGTATGCGGCTGCGCTAAAGCTCGATATGATCCGCAGCGGCACCAGCCTGGTCGAAGTCACGGCGATTAGCAGCGACGCTCCTCCCGGTGACCACCCTACACGGCAAGCAGGCGAGTCGCCGCCGCCTGACGCGCCGGCACCGGCACCACGATCGGAGCCGACGCTGGCGGGTAATCAGATTTTCGTGCAGGTTGGGGCTTTTGGTGATCGTGCGAATGCCGAACGGCGGCTGATGCTGCTGGCTTCTGCTGGCATCGCGGGCGGATTCATTCACGGGGACCTATCCGCGACACCGATCCTGTACCGGGTCCGCATCGGCCCGGTCGCCGGTGTTATCCAGTACGATGAGCTCGTCGAAGAACTCGAAAACGTCGGCATCGGCGATCCCTATTTGATTTCCGAATAGCCTAATCAGCGCCAGGCCACGTACAATACCCGCCGATCATTTTCGACCACCAGAGGCACCATGTTCCCACGTCAGTCTTTAGCATTTGTTCTTTTTATTTTTCTTTTCACATCAGGTACTTGCGCCGCCGCGCCTATGCCGATGCCCGCGCCACCCATTATCGGTGCCAAGAGTTACCTGGTCATGGATAGCAAGACAGGTCGAATGCTCGCGGCAATGGATGCGGATATGCAACTCGCCCCGGCGAGTTTGACCAAGATCATGACGACTTATGTGGTCTTCAGTGCGCTGCAGCAAGGTCAGATCAGTCTTGAAGACGAAGTCACCGTTAGCGAGAAGGCCTGGCGATCTCCTGGCTCGAGGATGTTTATAGAAGTCGGTAGCCAGGTTACGGTCGAGGACCTGTTGCTTGGCATGATCGTACAGTCTGGCAACGACGCCAGCGTCGCGCTTGCCGAGTACATCGCTGGTAGCGAAAGCGTTTTCGCGGAAATGATGAACCAGTACGCATCGAGGCTGGGCATGAGCTCAAGCCATTTTGTCAACGCAACCGGGCTGCCCGCAGAAGGCCATATCACTACCGCTCGCGACCTCGCCTTGTTGGCACGGGCAATGGCCGCAGAGTTTCCCGATTTATATCAGTGGCATTCTATACGGGAGTTTGCCTACAACGATATCAAGCAAAGGAATCGCAACTCCCTTCTATGGCGCGATGACTCGGTTGACGGTCTCAAGACGGGCCACACCGACGCTGCCGGGTATTGCCTCGTCGCATCGGCCAAGCGAGATGGCATGCGGCTGATCTCTGTTGTGCTCGGTACATCGAGCATTAAATCGCGCGCGGACGGCAGCCAGGCACTGCTCAATTACGGCTTTCGTTTCTTCGAAACACGATTGTTGTTCAAGGCCGGCGAACAAATCTCGACGGCCAGGATTTGGAAATCCGCAAATGTATATTCTCGTCTCGGAGTTCTTGAAGACCTTTACATTACAGTTCGTCGCGGCTTCTACGACAAACTGGAATCGAAGCTGGACATCCCGGCAATCCTGCTTGCCCCGATCGCAGCCGGAGATGCCATCGCCGAGCTCAGCGTCAGCCTGGACAACGAACAACTCGTGACGGCATCACTGCGCGCATTGGATGACAACCCGAGCGGTTCGTTCTGGCAACGCACCAAAGACAGCGTGGATCTCTGGTTCCAGTAATATGACAGGGGACTCTGTAATCGAATTTCCCTGTCATTTTCCGATCAAAATGATGGGGCGGGACACGCCGGAATTTCGAACCACAGCGCGCACCCTGATAGAAAACCACGTCGGGCCTGTCGCAGATGATGCGGTGCGCGCGGCGGTGAGCCGTAATGGCAGCTTCGTGTCGATCACCGTTACGGTTACTGCTACCAGCCAGCAGCAACTTGACGCCATCTATCGCGACGTCAGCGGGCACGATGATGTGCTCATGGCCTTATGAACGGGCAAACGGGAAACTGGGTGCCAACGGTCACCATTCGTGACCTCGGACGCCAGGACTACATACCCCTTTGGCGTGAGATGCAGGAATTCACGGACACGCGTGACGAATCGACGGCGGACGAGATCTGGTTCACCGAACATCCGCCAGTATTCACAATGGGAGTGAACGCGAGTGAGGAACACTTGCTCACGCCCGGCGATATTCCAGTAGTGCATATTGATCGCGGTGGTCAGGTCACCTTTCATGGGCCCGGGCAACTCATGATTTACCCGCTGATTGACCTGCGACGTGCCGGGCTGGGCGTGCGGCCACTCGTGACCGCACTGGAACAAAGTGTCGTGGACTTCGTCGCAGAATACGACGTCGTAGCTGCCAGTCGCGCAGACGCACCCGGCGTATATGTCGGCGAGACAAAGCTTGCCAGCGTCGGGCTAAGAATACGGCGGGGTTCGAGCTTCCATGGCATGGCCCTCAACGTGGACGTCGATCTTGAACCCTTCTCGCGCATCCATCCTTGCGGCTATGAAGAGTTGCAGATGACGGACCTGAACAGGCTGGGCATAGAACTAAAGCTTGAAAACGTCTCGC
>CAZVLT010000008.1:21262-30834 GCA_964628105.1 uncultured Woeseiaceae bacterium | reverse complement strand
TCCAAACCTGTGCGCCCGAAACGCGGCTCATGAGGGTTTATGAGATGGGTTCTAGCGGTCGGGGAAGGGTTTTATGCTAATCATCTGCCAGGTACCAGTTGGTTTTTCGCGTCAGGTACATCACAGCGGCGAGTATGAACCAGAGGCCTGTTGAGCCTGCAAGAAGTGCGTAACTTTCCGCTTTCAATGTCAGGTAGAGGAAACCATAAAGTCCGGACAGGACAGTAGCCATGACAATAGCTCGGTTTCGGCTCGCCAGTATCGTCGCGCTGTACCCGGTGATTAGCGTCGCCGAGGCAAGCGCACTGACGATGTACGCCAGTCCGAACCCGACATGCTCAGCAAGCGACAACAGCAACAGGTAAAAAAGCGTGTTCGCCAGACCAACGAGCAGATACTGCAGCGGGTGCAATCGAAGCTCGCCGATAATCTCCATCAGGAAGTAAATCACAAAAGTCAGCCCAACGAACAAGACTGCGTACTTGATAGCCCTCAGCATCATTGGGTAAAGACCGACCGGCTGAATGAGCCTGACACCGAACGCTCTACCTGCAGAATCGCTCATTGCTTCGTGGCTATCGACCCAGATTGCCGGCAGTTTGCGGCTCAAACTCGACACTAACCATGTTGCCGCGAATCCGTCGTCCCGAACATCCCGCTCGGCCGGCAACTGACGACCCACAAAACTCGGCGACGGCCAGTTCGCTGACGCACGGACCTCGGCGCTGTCTGCGAGAGGTAGAAATCGCAGTGACCCACTACCGTTGACCGCTACGGATATTTCAAGTGAAAAATCCGACTGCGTCGACACATCCGCCAAGTAATCGCCCACATCGGCCCCCAACTGCGGAGGTAATCCTGTGATCTGTGCCACACCGGTCTTGAATTTGCTGCCGGTTCCTGCTGTCCTTAGCAACGGGGCCGTGTTGATCACCGTTGAGTCGCTGATCCCAAGTAACACCTCGGCGTCGGACCAGTCCACATCTTTCTTACTGATACCAAGTTCATCGAGCAATGACAGATCAAAATTGCCGGCCATGTCGATTGATGCATTGAATACGGGTACCTCATGCATGCCGCGGTATCGTATTTCTGTATTAACGCTCGCGACAATGCTCAGCTTTTGCGCCAGCAAGTACGCGTGTTTGCGTTCCGAATACGGGGATCCGTACACAGTCGTCTTCTGTGCCTCATATGGCAACCTCAAAATCGGGCCCGTAACCGTTTGATCGCCGCCCCAGGAATTCCTGATATCCAGCGTGGCAACGGACTCGAATTGCATGCGATCCAGGATTACATTCTTGATCATCCCTACCGGAATGAGCAGTACCAATACCAGAAGTGCGATCACAGTGACTTTAAACGTCGCTGAGCGGCGCTCAATGTTGAAGGATAATTTCACGATGGCTCTCCGTTAGATTACGAAGATATGAACAGCCAATCGTGCCGCCGTGATGATCAGATTGTGGCCAATCGTGGCGATGTCCAGGGTACTAAAGAGTCAGGATATTGTGCTTTCCCTCTCGTTTTCGGGCACGATTTCCGTCTCAGAATCAGGCTGCACCTCGGGTTCGACCACCTCCCCGGCATCAGGCCGCACTTCGGGCTCATCGGCCTCGATGACTTCTTCGACGACTTCTTTCTCGGCTTCTTCCCTGGCTTTTTCCTCGGCTATTCGTTCGCGCATTACAGCAAGGGCCGCAGCGTCGACAACAAGCGTCCAGTCGGCGCTGATGTAGCCTGTTGCATCACCTTCCAGGACAACCTCGTACCAGCCCTCCTGTGTACTAACAATTTGAACCGACTCACCCTGATTCAAATGGCCAACTATCTCCGTCGCCGAGTCCGGCATCAATCGAATGTTGACGTATTCCTCGACGGTCTCGATTGGTATTACCGAGTCGGCGAAACACCATGCGGGCGATACAAACACCAGGAGCACTGACAAAGGTCTCATGATCTTCTCCTCAATGACTGACTGCATCGATTAGCGCCGCAAACATTGTACTTTGCAACGCCCAGTCTTTTCGATTACTCGCTGCCTCACGAGCGCTTTGCAGTGCGATGACCACGTTTTCTTGCGGGTCGATATGAATTGCCTGACCAAATATGCCGCTTGCCGCGTAGGTTTCGCCACCTCGCAGCCACCATAAATACCCGTAGCTACCATTTCCCTTCGATGGCGCAATCGACTCGGCCATCCAGTCATCTGGCAATACTTTCTTGCCATCCGGCAACTCACCGTTTCTCAGCGCGAACAAACCCAGTCTTGCGTAATCCCTTAACGACGCGTTCAGGCTACTGCCGCCGAACTCGCCGCCACCCGGCTCGCTCAAGACCCAGTACGCATCGTGTTCCATGCCGAATGGCTTCCAGATTTTCTCAGACAGATAGGTCGACAAATTATTGCCGATGGCAGCGCGTAGCAGCGTGCCCACCAGGTTCGTCTCCGCGGTGTTGTAGTTGAAGACCTCCCCGGGCGGCGATAACCGCGGCAAATTACCGAGGTATTTGTACAGCTCCAGCGTATTCCAGGTCGCCATGTTGATGTCGGACGCCGGGTCCGCATAATCTTCGTTCCACGCAACCCCGGACGCCATCTGAAGAATATTGCGGATGGACGACTGGTCGTAGGAAGAGTTCTTCAATCTCGGCAGATAATCAGTCACTTTTTCGTCAACGCTTTCAATGTATCCGTCATGCAATGCCGCTCCGACAAGAAGCGAGGTGACGGACTTTGCAACCGAGTATGACAACCAGCGCGAATTCTCCGTGTTGCCCAGCTCATAGCGCTCGTAGACAATCGATCCATCTTTGACAACGATTAGTCCGGCAACCTTTTGTCGCTGTACGTAATCGTCAACCGTCCACTGTTCATCCGCAAATGTAAATGTTACGCCACCAACATCTGTTTCATTCCGCGGCAACGGATACAGAATGTCGCCGGTTGGCACGTGCCGTGCCCAGCTGATCTTTTCCATATTGCGGTAGCCCGCAACTTTCTGCTCGAAAGTCCAGAACAGCTGATCCTCTGCCTTACCGAAATTGTCTTCGTCGCCCGCCAGAGCCGACGCAGGTGGACTTGCAACGTCTGCGCATGCCGCCGACAGCGAGATAGTCGCAATCAGGTACAGATATTTACTCATCCGTGGATAGTAGCACCCGCGATATGTACGCAACGGTGATTGGATGGTACTTGCTGCGAGCCTCGGCAAACATTGACTTAGCCAATTCGAGGTCCTGACCGTTTTCGGCCAGCGCCTCGTACAAAGGCGCGACCAAACGAGTTCTGCCGTAGCGGTTCAGATACTCCTGCAACTTCGCATATGCCGGTTCATGGCGGCGCTGGGCGACCTGCATGAACCAGGTTCTGCCGATTTCGGCGTTGCGGGTTGCGCTCAGGCCCAGCGAAGCATCCAGCTCCGCCAGACGATCCGAATCCAGGTCGGCGGGTAAGCTATTGAGGAAATGCACCATCGCTTGAGGGCTCCATTCGGCCACCGGAATGTCCTGAACTTCCGCCTCGCCCAGCGCCCACGCCGTGGCGACCTCCGCCGCGCCATCCAGCGTCGATGACGTTGGAATCGGGGCATCATCGGGCAGGCCGGGTTCATACATCCATTGCTCAACTTGTTGCAGACTGACGACGCCAGGCTGGAGTTGTAACAGGTTGGCGTCGAGATAATCCATGAAGATCTCGGTCGTTATGGTCTGGAAAGCGAAGTCGTCAAAGTAAGACGCCAGGAACGGATCAAACACCTCCCTGCCGAACTGGTTTTCAAGAAACTGTAGAAACAACTGTCCCTTGTGATAGGCGATCGTGCCCTGAAAATCGTCCGGGTCGCCGGAGTCGAAGCGCGGCGCCAGGGCCTGCTGTTCGATTGGCACTGAGTCGAAATTCAATAGCAACTCCTCGTAACCGAGAACCCGTTCCTCATCGACACGGTCCGTGTCGTAGATGACTTCCATCAGGCGCGCTTCCAGGTAACTGGTCACGCCTTCGTTTAACCAGCCGTCACGCCATGTGGCATTGGTAACGAGGTTTCCAGACCACGAATGCGCCAGCTCGTGGGCAATGACCGACACCAGGCTACGATCACCCGCCAGCAGGCTCGGCGTAATGAATGAAAGCCTGGGGTTTTCCATGCCGCCGTACGGAAAACTCGGTGGCAATACCAACAGGTCGTAGCGCCCCCACTGGTAAGGCCCAAATTGTTTCTCCGCCGCATCCAGCATGTCCTGTGTGTCCGCGAATTCGTAAGCGGATGCGTCAAGCAACTCCGGCTCCGTATACACACCCGTGTCCTTGCCCAATGGTGCGAAATACAGGTTGCCTACGGCGATCGCCAGCAGGTACGCGGGAATGGCCTGCGGCATCTCGAATTGATACTCGCCACCACGTGGCGTCAAAGGATCGTTGTTCGCACTCATTACTGCCAGCAATCCCGGCGGCGTTCTTATGCGGGCGTCGTAGGTGATGCGTACCGCCGGTGTGTCCTGCAGCGGCACCCAACTTCGAGCGTGTATGGCCTGCGACTGGGAAAACATCAGCGGCTGCTTGCCTCCTGCCGTTAGTTCCGGTGGAAGCCACTGCAACGCGGTCGAATCCGGGCTTGTTTCGTAGTCCAGCCTTACGCTGATCTCTGCTTGCTCCTCAACACCGCCGGGTAAATCAATGATGAGCGGAGTGCCGAGCACAATATCAATATCACCGAATCGAAATTCGGCGGCCTTGCCCGTTCCATCGTCGTTAAGAAACGAAACACGATTGATACTGATATCTCTCGTGTCCAGTACGATTTCTCTTGCTGTGGGGTCCACAACACGCATGTGTAATACCACATGGCCACGCAATTGCTCGGCGGAAAAATCGACCTCAAGATCCAGTTCGAGATGGCGCGTAACAAATTGATCCGTGTTCGCGAATGAGAAATAATCGTGCGCCGGATCGTAGCTAGTGTCTGGCGCATCGTCTTTGGCGCACGCAACCAACAACACAGTGGCGGAAATTAACAGGATATTACGCAGCATCTAGATGCTCCCGGGACTTGGATTGAACGGAAATTCGTTGTGAATTTGTGCGAGTATTGCGGGCACAAAACACCACCTGAAACTGGAATCTATCATGGATTTAGGCGTAAGCGACCGCGTAAGACCTGTCCTCAAAGCCGTTCGAACCTTCATAGATGAGCAGGTTCTTCCCGTTGATGAGGAATTCCTGGCCGAGGTCGATTATGGCGATCGCTGGACGCTGAACGATCGACAAAATGAAATACTCGATGACCTCAAGTCTGCCGCGCGCGATCAGGGGCTCTGGAATTTCTGGCTAACCGACAGCAAACTTGGCCATGGACTGACGACTGTCGAATATGCGTACCTCGCCGAAGAAACGGGCCGCGCACACCTGGCCGCCGAAGCATTTAATTGCAGTGCGCCGGACACCGGCAATATGGAGGTACTCGAGCGCTACGGTAGTGATGAGCAAAAGGCGCAGTGGCTAAGGCCGTTACTGGACGGAGAGATTCGATCGGCATACGCCATGACGGAACCGGATGTTGCCTCCTCCGACGCCACCAACATTTCGACAAGCGCCGTACTCGAAGATGGCGAGTGGGTCATCAACGGCGAAAAGACTTACATTTCCGGTGCCGGTGACGAGCGCTGCAAGATCATGATATGCATGGTCAGGACCAATCCCGAAAACGACCGCCATTCGCAACACTCGCAGATTTTGATACCCATGGACACGCCCGGAATCGAGATCGTACGTGCTATGCAGGTATTTGCTGTCGATGACGCCCCTTACGGTCACATGCATATTCGCCTAAAGGATGTCCGCGTTCCGGAATCGAACATCATTCTCGGCACAGGTCGTGGATTTGAGATTGCGCAAGGCCGATTGGGCCCGGGCAGAATTCATCATTGCATGCGTGCGATCGGCATGGCCGAGAGAGCACTGCAGCTAATGTGCAAACGCGCCGTATCCCGGACTGCGTTTGGCAAACCCCTCGCAAAACTCGGTGGCAATTTTGACATCATCGCGAACGCCAGAATGAATATCGACATGGCACGACTACTAACCTTGCAGACGGCGTATGTAATCGACACGCACGGTGTGCGTGAAGCCCATACCTGGATATCGAAAATCAAGACGGTCGTCCCAAATGTCGCCCTCGATGTTATCGACGATGCAATCCAGATGCACGGCGCTGCCGGACTGTCGCAGGACTTTCCTTTGGCGGCCATGTATATGACAGCACGAACGCTGCGGCTCGCCGATGGGCCGGACGCCGTGCATCGCATGGTCGTCGCACGCAGCGAATTACAAAAATACAAGTGATGCGAGCACTCGTCTGCAACGCGTACGGCGCACCCGAGACGCTGGAACTGGAAGAATGGGACGACCCTTCCCCGGATGACAACGAGATCGTTGTCGATGTCGCTGCAGCCGGCATCAACTTCCCGGATATTCTCGTTATCGCCGGCGAATACCAGGACAAGACGCCGCCACCGTTTATCCCCGGCAATGAGGCCAGCGGCGTCGTTGCCGCACTCGGTCCGAACGTGACCCGCTTCGCGCTGGGCGACGAGGTGATTGTCACTACCAGGGGCGGAGCGTTCGCCGAAAAATGCAAAGTCAACGAAAATGCCGCGATGCCGCTGCCGAAGGAGATCAATTTCGAGCAGGGAGCAGGCTATGCCGTTACTTATGGAACGAGTTTTCACGCACTACACCAGGGCGCCGCGATACAGGCGGGTGAAACGCTGCTGGTTCTGGGAGCTGCTGGCGGGGTCGGAATCGCAGCCGTGGAAATTGGCAAGGCAGTGGGTGCGAAAGTCATTGCAGCGGCAAGTAGCCAGGTAAAACTGGATTTCACGCGCGCGGCGGGAGCCGATGAGACAATCAACTATTCCGAACAGTCACTTAAGGAAGCCGTCAAGGAGCTCACCGACGGCAATGGCGTGGATGTCGTTTGCGATCCGGTTGGTGGCGAGTTGGCGCAGCAGGCCTTCCGGGCATTAGCCTGGCACGGTCGACACCTGGTGATCGGTTTTACGTCCGGAGATATTCCGAAATTTCCGGCCAATATCGCGTTGTTGAAGGAAGCCAGTATTGTCGGAGTCTGGTGGGGAACCTGGGCGCAGAGAAATCCTCAGGAGCAGATCGCAAATATGGAACAACTCGCCCGCCTCATCGCAGATGGCAAGTTACGTCCCCAGGTTACGGAGTCGTTTGCGCTCGACAATTTCGCGCAGGCCTTCAACGTCATAAGCGAACGCCGCGCGCTCGGCAAAGTTATTCTCACGATGCGCTGACGTGCCCATTCGACAGACATTGAGACTTGCAACCTTGTTGCTCGCAGTTGTTGCATGCGACCGAGACCCTGTTCATGTCACTCAGGACTTGAGCGGCCACACGATGGGCACAACGTTCAACGTGATGCTCGTGGCCCCGCCGGATGATGTTCCCCTGGATTCTTTGCGGTCGGACATCATTGCGGCTCTCGAGCGAGTTGAGAACATCGCTTCCACTTTTAGAGAGACATCCGAGCTTTCATTATTCAATGCCAATGCGTCTACGGACTGGATCGAGGTATCCACCGAGCTTTGTCAGCTAGTCTTCAAGGCGCTAACTGTCAGCCAGCAGACGGACGGGGCATTCGACATCACCGTCGGGCCGCTGGTAAACCTTTGGGGATTCGGACCAGACCCGGCAGTGGACGAGCCGCCATCAGTTGAATTAATCAGCGCCGCGCTGAAGCATGTCGGGTATCGCAGGCTGCAGACCGATTGTGAGCAACCTGCCATCCGAAAGAGCTCTGCGGAAATGTACATCGACCTTTCCGGCTGGGCGAAAGGCTACGCAGTCGATCAGGTCGCAATACTCCTGGACATGAACGATCTGGAGAATTACCTGGTCGAAATTGGCGGCGAGTTGCGCGTTCGCGGCTACAACGCAAAGAAACAAACCTTCGCAATCGCGATAGAAAAGCCAATGCCCGAACACGGCGAAGAATACTCAATTGTTGGTTTGTCCAATGTCAGTGTCGCCACCTCCGGCGACTACCAAAATTATTTCGAGAGTGGCGGGCAGCGCTATTCGCACATGATCGATCCCAGGACGGGACACCCGACAAATCATGAGCTGGCATCGGTCACCGTCGTTAGTGACACAACAGCGTTTGCCGACGCCATGGCCACAGCGCTACTGGTGCTTGGTCCGACTGACGGACTTGCGCTGGCAGAGAAACTCGCCATTGCCGCCTACTTTTCGGTCCGCACCGATCAGGGCATCCAGTCTTTTTCGTCTTCGGCTTATTCGGAAGGGAACTTCGCGAACCACGCCAGGATGTGATCAACCTTGGTGATCAGCTGACTCGGGCGGCCGGCGATGTTGTGCGGCGCATCCGGTATCTCAACCAGCGCCGTATCAATGCCACGAATCTTCAGAGCGCTGTAGAGCTGCTTCGATTCGGAAATCGGCGTCCGCATATCCGCGGTGCCCACCATAACCATGGTCGGCGTTTCCACGTTTCCGACAAGTGAAATCGGTGAGAACTTCATATAGCCCGTGATATTTTCCCACGGCTGTCCAGGGTAGCGATAATTTGCGTAGTTGTAGTAGTTGTCCGCCGTTAGCGTCTTGCTTATCCAATTCATGATCGGCTTCACGACGGCCGCAGCTCGAAATCGATTGTTCTTGCCGATTATCCACGCTGTCATGATGCCGCCAGCACTACCGCCCGTAACATATAAGCGCTCTTCGCTCGCCAACCCGGACTCGATCAGGAAATCGACGCCATCCATGACGTCCTGGTAGTCGTCGCCCGGATAATTGTTGTAAAGAAGGTTTCCGAATTCCTCACCGTAGCCTGTACTGCCCCGCGGATTCGGGTAAAAGACGACATACCCTGCCGCGGCGTAGAGTTGAATCTCCGGTGAAAATCGCGGGCCGTAGTTGGAAATCGGCCCACCATGATTCTCGACCAGCAGCGGATAGTTGTTTGCTGCGTCAAACCCGGGCGGCTTTACGATCCACCCCTGCATGACGCGCGCATCGACGGATGACTTGTACCAGATCTCCTCAACTGCACCAAGATTCCGCCGGCCCAGCAGGTCATCGTTGAATGCCGTGATTACCGTCGGCTCTGACCTCCGGTTATCGACAACGGCCAATTCTGCCGGACGATAAGGCGTCACGTGTGTATAGGCAATTCGACCTGACGGCGCGACGGAAAATGAACCACCGCCGTAAGGACGGCCAATGGTTGTTCCGCCCAGATTGCTCGCGATATCACGTACCTTTCCAGTCAGCGTCGTGAATTCGATATGGGTGTCGCCACGATCATCGTACTGATAATAGATACCGTTACTATCGCTATTCCACGCCAGTCCGGACACGCTTCGGTCGAGATCGGGCGACAATACTCGCTTGTTCGAGCCGTCGGCGTTCATTACATGCAGTCGCGCAACCTGGTATGTCTGCACCTTGTCTTCATAACCGACGTACGCAATGCTTTTGCCGTCAGGCGAGACGACCGGCTCGGAATCCGGTCCGTTTCTGTCTGTCA
>CAZVLT010000008.1:0-21162 GCA_964628105.1 uncultured Woeseiaceae bacterium | reverse complement strand
CCCGAACCATCTCTCTCGTATTGCAGACGAGTTGTAACGCGAGGGGTATCGGCCCACTCCGCATCTTTGGGTTTGTCCGGCGCCGTAACGAGTACCGGCGGCTCACCGGGTACCAACATGGCGAACGCGATGTGCTTGCCACTCGGCGACCAACTTAAGCCACTCGGCGACCGATCAAGCTGTGTAAGGCGGCCAATCTTGCTGTCGGCGAGCCAGAAAACGAAAATCTCCGAACCGTTGTCCGTTTTGCTGGTAAAGGCAATGCGCGACCCATCGGGTGACCAGACCGCATTTGACTCCGACACATCACGGCCCGTGAGCGGCACATTGTTCGTTCCGTCACTATTGACGAGCCATAGCCGACCTGCCTTGCTGTCGGTCATGATGTCCATGCTATTACGCACATACACAATGCGGCGTCCATCCGGCGATATTTGTGGATCCGACACCCATTCCAGCCCGAACACATCCATGCGCCTGAACGGTTCGAGATTCCTGGCCTCGGTGGTCGCGGTCAGAAAAAGAAAAACAAAAAGTGCGTGACTCACTACCCGGTTCATTTGCTTTGCTCATCCGCTCGAATCGGGGCAATCATCACGGGATTCGATTCAAATGGCAACATAGCCACCCTGCTATAGAGGTGTCAGACCAGAAGATCGATCAGCCTGGCGCCGAACAAAGAGATTAGCGTGAAGCTCACACCGCCAATCAACACTGCCGCAAACAAGCCCAGCGCGAAAGGTCGCATGCCAATTTTGCGAATTCCAGCGAACATGGAGGTCAGACCCACCGCGGCCATCGCGACCAGGAGACACCGTTCCGCCGCATCACGGATGAACTGCACAATTTCCTTCCATTGATCAGCGTTCAGCAACCCGAACGGTCTGTCACCGATATCGCCAACTGTCCTGATCGCCGACATCAATGCAAAGCCGACAATGAACCACGGAATCATCGACAGGTAGTCGATACGCGCTGTATCACCCTTCGCCCGCTCGGCGCCGTACAAGATGCCGACCAGTGGAATAACCGCGATCATGCAAAGATTGCGCACGAGCTTCGTCACCGTGGCGATGTCCAGCGCGACTGGCGCATCGTACTGCGCCTCGTACATCATTCCCGCGCCAGCGACCTGGGCGGTTTCATGGATGGCAGTGCCGAGGAACAGGCCAGCTAACTCAGGCTGCGTCGCGAACACGTAATGCGCAAGCACCGGATACACAAACATCGCGGCAAGTCCGAATATCGTAATACACGCTATCGCGTAGCTAACTTCGGATTCATTCGCCTTGATCAGTGGCGCTGTTGCCACGATTGCGGTGCACCCGCAAATGCTGGTTCCCACGGCGATGAGGCCGCTGAGCTGCTTCGACAAGCCCATGTAACGGCCAAGGAGACCGACGGTGAACAGTCCGATGGCAATTGCCGCAATGACAAAGGGTAGCGCGACCAGCGTGAATTGCCCGGCCCCCATAAGGCTCAGTCGAATACCCAGCAGCATGATGCCTACTCGGAGAACGCCCGACGTGCAAAACTTGAGCCCGGGCTGCAGACCGTCGGGCAACCTGATCGTATTTGCAACGATCATTCCCAAGATGATCGCCATCATTATTGAGCTGACAGGACTCTTGGCGAAGCCAAGCACCGATACGCCGAACCAGTGAGCAACGTAGCCTGCGGATACCGATACGAATAGCGCGAGGCCGATGCCGGCCCACCATCCCGGGGATCTGAGGTTTTCTGCCATTTGCAACGTTCCGAGTGAATCCGTGGCGCGCGATCATATACTATCTCGCTCCTACAGGCGCTTCCCTGCTGGAGCCCGTACAGGCAGAATCATTGCACTTCAATACAAGTCCCGGAATGTCCAGATGATTGAAAACATGAAGACAGTATTTGATAGCGGCAGGACGAGGGACCTCGCATGGCGCCGCGCGCAACTTGAAGCTGTGGAACGGTTGATGGCGGAATGCGAGGGCGAATTCATGGCGGCACTCGCGGCCGACCTGGGCAAGCCGCCAATGGAGTCATATACGACGGAGATTTCATACGTCAGTGGCGAAGCCGCTTATTGTCGCAAGAAACTCAGTCGCTGGACGAAATCGAAACGCGTATCCACGCCGCTTGTGGGGCAGCCGGGGACGAGCTGGATTCAGCCCGAGCCATTGGGCGTCGTGCTGGTCATCGGCGCCTGGAATTACCCGGTGCAGCTCACGCTCGCAGGTATGGTGGCGGCAATAACGGCGGGCAATTGCGTGGTTATCAAACCGTCTGAGCTGGCGCCTGCAACGTCGGCGTTACTGGCGCGCCGAGTCCCGGAGTACCTGGACCCGGAGTGCATCAATATCGTGACAGGAGGGGTCGCCGAAACCTCGGCTTTGCTGGAACTGCCGTTCGACCACATCCTGTACACGGGCGGCGGTAATGTCGGTCGTATCGTGATGGCTGCGGCGGCAAAAAACCTCACGCCCGTGACATTGGAACTCGGCGGCAAAAGCCCCTGTGTGGTTTTGCCGGACGCGAATCTTGAAGCCACGGCAAGGCGCATCGTATGGGGCAAGTTCACCAATGCCGGCCAGACCTGTACCGCGCCTGATTACATACTGACGGACGCGGACACCGAGGCCAAACTTGTACCGCTGATCAAAAAAAGTATTGACGACATGTTTGGTAGCGATCCGCAGCAGTCCGACTCCTATGGTCGAATAATCAACTCCCGGCATTTCGATCGTGTTAGTCAGCTGATCGGTTCGGGGACAGTTGTGGCGGGTGGCCAGACAGATGCCGGCGATAAATACATCGCACCGACGGTGCTAACGGGTGTATCACCGGAGAGCCCGGTGATGCGGGAAGAGATATTCGGACCGATTCTGCCTATCGTCCGAGCTGACGATCTTGACGAGGCCATCGCCGCAATCCGCAAACGTGACAAACCGCTCTCCGCTTACCTGTTTACCCGGGACAAACAGGCCGAAACACGATTCCTTAATGACGTCAGCTGCGGCAGTGCCTGCATAAACGACGTGATGATGTTCGCGGCCGTACACGAGCTGCCGTTTGGCGGCGTTGGGCCCAGCGGCATGGGCGCGTACAGCGGCAAACGAGGATTTGATACGTTTAGTCACATGAAAGCCGTAATGAAACGCGGCTGGTGGCCGGATCTCGACATTCGTTTCGCGCCGTACACAGAGAAAAAATTCAAACTGCTGCGGAAAATTCGCTAAGGCCGCGGTAGACTGCCGTCCCTTCAGAAAAAGAATAAAGGGACACCGATGGCGATTTCCGGAACAGAAAGCCACACCACCAGCGTTAAAGACGTCAAGCAACTCGGCGTCTGGGCCGCATTGGCCAGCCTGTCGTATGTCTTCTGGGTCTGCGGTGCCATGGAAATGGTGGAGCGACTTGCCTTCTACGGTGTGCGGCAGGTATCGAGTCTCTACGCCACCGATGCAGTATCGAACGGAGGTCTCGGCCTGACGGGTGCCGACGTCGGCATCATATTCCTGTTCTGGGCCCTGGTGCAGTCGTTCGTACCGGTTTTTACGGGCGGTATCTCGGACCGCGTGGGATACAAAGAGACGATTTTCGCATCGACAATCATCAAGATCCTGGGCTACCTGCTCATGGCCTGGTTCCCGTCTTTCTGGGGTTTCATGGCGGGTGCCATGGTGCTGGCCTTCGGTACCGGTATTTTCAAGCCGGGCATTCAGGCGACGATCGTCAAGGCAACCAGTCGGGAAAACAGCTCGATGGCCTGGGGCGTGTTCTACCAGACCGTCAACATCGGTGGTTTTATCGGCCCGCTGCTCGCGGCACAGTTACGGCAGCTGCAGTGGTCACACGTGTTCTACGCCTGCGCCGCCATCATCGCGCTCAATTTCCTGTTGCTCCTGACGTACAAGGAACAAGATAAAGACGAGCGTCTGGAACATCGCGCTAAGGTGAAGTCTGGCGAAGTTCAGGAAATCAGCCTGTGGCGCGACAGCCTCAAAGAGCTGCTCCGTCCTGTCATGGTCTGGTACATGATCCTGTTTTCCGGTTTCTGGTTCATGCTCATGGCCTTCTGGGACGTTGGGCCGCTGTATTTCCGCGACTGGGTCGATACCACGGTGATGGTGCAACACCTGTTTGGCCCGGACGGAACGACCAACAAGGTCTGGATATTTCTGCTCGGCATGACTCGAGACGGCCAGCGCATACTGCCTGAGGGCCTCATCAACATAAACGCGATGCTGATCATGTTTTTTTGTTTCATCGTCGCGGGCTGGAGTGCGCTGATGAGGGCAACCAACTCCATGGCGTTGGGTACCTTTCTCGCGGCAGCATCTCTGCTGCTGCTCGGCGGCTTTAACTACGTCTGGGTCATGGTATTGGCCATCGTGTGTTTCTCGATGGGTGAAATGCTCTCCAGCCCCAAGTGCCTGGAGTATCTCGGCAATATCGCGCCAGCACAGAAAAAGGCCATGTACCTCGGATTCAGCCAGCTACCGACGGGCATCGGCTGGTCGCTGGAGGGCTTTTTCGGTCAGTACCTGTATGGCGAACTCGGCTCCAAAGATACGATCGCGCGACAAGCGATGTTGGATAACGGCATGACGCAAGCTGACGTCAACGCTGTACCCATAGGCGAAGCATTCCAGAAGTTGATCGAGACCACGGGCCAGACCGGTGAGGCATTGACCGCCCAGCTGTATGCCGCCAACAACATCGGCGTCGCCTGGTACATCATGGCCGTAGTGGGATTGGTAGCCGCAGCCGGTATGTATGTCTACGGTCGCTGGACGTATCAATTGAAGGAATGATCGATCCTGTTGGCGTTGACGGTGGTCTCGTCCTGCTGCCAGCGTAGCGCCTGACTTGGCCGGTGGTTTTACATAACCTGACCACTGAATCGTTTCTCGTGAGCTTGTTCACGGTAATTCACGTTGACGTTCAATACCGTGTGGCAATCAGTCAACGAGGCTTGCAATCATGCCAGGAAAAACCTTTTACGCCGTCGCGATGTTGCTGTTCCTTAGCAGTACCGCTACAGCGTCTACTGTTGGCGTCAGTATCTCCTTCAGTGATCATGAGTCATCAATTATTCGCGCGTATTACCGCGACCACGGCGCATCGAATTCCAAGAAGAACAAAGGCAGGAAGACTCTTCCGCCAGGTATCGCCAGGAACTTGCACCGTGGCAAGACTCTGCCCCCCGGAATCGTCAAACAGGATATTCCGACCGGGCTGATCGATCTCCTGCCGCCGCCGCCGCGCGGTTTCGAAAGAATAGAGGTCGCGGGCAAAATATTGCTCGTTGAGATTGCCACGAGAGTCATCCACGACGTTCTGGAACACGCCATCCTCAAGTAATTACCTCGATCCGCCCCCAGATAACCTCGTTGCCCTGTTCGGGATGGTCAGGGATATTCTGCGACAGCAGCAACGAAAAAACAGCGAATCCCGTGCCTATCATGAAAACGGCAGCGGGAGACACCATCCAGACCAGGCCTAGCGCTGCGGGAATCACCACCGCAGCAATATGATTGATAGTAAATGAAACCCCGGCACTGCTTGCAATGTGCTCCGGGCTCGCGATCTTCTGGAAATAGGTACTGATGGCAATGGCCAGCGCGAAAAACATGTGATCAATCACATACAGGCTTGCGCCGATGTATGGATTCTCAACAACCGCGTAGCCCGTAAATACAACGATCAATCCGACGTACTCAATCGTCAGTGATTTGCGCTCACCGATACGCCCGATCACCGTGCCTATTTTCTCGGCGAACAACCAATTGAACGCATAGTTGATCAAGAACAACAGGGCGACTTGTGACGCACTGTAGCCGAATTTCTCGACCATCAGGAATGCGGCGAAAACCACAAAAATCTGGCGCCGAGCACCGGCGAAAAAGACCAGGGCATAATAAAGCCAGTAGCGTTTGCGCAGCACCAGTTTTTTCGTCTGTTCATGCACGCCTTCGAAGCGCGGAAACGCCAGCCATATGACCATGGCCAGAAAGAAACACAACGCGCCAGCGAGCAGATATATCCAGATGTAGTCAAGAGACAGAAGTTCCAGCAGGCCCCACAATACGGCATAGACTACGAGTGAAGTTATTGCGCCTACAGAGATGAGCTTCCCCAGTACCTGCGGCGTCTGTTCTTTGCTCAGCCACTGCAGCGCAAGCGACTGCCTCAGCACTTCAAAGTAATGGAACCCCGTCGACATCAGAACCGTTGTGAGATAAAGCCCAATCGCTGTCGGAAAAAATCCTGCCAGCGCGACGCCGATACCGAGTAAGGATAGGGCGACGACGGCAAACGGCTGTTCCCTGATAACGAGAAGAACGAAGATTGTTGTGAATGCGAGAAAGCCGGGTATTTCCCGCAAGCTTTGGAGAATGCCTATTTCGACGCCGGTAAACCCGGCCCGCTCAACAACGAAGTTGTTCAGAAGCGCGCCCCAGGTACTGAATGCGACCGGCATGGCTACGGACATCAATACCAGTAATATGATTGGAGTTTGCCAGGGGCGCCGCTGCATGCGCGCAGCTTAGGTAGTTACCCCGGCAGGGTCAATCGAGTCTGAATTAGCTGGGGTGGCCCCAAATGTGAACTAATCGACTGTTTAACAAGCTGTTTTTGGGCACAGTTACCATAATACAGGCAATACATTACTATCCTAACGCCTGCCCGGCCGCTCGCCGGGTGGCGCAGGGTTTACTAAGGAGCGTCATGAAAGCGGTGATTCTGGCGGGAGGGCTCGGTACTCGTATCAGCGAGGAGACCTCCGTCAAGCCAAAACCAATGGTCGAGATCGGTGGCAAGCCAGTTCTTTGGCACATCATGAAGATCTATTCGTCGTATGGAATCAACGATTTCATCATTTGTCTCGGCTACAAGGGATACATGATCAAGGAGTATTTCGCCAACTACTATTTGCACACGTCGGACATCACGTTCGATATGAGTGAAAATCACATGGACGTGCACAGGAACGAGACGGAGCCCTGGCGTGTAACGCTGGTAGATACCGGCGACGACACGATGACGGGTGGTCGGCTGAAGCGTGTGGCCCGTTTCCTGGATGATGAGGACTTTTGCTTTACCTACGGCGATGGAATTAGCGACGTGGACATCGGCAAGCTGATCAGCTTCCACAAGAAAAGTAAGGGTCACGCGACCCTCACCGCCGTTCAGCCGCCGGGGCGATTCGGCGCGCTCGATCTCGAACAACAGAAGATCACCGGCTTCCACGAAAAACCCGATGGTGACGGCGGCCGAATCAACGGCGGTTTCTTCGTGCTGTCGCCAAAGGTGCTGGACTACATCGAGGGCGACAGCACCGTATGGGAGCGCGGGCCAATGGAGACGCTCGCCAAAGAAGGCCAGCTATCGGCCTATCTACACGACGGTTTCTGGCACCCGATGGACACGTTGCGGGACAGAAATTCGCTGGAGGAGTACTGGGATTCTGGCAACCCACCCTGGAAAGCCTGGTAATGAATCCGGATTTCTGGCGCAACAAGAACGTTCTGGTCACAGGGCATACCGGATTTAAGGGCAGCTGGTTATCGCTGTGGCTGCAAAACCTGGGCGCCAATGTCACGGGCTATTCTGTCGATGTCCCCTCCCGGCCGTCAATGTTTGAGTCAGCGAAAATTGGCGAGAACATGCGCTCCGTCACTGCGGACATACGCGACCTGCCGTCACTGCAAGCCTGTATGAAGGAAAGCAAACCGGAAATTGTTATTCACATGGCCGCCCAGTCACTTGTGCGCCGTTCCTACAAGAATCCTGTCGAGACTTACGGGACGAACGTCATGGGGACGGTGAAAGTCCTTGAGGCAGTACGTCATAGCGACGGTATTCGCGCTCTCATCAACGTCACCAGCGACAAGTGCTATGACAACCAGGAACGGCAACGCGGATATACGGAAGACGAACCGATGGGAGGCCACGACCCCTACTCCAGCAGCAAAGGCTGCTCGGAATTGGTTACATCGGCCTATCGAGACTCGTACTTCAACATCGCCGATCATGCCGATCACGGTGTGGCTGTGGCGAGCGCGAGGGCGGGCAATGTTATCGGTGGCGGCGACTGGGCAGAAGACCGCTTGATTCCGGACGCGATCCGAGCTTTCAGCGATGGCATTCCGGTAGAGGTCAGAAATCCGGACGCGATCCGTCCCTGGCAATTTGTTCTGGATCCCCTCAACGGTTACCTGACACTGGCCGAAAACCTTTTCGCTGACGGTCCTGCTTTTGCAGGTGCATGGAACTTCGGACCTGACGAATCGGACGCGAGAAACGTCGGCTGGGTCGTTGATCAACTGGCCAATGGATGGGGAGACAATGCGGAGTGGCGGTGCGACCGGGATAATCATCCGCACGAGGCGACGTTTTTAAAACTGGATAGCAGCAAGGCCAGGACAAAATTGTCCTGGCGCCAGGTGCGAACACTGGCCAAGTCACTTGAATGGACGATCGACTGGTATCGGTGCTTTTATTCGCAAGGAGATGCCATAAGAATCACGAATGAGCAGATTGCCAGCTTTCAGGCAGAGGCGACACAATGACCGCCAGTTCCTGCCGCTCCTGTTCTGCACCACTTGAACACACGTTTTGTGACCTCGGCATGTCGCCGCTGTCCAACTCATATCTGACTGCAGATCAACTGCAGCAGAAAGAACCCTTTTATCCGCTGCATGCCTACGTCTGCGGCAACTGTTACCTCGTGCAACTGGATGAGTTCGAAAGCCCGCAACAACTCTTCAGCGAGTACGCCTACTTTTCGTCGTACTCCGACAGCTGGCTACAACATTCCCGCGACTACGCGCAGATGATAAGCGCACGCCTGGGTCTCGATGAGACGAGTCAGGTCGTAGAAATCGCGAGTAACGATGGCTATCTATTGCAGTATTTCGTCGAAAAGCAAATTCCTGTCGTTGGCATCGAACCTGCGGCAAATGTCGCCGCCGTCGCAGAGGAGAAAGGAATACCAACGCTCGTTAAATTTTTCGGCGCGCAGACCGCAAACGAAATGCTTGACGAAAATTTACAAGCCGACCTGGTAGTCGGTAACAATGTACTGGCTCATGTACCGGATCTGAACGACTTCGTCGCTGGCATGAAAGTCATTCTTAAACCCTCCGGGACGATTACGCTGGAGTTTCCGCACCTGCTGAAGCTGATCCAGGGGAATCAGTTCGACACCATTTACCATGAGCACTTCTCCTATTTCTCGTTGTTGGCTGTGGAACGTGTTTTTGCCAATCACGGGATGCAGATTTTCGATGTCGATCAATTGCCGACCCATGGGGGATCGCTACGCATTTATGTGCGGCACGCGGATCATCAAGACGCACCTGTAGCTGATGCTATTCAATCGCTGCGCGACCTGGAGTCGGAATCAGGACTAGCTGACCTTGCCACCTACGCTGCGTTTGCGGATCAGGTTGAATCGACCAAGCGCAGCTTGCTGAAATTCCTGACTGACGCGAAACAGGACGGCCTGTCCGTCGCGGCGTATGGCGCGCCGGCCAAGGGAAATACATTGCTTAATTATTGCGGCATCCGGAGGGACTTTATCGACTTTACTGTCGACCGTAGCCCTGCGAAACAGGGGCATTATCTTCCTGGCACGCACATACCCGTTTTTGCGCCAGACAAAATTCGCGAGTCCAAACCTGATTTTCTCGTCATCCTTCCCTGGAACATCAAGGACGAGATCATGGGCAAGATGAGCCATATTCGTGAATGGGGAGGAAAATTTGTAATACCCATACCCAGCGTCGAGATATTGAGTTGAACTTCCGTCCTCTTGCGTTACAGGGGTCGTTCCTGATCGAACCGGAACGCATCGCGGATGAACGCGGTTTTTTCGCCCGTACCTATTGCCGCGAGGAGTTCGCCGAGCACGACCTCAATCCTGAAATGCTGCAATGCAGCATTTCAGTGAATACCGCGCGTCACACACTGCGTGGAATGCACTTCCAGAAACAGCCACACCAGGAAGCAAAACTTGTTCGCTGTACGCAAGGCGCCGCTCACCACGTCATTATTGATCTGCGTGGTGAATCGGAGAGCTACCTGCAGTGGGCGGCAGTGGAGTTGAACGCCCGGGACCGAAGCATGCTGTACGTACCGGAAGGTGAAGCGCATGGCTTTATTACGCTGGAAGACAACAGTGAAGTGTTCTACCAGATGTCGGAGAACTATCACCCCGAAAGTGCAGCCGGTGTGCGCTGGAATGACCCGGCTTTTGGAATCGAATGGCCAGTTGAACCCGCGGTAATATCCGAGCAAGACAGCAACTACCCGGACTTTGGGTCTAAGCGATAACTCGGGTTGATGCTCATGGGGAACTCCGCTCTCAAAAAGCAGCAAGTCGAAGAATTCAATCGTAACGGCGTACTCGTCATTCCCGGTTTCTATGAACACCAATCTGCGATCGAGCCGGTTCAGGAAGGAATTTACGACGTCATTGGGCTGCTCATAGACAAGTATCGCCTGGACATTGAGCGCCCTTCATTTTCTGCGAACTCGTTTGACGCTGGTTTCCAGGCTCTCATCGCGGTCGACCGCGCTTACGGTGGCGAGGTCTATGACGCTGTAAAACAAATACCAGCATTCATGCGACTCGTGACAAGCGCGGACCACGAGCAATTATTTAGAGAATTACGTGCGGATTCGATTCCTGCAATTGCGGCCGGCGGTTATGGTGTTCGAATTGACGTTCCCTTCGAGGACAAGTTCAGGGCGAACTGGCACCAGGAGTATCCTGCTCAATTGCGAAGCCTCGACGGCATCGTTTTCTGGGCGCCGTTGCTACCAATAAACGATGAACTCGGTCCTGTAGAGTTTTGCCTGGGATCCCATCGCGACGGGCCCGCGCCCGTACTTACGACCGACCCGGACCACCCCGAAAAACAGGGCGCCTATTCCCTTACATTGGAAAATGAGGCCGCATTGCTGGAGCGCTACGAGCACGTGGCACCACTTACGAGACCTGGCGATCTGGTCGTTATCGATTTTTTGACACTGCATGCATCGGGACACAATCGCAGTGATCGCTCAAGATGGACCATGCAGTTCCGCTACTTCAATTTCAAAGAACCGACCGGCATCAGCCATGGCTGGAAGGGCTCTTACGCCGCGGGCGTCGATTTTCGATCTGTGCATCCTGAACTGTGTGCAGACAAGACGCCAGGGTAATTGCGATGAAATGTAATGTCTGCAGCACAGAAATGGGCCGGCCGGTATACGAATCCGCAGTTTCCCTGACGTCGCTCTGCGACATTTTCCCGGAACCGACCCGCGTTCGGATCTGTGCCAATTGCGGACACCTGCAAACTGATGAACTCGCCGATGCCGCCTCATTTTACGATGCGGACTACACAATCCTCACAGACAGTGATGAGGAAGATCAGATCTATGAAGTTCGGGAAGGCGACACGGTCTATCGAACCGAGCATCAGCTTAATGTGTTCGTAGACAAAGTGTCGGTCGAGCCAGGCACGAAAATACTGGATTTTGGTTGCGCGAAGAGTTCGATGATGCGCAGTCTTTTGGCTAGTCGGCCGGGCATAGAACCCTACCTCTATGATGTAAGTGATCGCTACCTGCCCTTTTGGGAAAAATTTCTGGAGCCCTCGCGGTGGGCGATTTATGATTTACCGAGCGATTGGGATGGCAAATTTGATGTCGTGACGTCATTTTTTTCGCTCGAGCACATTACACAACCGTCTGACGTCGTAGCGCAAATTACACGGTTGTTGAAACCAGGTGGCGTTTTCTACGGCATCGTGCCCAATGTCATTACAAACTCTGCGGACTTCATCGTTATCGATCATGTCAATCACTTTACCCGGTCATCATTGAATTGCCTGTTGACGTCTTGTGGGCTGCACGTCCAGGACATCGACGATTCGTCGCACCGCGGCGCCTTCGTTTTTGTCGCGGGACGCTCAGCAGACGGAGCCAGGAAAGCGTGGCGGCCAGACAATGCGGAGGTCGACGCTTGTGCACAACAGACTGGCGAGCTGGCAGAATTTTGGGACAATGCCGGTGGCCGAGTGCGTGATTTCGAAACGGGCCTTGAGGCGGATGACCAGGTAAGTGTCTACGGCGCTGGTTTTTATGGGGCGTTTATTCGCTCCTGCCTCAGGCATCCGGATCGAATTCGATGTGTTGTCGACCAAAACCCGTTTCTTCAGGGCGGTGATCTTGGCGGCGCGCCGATAGTGACGCCTGACGATTTGCCGCAAGACGTTAACGCCATGCTGGTCGGACTAAATCCTGGGCATGCCCGGGATGTAATTGCCGCGGTTCGTGCGTTCGCCGGGCGCGACCTGACTTTCTTTTATTTTTGATGGAGCCCGGAAGAAAATGATAGACGACGATCGAATCGTTCTGCGAGCCTGGGCCAGCGGTGATATCGAGGCACTTGGCCGACTTCGTAATGATCTGTCATTACAAGAGATGCTAATGAGTCAGCCGCGGCCGAATTCCGATGCTCGGGTGCAGGACTGGCTCACGGAAAAGTCGAACCGGGACGACGGTGTGTTCTTTGTGATCGCCGAAAAGGCAAGTGACCGTGTGCTTGGCTACATCCAGGTATTGAATATCAGCGATTTTCACGGCACCGGCGAACTCGGGATCTGTATCTCCCCGGACGAACAGGGCGGCGGCTACGGATCGGCTGCCATGCTGCTGCTTGAAGCTTACCTAAGTCGCGTATTCGGTTTGCGAAAACTGCTTCTGCATGTGCTCGCAGACAACGAAGGTGCTCTGGCCTTCTATCTAAAGCTCGGCTTCGAGGAAGTCGGAAAATTGCGCGATCATTTTCAGAACGACGGGCGGTTCAGAGACGTGATCGTCATGGAAAAATTTATTTCGCCGTGAATATCGTCATCTCGCAACCGATGTTTTTCCCCTGGGTGGGTATGTTCGAACAGATTCGACTGGCGGATACCTATGTGCACTATTCTGACGTGCCATTTTCGAAGGGCAGCTTCGTGAATCGAGTCCAGGTGAAGACCGCCCAGGGCACACCATGGATGACCGTGCCGCTAAAGAGCTTCAGTATCGGCCGGAGCATATGCGAGGTCGAAATTGACGATCAAAAGGACTGGCGCCGTAAACACCGCGAGATGTTGGCCCAGGCTTATGCACGCGCACCGTTCATGGAAGACATGCTGAAAATTGTTGACGGCGTATACTCCCGGCGCTACGACAACATTGATGAACTGTCCAAGGCATCTATTCGTTCTGTCTGCGAGTTTCTCGGCCTCGACAAGGAGCGGCGTTTCCTGGATATCAGGGATTTGCACATCGCCGGCAGCGGTAGTCAACGCGTATTGGACACTGTCCAGGCACTCGAGGGAAAAAGCTACACGACGGGTCTCGGAGCGCGCAATTACCTGCAGCACGAATTGTTCGAGCAAGCGGATATCCGGGTCAACTACATGGACTATGAGAAGAAGCCGTATGCACAATTGCACGGTGACTTCACTCCATTCGTGAGTATTCTGGACTTGATAGCCAATACCGGCCGCGAGAGTTCGGGCTACATCACTTCGGGCACCATCTACTGGAAAGAATATGTCGAAAATGGATGAAGCAGAGCGTTTCAACGCCGAGGTTAAAGAAAACATCGAAGGTCTGAAGAACGATCAGGATGTGCAGGCGTTGTCGCGCGTCTGGCTGCGCGAGATTACACGTCACAAGTATGCGTACAATTTCAACTGGATGGGTCGGCCGATAATTCAGTTTCCGCAGGACATGATCGCCATGCAGGAGATTATCTGGCAAGTCCGGCCCGATCTCATAATCGAAACCGGAATTGCGCACGGCGGATCGCTGATTTATTACGCTTCGTTGCTGGAGATGTTCGGCGGTGACGGCTACGTACTTGGTATCGATATTGATATTCGGCGCCACAATCGCGAGGCCATCGAAACGCACCCGATGTACAAGCGTATCGAAATGATCGAGGGGTCATCAGTGTCCGATGAAGTTATCAAAGCCGTTGCCGGACATGTGCAGGATAAAAAGGCCGTATTGGTCGTTCTCGACTCCAACCATACGCACGAACATGTCCTGGCGGAGCTGAATGTCTACGCACAGCACGTCACCACGAGCAGCTACATCGTTGTGTTCGACACGCTACTCGACGATATGCCTGACGATCTTGTGCAGGACCGTCCCTGGGGTCCCGGCGACAATCCGAAGACCGCTGTCAAGGAATTCCTGCAGGGAACCGACGCATTTGAAATCGACAAGGACATTGAGAGCAAGATCCTTATTACCGTCGCGCCAGACGGCTACCTCAGGCGCGTGAAGGATTAGTTGGGTGGAAAGGATTCCGGTATTCCAGCCACACATTGGCGCCGACACGGTCAAACACCTGACCGACGCGCTGGACGTCGGATGGCTGGGCATGGGTGCAACCACAAAAGAGTTTGAGGAACGAATCGCTGAGTACCTCGGTCTCGATGGACAATTTGTCGTGGCGACGAATACCGGCACATCTGCCTTGCACATGGCGCTGCGAGTCGCCGGTGTCGGCCCCGGAGACGAGGTCATCACGCCTTCGTTCAACTACGTCGCCGACCACCAGGCAATTCGAATGACTGGCGCGGAAGTCGTCATGTGCGACATACGCGATGACAACCTGGGCATCGATTGCGAAAAAGCCGACGAGCTTGTAAATGAAAAGACCCGCGCCATCATCCCGCTTCACTTCGCTGGATTGCCCTGTGACATGGCTGGCGTGAATCAGCTCGCACAGAAACACGGTCTGCGCGTTATCGAAGATGCCATGCATGCGTTCGGCAGCAGCATTGACGATCGCAAGATAGGCAATAGTGGCGACATATGTTGTTTTAGTTTCGATCCGGTCAAGATCATCACGTCAATTGATGGCGGCTGCATCGTCGTAAACACCGAGGAGGAACTCAATTCCCTGCAACACTATCGACTGCTGGGAGTTGATAGAGACACAACGGAGAGATACAAGAATCGCCGTGCGTGGGAATACGACGTTGTGTCGGAGGGTTATCGCAATCACATGACCAACATCATGGCCAGCATCGGGGTTTCACAGATCAAACGCGTGGATGAATTTATTGCCAGCCGTCAATCAGTTTGCCGCGCCTACAACGATGCGTTTTCGGATGTTGCGGGCGTCGGCGTACCACAGACAGATTTCGCTTGTGTATCTCCGTTTATTTACAGTCTTCGTGTACCGAGTGACCGTCGCGAAGCGTTGATCGCCCATTTGCAAGATCGCTTGATCGACACGGGCATTCATTTCATACCGGTGCACGAGCACAGCTACTTCTCCGATGCACCCCGCGGTGATATGTCGATTACCGAAAAAGTTGTTCGCGAGGTGCTCACCCTGCCCCTGCATTCAAACATGCAAGCAGACCATGTCGAGCGCGTAATTGACGGTGTGACGGAGTTCTTCGCATGACTACCGACGGCGAGAAGCCGCTCGTTTCGATCGGCATGTTTGTGTACAACGAAGAAGAATTCGTCAGAGACTCCTTGACGAGCCTTATGGCGCAGGATTACGCCAACGTGGAGATCATCGTCTCCGACAACGGCTCCCCGGATAGTACGGGCGAGATCTGTCGTGAAGTATCCAGGGACGATGATCGCATCCGGTACGAACGACAGGACAACAACATCGGTGCTGCTGCGAATTCAATTCTCGTTCTCGATCGAGCCCAGGGAAAGTACTTCATGTGGGCGTCGGGTCATGACCTTTGGTCACCTGATTTGATTTCAAAATGCGTAACGGCACTCGAGGAGCAACCCGACGCGGCACTGGCATTCGCCTCCTCCGTCTGGATAGACGCGAGTGGACAAGCGCTGGACAAGAAGTCCGGTTGGTACGACACGCGCGGCATGGATGCCATCGCTCGATTTTTCATGGCATTTTGGGGCAACCTTCATCCAGTTCTGGGCCTGATTCGCAGGGATTACCTGGTTGAATTGCCAAAGATCCACGCCTGCGCCGGGGCTGACCAGATTGTTTTGGCCCAGCTAGCGCTAAGGGGTGAGTTCATCCACGTGCCTGACTCTTCCTGGTCCAGGCGCCAACCCCGCGGTGTTGAAACGCATCAAGACCGCATAAGACGATACACGAGCACGGAGTTCGGGCTCGCCGGCACCTGGCTGGATCGCCAGTTGCCACTACTGCGACTTCCAATTGAACTAATGCGTGCGATTACCCGGGCTCGCTTGAGCTTTTTCGAAAAGTTGGCGATGTTGCTCGCACTACCGCCTGCATTCGTTGTTCGCTACCTGGCGGGACGAAAATCTTGAAGCTGGCCGCGGTCAAGTTGGTATTCACTTCACTGGCCGTCGCGTTTCTACTCTATTTTGGCTGGGAGTCGCGAGCACTTCTTGGCGACATCCTGAGCAGCGCTCGCCCACTGCCGTTCGTCGCGGCCGTGCTGGCCTGGGTTTTCATGCATGTGTTGTCGCCGCTTTTTTCTACTTTGATATTTCGAGCACGCGGCTACCCGCTTTCTTTCCCGACGGCTGCACGAATCCATACCGAAAACCTCCCGGCGCGCTACTTGCCAGGTGGTATCTGGCACACGGTTGGCCGGATCGCCGGTTTTCGGGCGCTTGGTATAGGCAAACAGGATATAGCGGTATTTGTTTTCCTTGAGAATGCTTTGGCAGTCGCCGTCGCCTTCCTGATTGGCGGCTCCCTCCTGACGTGGTTTCACGGCATGAACGGCTGGGGCCGAGTCGCCGCGTTTGCTGCCGTCGGTGCCCTCGCGTTGCTACTTTTATCACCGTTGATACTCAGGTTTCGCGTGCTCAAGAGCACCGGGTCGTTTCCTGCCGGCCAATTCGTCACCAGCGCGTTGCTTGTCGCGATCTCCTGGTGCGTCGGAGCGACAGCGTTTGTAATGTACCTGTCGGCCTTTCCGGGACTCGCATTGCAATCATCGGCACTGGAAACTGGCGCTGCCTACCTGTTTTCATGGGGTGTCGGATTCATTTCGATATTCGCTCCGCAAGGCATAGGAGTGTTCGAGATTGTCGCCGCAGACCTGGTGCGCGGATCCGGTTCGCTTGCTGGATTCGCGGCGCTACTGGCCGGATTCCGGCTGGTTATCGGCATTGCCGATGCCCTGGCGTGGTGTGGTGGGCACTTCCTCTTGCGCAGTCATTCGAAGGGTCTATAGATTATTTAACAATAATATAATATATTAATCAAATACTTAGTTAGGAGCTTGACATTGTTTCTATAGTTCTATAGATTTTCGTAACAGACATTGTTGGCGAATCTTCGTGACAAGACCGAACATCGATAAATACGAACATCAGCACCAGGCGGCTATACGTGCGGCAGCTAGCGTATTTGCCGAGAGTGGTTATCACGGTTCCAGTACCCGCGACATCGCTGATCGCATGGGTATCAAACAGGGCAGCCTCTACTACTACTTCAAGTCCAAGGAAGACGCGCTGTCTGAAGTGTGCCTGTTCGGCATGCAGGACTACGCCGATCGCATGAATTCCATAGCGGCAAGTGAACAACCATTTTTAGCCAAACTGGTCGCGACGGTAACGTCTCACGTCACCCGGTACCGAGAAAAAAATGAAGCGCTCAAGGTATACAACGCCGAGCGCCTTTACCTGCCCGAGTCAAAGCGCCGAAGACTCAAAGAACTCGGCAGCGGCTATCGGCAACAACTCGAAGAAATTTTTGAGGAAGGTGTTCGCAATGGCGACATCCGGAAATCGATTGATTGCCATTTCGCAGCACAGGCTGTTATCGGCATGTGCAATGCGTGGGGAGAACTCATCGTCCGCGATCCGGACATGGAGTTGTTCGAGATTATCGAGAAATGCGTTGACCTTCTGAGCAACGGATTTGTTGACAGAGTAGATGGCAAATAATAAGGAAAAATTGTGATCGATCAAAAGGCAACCAATGTTACATGGCAGGAAGGCGAAGTTTCGCGCGAGGATCGCTTTACGATCTTGCGACAGCGTGGCGCAACCATCTGGTTCACCGGGTTATCCGGCAGCGGCAAGAGCACCATCGCGGTCGCCTTGGAGCAAGCGCTGTACAACATTGGGAAACTGTCGTATCGACTCGATGGCGATAACGTGCGCCTCGGTATTAACAAGAATCTCGGGTTTTCCGAACCGGATCGAAAAGAAAATATCCGTCGTATTGGCGAAGTCGCAAAACTTTTCGGCGACGCCGGCGTTATCTCTCTGTCGAGCTTTATCAGCCCGTACAAGGCAGATCGGGACGAGGTTCGCCGGTTGCACGAGCAAGCTGAAATCCAATTCATTGAGGTATTCGTTGACTGCTCCCTGGCCGTGGCCGAGAAGCGCGACCCGAAAGGACTCTACAAGAAGGCACGTGCAGGCGAGATCAAGAATTTCACGGGTATCGATGATCCTTACGAGGCACCGGCAAACCCGGAAATTCATTTGCATACCGATGAGATGACTGTCGAGCAGGAAGTACAGATTGTTCTCGATCACCTCAAGGAAAACGGACTCATACTCAGACAGCAGTTCACACGCGCCGGCGATAGTGTAGATAACAGCAACGCGGCAACGGCGTAGGAGTTAGACTTGATCAAGCCACACGGGGCAGATGCCCTGAACCCTCTATTGGTAACAGATTCGGAGCAACGCGATCGCTTGCTTGCCGAGGCTGCTACCCTGCCCTCGCTATTGTTGAATTCAGCGGCCGCCGCCAACGCCGTCATGCTCGGCGGCGGCTATTTCACGCCATTGCCCGGTTACATGAAACTCAGTGACGCTCTCAGCGTGGCGCAGAAAATGCGCACTGTGGATGGGCTGTTTTGGCCGGTACCCGTCCTGAACCTGGTGGAAAATATCGACGACATTGAAGGTGCTGCGCGAATTGCATTGCTCGATCCCAATGTCGATGGCCATCCGGTCATCGCGATAATGGATGTCGCTGGCATCGAGGAAATCACGGACACGCAAAAAGCGACGATGACCGAGCAGGTTTATGGAACGCTGGATCCCGCCCACCCCGGTGTTGCCGTGTTCCAGAGCCAGGGTCGTTACTGCATATCCGGGCCAATACAAGTGTTGAACCTGAGCTATTTCGAGACCGATTTCGCTGGCACGTTCAAAACCGCCGTTGAGATCCGCGACGATATCGCCGCGCGTGGCTGGAACAAGGTCGTCGCCTTCCAGACTCGCAACCCGATGCACCTCGCACATGAGGAACTCTGCCGAATGGCGATGGAACGCCTCGGTGCGGATGGCATTGCTATTCACATGTTGCTTGGCAAGCTAAAAGAAGGTGATATCCCGGCCTCCGTCCGGGATGCCTGCATTCGCAAGATGGTGGAAGTCTATTTCCCAGAGAACACTGTAATGGTCTCCGGCTATGGCTTCGACATGCTGTATGCCGGACCGCGCGAGGCGGTGCTACATGCTGTGTTTCGTCAGAATATGGGCGCTACTCACCTGATCGTCGGTCGCGACCACGCGGGCGTTGGCGATTTCTACGGGCCGTTTGACGCGCAGGCTATCTTCGATGAGGTTCCTGAGGGTGCGCTGGACATCGAAATCTTCGGTGCCGATCACACAGCCTGGTCGAAGAAGCTGGACAAAGTCGTCATGATGCGCGAAGCACCTGATCACAAACCCGAGGACTACGTCTTCCTGTCAGGAACCAAGGTTCGCGAAATGCTTGGTGAAGGTATTGCGCCGCCACCAGAATTTTCCAGACCAGAAGTAGCAAAGATTCTGATGGATCACTACCGCGTAGAAGCCTAGGAACCGACAAGATCACCTATCGCCCGATGCGCTTCCTCGATCGCCGATTCAGTCATGGCGTTCGATGCTGCATCGGTACCGGCAAAGGCGATGTTACCGACGCGGGTCCGAGCCCTTAGCCAGGATTTGTCCTGTTCTTGCCAGGTACCTGGTTCGAAAGCGATCTGATCTGTGACCGGGTTATGCCCGTACGAGTAGCCATGGGGCCAGCGGTTCACGGTGATTCCGGCAATGTCGCGGGCCGGTTCGAATCCGCCCTCTCCCAGCATTCTGCCAAGTTGATCCCTGATATTTCGCTCGAACGTCTCGAACGACGTCGTCAATAAATCCCGCTTGCCCGCATCAAATTGCTGCTTCGCGCTGAGACCGGGCTCAGTCGGGACCCGTGTCAGATGCAGGATCATCGGTTCGCCAGGTGATTTCGGACAATTGTAATCGCCGAGGCTCACCGGATAATCCAGCGTTGCGTTGACGTGATAACTCCCGGGGCAATATGCATATCTCAATCCCAGTTTCGCAAAGCTGGTCCAGTTACGAATGAGTACATTGGTATACACGAGCGGCGCGCGGCAAGCATTTGCCAACGCATCGGACTTTTCCTGCGGCAAGTCGGGACAGATATGCGGGAATATCTGGTGGTAGCCGGCCATAACGACTTTTTTGCCCGTCGCAATGTGCCCGGCTCCATCTCCGACGTAGGAAACTCGAACATCGCCTCGCATCCCGGTGTCGCTGTGTTGCACGCGTACGACCGTGCTGTTGAGGCGAATGCGTACCGGGGAATCGGGATTATCAAGCTCGCCGTAATCAAACCGTGCGGTGACGATGTCCTCCATATTGTCGCCAGCCGCGACGGCCGGGATCATTCGACGAACGAGAAGACGCGCGACGGATGCGTTGCCGTCCGGGAAGTGAAAGATATTCGGTTCAGTGTCCTCTTGTTCGTAAGACTCATAACCAAGCTCAAGATCGGCGAATCCAGGATATCCACTACTCCAGGCTACCGATGCGGGAAAGGCGTCGCTGCCGATTGCCCAGTTACTGCGCGGCCATGCCCGGAAGTAATTGAGCACTTCATCACCAATGCCCGCAAAACGCCTAAGAAACTCTTCGTAGGAAATCCTGTTCAAAAGCTCGAGCCGCTCCGCCGTCGTCATTTCCGGGAGGTAATCGCGATCATCCTTGAGCAAGCGGGTAAGGTCCGATTTCGCCGCGGCAGAAAACGGTACATTTTGCAGAACTGCCGGGTCCGCAATATTTCCAATAGCAAGGTGGTCAGCGCCAAACGTTTCCTTGTCGAAGAATGTGCCGCGTTTCAGGCCCAGAGAAGCGTAGAGATTGCGATCAAAGGCTTTATAGAACTGTTGC
>CAZVLT010000007.1:27105-31842 GCA_964628105.1 uncultured Woeseiaceae bacterium | reverse complement strand
ATTGTTGCTCGACCCAATCCTGTATGACGTCGGTGGCGGCCAGGCAATTGATCGCCTCAAGGGCGCCAGAAATTTCCGCGGCCGCAGGCGGGCAGCGGCAGTACGGCTCGCGATGTGGCGGGAGGCTGAAGCTATTCGCCGCAATCGGCCACGGCAATGGATACTGCGCGACAATATTCTGCTCGATGTCGCGTACCGATTGCCGTCGTCCGAGAAACAGTTGGCTGACATCGATGGCATGCCATCGAAGTTCGCCAATCGGGTTGGAAAACAACTGCTGGACGAAGTCGCTGCATCATCGGCCGATGAAAGCGGCTACCAACCACCGGCGCCACCCGACGAGGCGCAAAAAGCATTGCTAAAAGAAATGCAGGCGCAGGTTGCGACATGTGCCAACGATCTCGGGCTGGCCGCTGAAACGGTCGCATCGAAACGAGAATTGTCGGCCGTGATTGTTTCCGGCAGTCGCGATTCGCGTGTCCTTACCGGGTGGCGTGGAGATTTGATCGGCAAGCAGTTGTTACAATTGTTGTAGGAGCGCATTCAGCAAGCGCTCATAAACCTCATCAATCGCGCCTTCGGCGCCAACCATTGTCAACTTGCCGCGATTCTTATAGAAGTCGATAAGCGGCTCGGTGTTTTCGCGATAGACCTCGAGTCGATTAGCAATCGTTTCCTCATTATCGTCCTCGCGCTGAATCAGCTCGCCGCCCGCATTGGTGCACTCGTCAAGCTCTTCCTGCGAAGACGAATAGATGTTCAATAATTTGCCCGTGAGCGAGCAGGTACGGCGGCCTGTCAGGCGCTTCATCAAAATTTCGAAGTCTACGTCCATGAGTACAGCCGTATTGAGCGGCGTGCCGAGCTGATCCAGCAGCTCTTCCAGATCCAGGGCCTGTTGCGTCGTGCGTGGAAATCCGTCGAGGATGAATCCCTCCCGGGCATCCGGCTTCGCCAGGCGCTCACTGATGATGCCGAGCACGACGTCATCCGGCACGAGATTGCCCGCATCCATGATGGCTTTGGCTTTCAGGCCGAATCGAGTGCCCGCCGTTACGGCCTCACGCAGCATATCCCCGGTAGAAACTTGCGGGATATTCTTGTCCGCCATCAACTTCATGGCCTGAGTGCCCTTGCCGGATCCAGGCGCGCCGAGCAAAACGATACGCATTTCTATTTTCTCTTTAGCTTGTGGCGATTGGTAACCCAGTCCACGACCGGGCGAGGTACGCTACCGAGAAAGGACTTTGCCGTCAATGCGCGGTATTCTCTCTCGCTTTGAAACGAAGCATCCGGGAACGACATCATGTCCGCAAGGAACGCCTTTTACGCCCAGTCGGGCGGTGTTACGGCTGTTATCAATGCAACCGCCTGCGGTGTCATCCAGACAGCTCGCAAACATCCGCACAGAATCGCCAACGTCTATGCCGGACGCAACGGCATTATCGGCGCATTGACCGAGGACATGATCGACACCAACAAGGAAAGTGCGTCGGCCATAGCCGCACTAATGCATACGCCCGGTGGTGCATTCGGTTCCGCGCGCTACAAACTTCACGGTATCGAAGAGAACCGCGCTGAGTACGAACGTCTGATCGATGTATTCAAAGCACACGACATCGGTTACTTCTTTTACAACGGCGGCAATGATTCCATGGATACCGCTCAGAAGGTGTCGCAGATTTCAAAAACAATGGGCTACCCGGTCACCTGCCTGGGCGTTCCCAAGACTGTCGACAACGATCTACCCGTCACCGACAACAGCCCTGGATTCGGTTCTGTCGCGAAATATGTGGCGGTATCAACCCAGGAAGCTGCGTTGGACGTCCTGTCGATGGCCAAGACTTCGACCAAAGTATTTATACTCGAAGTCATGGGCCGCCACGCTGGATGGATTGCTGCGGCGGGCGGCCTCGCGGGCAAGAATCCCCAGGATGCACCGCACATCATTTTGTTCCCCGAGATCCCGTTCAAAAAGCGCGAATTCCTGAAACGCGTACGCGAGTGCGTCACGAAATACGACTATTGTGTGATCGTCGTCAGTGAGGGTGCTCGCTTCGCAAACGGAAGATTCCTTGCCGAAGCGGGTACGCGTGACGCTTTCGGCCATGCCCAACTCGGTGGCGTCGCGCCGGTTGTCGCCAATATGGTTCGCGACAACCTCGGCTACAAATATCATTACGCCATCGCCGACTATCTGCAGCGTTCGGCCCGTCATATCGCCTCGGATGTCGACGTAAAGCAGGCCTACGCAGTTGGTAAAGCGGCCGTGCAATACGCACTGCAGGGTAAGACGGCCGTCATGCCGGTCATCAAGCGTCTCTCAGACAAACCGTATCGATGGAAGATCCAGGCGGCGTCGTTGGGACGCATCGCCAATAAGGAAAAGATGCTGCCGCGTCGCTACATCAGCAAAGACGGCTTCGCCATCACAGCGGCGGCACGCCGTTATCTTGAGCCTTTGATCAGAGGAGAAAATTATCCTCCATATATCAATGGTTTACCTAAGACTGCGAAGCTCAAGAACAAGCCCGTCAAGCCGCAGACTGGCACAAAATTTGTGGTATGATGCGCGGCCTGTCGCGAGCGGGACCCTGATTTTTTCGGGTTCGGGAGCGCTCGTAACTGCCGTAATCAACAACAACGAGACTAAGACCAATGACTACTAACGAGTTAGCCTTGTGGCTCTCGATCGGTGCGGGTGCACTCGCATTACTGTTCGGACTTTTTTCGACACAATGGATTCTCAAGCAGCCTGCCGGCAATAGCCGTATGCAGGAAATCGCTGCGGCGATTCAGGAAGGCGCTAAGGCCTACATGGATCGTCAGTACCTCACAATTGGCGCCGTCGGCGTCGTATTGTTCCTCGTCCTCGGACTGACGCCGGCCCTTGGTTGGCCGACCGCGATCGGTTTCGCGATCGGCGCTATTTTGTCAGCGCTCGCGGGCTACATCGGTATGTATGTTTCGGTGCGCGCCAATGTTCGTACCGCCGAAGCCGCCACGAAGGGTGTCAAACCGGCGCTCGATGTTGCGTTTCGCGGCGGCGCCATCACGGGCATGCTCGTGGTCGGACTGGGCCTCATCGGCGTTGCCGGTTACTACATGTTTCTGCGCAATTCAGGTGCCAGCGCCAGTGACGCGACGCACGCGTTGATTGGTCTCGCATTCGGTGGCTCGCTGATTTCCATCTTTGCCCGACTGGGCGGCGGCATCTTCACCAAGGGCGCAGACGTTGGCGCTGACCTCGTCGGCAAAGTCGAAGCCGGAATTCCCGAAGATGACCCGCGCAATCCGGGCGTAATCGCAGACAACGTTGGCGACAACGTCGGTGACTGCGCTGGAATGGCTGCCGACTTGTTCGAAACCTATGCGGTTACGATTATTGCAACGATGCTGCTCGGCGGACTTATCGCTAGCAGTTACGGCGTTGAGGCAATTGTTTATCCGCTGGTACTCGGCGCGGTATCCATCGTCGCGTCAATCATCGGAACGTTTTTCGTCAAGACGTCCGACGGTGGCAAAGTCATGGGCGCGCTGTACAAGGGCATGATTGTTGCCGCCGTGCTTGCGGCTATCGCGTTCTACTTCATTACCGACAGGATGATGGCCGGGAGCGGCGCGGCCATGAATATTTACTACTCCGCTCTTATCGGTCTCGGCCTGACGGCAGCTCTGGTTGTCATCACCGAGTACTACACCAGCACCGAATACAAGCCGGTAAGAACGATTGCAGACGCGTCCCTCACGGGCGATGCCACCAACATTATTGCTGGCCTCGGCAACTCGATGAAAGCTACGGCGCTGCCGGTTCTGGCCGTTTGCGCCAGCATTTGGGGCGCGTTTGCGCTCGCTCCGGCTGATGTCGAGCTAGGCGGTCTTTACAACATCGCTATCGCAGCGACAACCATGCTTTCGATGACGGGTGTTGTCGTTGCACTGGATGCGTTCGGCCCAATCACGGACAACGCCGGCGGTATTGCCCAAATGGCGGAGCTGCCCCCTGAAGTTCGTAAAATTACGGATCAGCTTGACGCCGTTGGCAACACGACCAAGGCGGTAACCAAGGGCTACGCCATTGGGTCCGCCGGGCTCGCGGCGCTCGTGCTCTTTGCCGACTACACGCACGCATTGGATGCAGCGGGCGTTGATGCCGTATTCAAGCTCGATGATCACATGGTCATAATCGGACTGTTCCTTGGCGGCATGGTGCCGTTCCTGTTCGCCGCCATGGCGATGGAGGCAGTTGGTCGCGCAGCTGGCTCCGTGGTTCAGGAGGTTCGTCGTCAGTTCAGGGAAATCGAGGGCATCATGGAAGGTACGGGCAAGCCTGACTATAGCCGTGCCGTTGATCTCCTGACCAAGGCGGCGATCAAGGAAATGATTGTGCCGTCATTGCTGCCAATTCTCGTGCCGCTGGCCGTTGGCTTGTTGCTGGGTCCGATAGCACTCGGTGGCTTGCTGCTCGGTACAATTGTCACTGGCCTGTTCCTCGCTATTTCGATGACGGCCGGTGGCGGTGCCTGGGACAACGCGAAGAAGTACATCGAAGACGGCAATTGCGGCGGCAAGGGTTCAGACGCCCACAAAGCTGCAGTCACGGGCGACACGGTAGGCGATCCGTATAAAGATACGGCTGGTCCGGCGATCAACCCGTTGATCAAGATCATCAACATTGTTGCTCTCCTGATGGTGCCGCTTCTGTAGGATCTCATCGATTGTGACAAGACGGCCGAG